>NZ_NRIQ01000018.1:0-58296 GCF_020224095.1 Enterobacter sp. CCUG 70166
CGGGGTTCACTTCAGAAAGGTGGTTTTTTATTGCCTAATTTTCGCCATTCGCCATTCTTTCTCCATTCGGCTTCACCATAAAAAGAGGGCATTACTGCCCTCCGACTACCGGAACTATAGGAATTTTTCTATCATAACGTGCTGTCTGTGACGCGTTTTTATGACCAGCGATTCCCTGTTTTTCGTTAAGCGTTCCTTCCAGATCCGATATCCCTTTAGATTTGCTGCTACGAAGTTAGGTTATGGTAATAACCAGGCTGAGTTAGTCTATGGCGTCGTTGATCTCTCTTTATCGGCATATGGTGCGGGCAGAAAAGTTTTGGGTCCCAGAGAGAAGTCCTGGAGTTTATTCCACAATATCCAATCCGTTTATATCAGAGGCTGGCAAGAGGCATCTAAAACCGCAATGGCGCTGGATTTGACCAGTGGGAGCATTACGGGTTGGCAGATGTACCAGATAGCAAAAGAGAATTGATTATGTCTCAAGAGTTAGAATTTTCGCTTCATCCACCTTTTTGGCCTGCCGTGGCCTATTTCATTGTATCTATTGCAATTTTTTTCTTGCTTTATCTCGGCAAACTAAAAGTTCACAGGCTGCATAAATACCCGCTATTTATCGCGTATAGGGTGTTTGTAATCGCTATTGCAGCCGTTCAGATAAACATCTTTGCCAATGGCTACGAGTTTGTCAGCAGCTTTTTGCATATAGATTTTGACCCCTATCGCTATGACTCGGTATATTGGGGATCATTGTTTTTCTCCATAATTTACTTGCTGGCGTTGCCCCGGAACAAGTTTTAGCATAATGAATTTTTCATTTAAGGGACGCTATGTCTTTACCGCCATTGTATGCACTGCGTGCGTTTGAAGTTGCTGCGCGGTTGAACTCCTTCAGTAAAGCTGCTGAAACGCTCAATATTACGCCGGGCGCGGTCAGCAGACATGTCCGTACCCTTGAACTGTGGTTCGACTGCGAGCTTTTCAAAAGGCTAGGTCCTCGCGTGGAGGTCACTGAAGCCGGGCGAGTGCTTGCCGGACAGCTTAACGAAAGCTTCACGAGCATTGAATGGGCCTGCCGGGCATTTCGCAGTGAAAACCATCTGCTGCGGTTAAAAACACCCAGCACCCTGACCATGAGATGGCTTCTCGACGTGCTGCGATCTTTTCGCAACAACCATCCAAAACCGCAGGTGGAGATTGCCAGCGTCTGGATGGACATTGACACCGTTGATTTCAGTCTTGAGCCATACGACTGCGCCATCCTTCTCGGTAATGGCCGTTTTGGTGAGACAACGGAAAGCCAGCTGCTTTTTCATGAATGGCTTATCCCGGTTTGCACCCCATCGCTTATCGAACCGGCCCGGCAGCAGCTTTCGCAATGCGATTTGATCCATCCTTCACCGGACAGACGTGACTGGCGGCGCTGGCTGCGAAGAACAGGATTGTTTCCGGGGCTCGATATGAGCAGCGGCATGGTGTTTGATACCCTTGAACAGGGAAGTATCGCCGCGATGAACGGGCACGGCATCGCTATCGCCGACCTGCATCTCACGCTTGATGCCCTGAAAAGCGGCCTGCTGGGCCTGCCGTTCAGGGAAGCTATCGCGACGGGAGATGGTTACTACCTCGTCTGGCCAAAAAATTCGCTCAAAAGAGAGAGCATCCAGCACCTTCTGGGCTGGCTGCAAAACCATACCCCGGTCGTTCCGGCTCTGGATATCGATTACCTGGAATACGATGAAAGCCGGGTTTATTAATACCGTTATGAGTAAGAGATGTTTGCCATCTTTTTATAGCGTTCTGGCAAAGCGCTGTTCAGGCTGAGTACCTTATCCAGAATATAAAATGCTGGCGTGTTTTTCTGCTGCTCAGCGTCAATAATTGCACCGCGTAATATCGTGGCGGCAGACGAAATCCTGTGAAAATATTCTTCAGTCTCAGGCGTCTGTAATTCACCCGACGTGGCGTAGCGCACGTGCGGCCAGCCGGAGAAGTCGAGCAGCGGAAGGGGCTTTCCTGCTTCAGGATGACAGGCTGAAATCAGCGCAGCCGCTTGCTTAGGGTCGCGATGGGCAACGGACAGCATGTATACGCGCTGCGAAAACGGTGAAAGAGCCTCAGAGTGATGTTTCTTAGCCATAAGCATGGCCATAAAATCCTGTAAATCATCGGCTGAATCGGTGTCAGGTGGTAATACAGTTTTCAATAACTGATATAACGCATCAAGTGTCATATTTGCCCCGGATCCTCTTATCATTATTATTCAGTTTGCGGCTGAACGTTTTATCGACCCGCGCAAAGGCGGGTCGTGAAGATGATATTTGAATGTGGTCGCATCAGAAAAACGATTAATAATGGCAATCACTGTGAGTTTTTCTCACTATAACCTCCAGGCTTCACACGCCGCCCAGGTACGCCTTCCTCACCTCCGGATCCTTCAGCAACGCCTCGCCGCTGCCGCTTAACCGAATCTGCCCGTTAACCATCACATAGCCGCGGTCGGACAACTTCAGCGCGTGGTGGGCATTCTGCTCGACCAGAAAAATCGTCATTCCGTTACGGGCCAGTTCGCGCAGCGTATGGAAGATCTGTTTAACCACGATTGGTGCGAGGCCGAGGCTGGGTTCATCCAGCAGCAGAAGTTTAGGACGGCTCATCAGCGCCCGGGCGATAGCCAGCATCTGCTGTTCACCGCCGGAAAGCGTCATCGCCCGCTGATTACGCCGCTCCTTGAGGCGAGGGAAGAGGTCGAACATGCTTTGCATATCTTCAGCTGCATGCTGATTGCCGACGGGGATTGTCCCCATCAGCAGGTTCTCTTCTACAGACATATCCGGGAAAATGCGTCGTCCCTCAGGTGCCTGCGCGATGCCGCCGGTGGCAACATAGTGGGTGGATTTGTGGCTGATATCCTCGCCGCAGAAGAGGTTCTGCCCGTTGCGGATCCGGGGCTGACCAAAGACAGACATCAGTAATGTTGACTTCCCCGCGCCGTTAGCGCCAATCAGGGCCACGGTTTCCCCTTTGTTTACCTCAAGTGAAACCTGCTTCAACGCCTAGATCACCCCGTAAAAAACGTCCACATTATGAAATTGAAGCATCGGTGCGCTCACAGATTTACCTCGCTTTCGTCGGTGCCCAGATACGCGGCAATCACTTTTTCATTGTGCTGGATCTCAGCCGGTTTACCTCTGGCAATCACATCGCCGTGATCGAGCACAATGATGTCATCTGAAATGCCCATCACCATCCCCATATCATGCTCGATCAGCAAAACCGTGATGTCGTGGTGGTCGCGCAGGAACCGGATGATCTCGCTCAGCTTGTGCGTCTCCACCGGGTTCAGGCCGGCAGCAGGTTCATCGAGACAAATCATCTCCGGGCCGGTGCACATGGCGCGGGCGATTTCGAGGCGTCGTTGCTGGCCATAGGACATTTCCCCGGCCAGACGGTTCGCGCAATCTACCAGATCCACCACCTCCAGCCAGTAAAACGCCCGGTCCAGCGCCTCGTTCTCTGCCCGACGATACGCAGGGGTGTTCAGCACCCCCGCCAGCAGATTGCGGTTGACGCGCATGTGCTGTGCCACCAGCAGGTTTTCCACAACGGACATCTCGCGGAACAGGCGGATGTTCTGAAACGTGCGCGCAAGACCCGCGCGGTTCACCAGATGCGTGCCGCCAAACATCTTATAGAACAGGCGTTGACCAAGCTGCGCCGGGCTGAGCCAGTCGCCCGGCTGGAGTTTCTGGCCGAGCACCTGAATGACATTGGTGGTTTTATTTCGTGCATTGAACAGAATGTTGCCGCCGGAGGCCCGGTAGAAACCGGTCAGGCAGTTAAAGACGGTTGTTTTTCCCGCGCCGTTAGGCCCAATGAGTGCAGTAATAGAGCCGCGCTGCACCTCAAGATTGACGTCGTTTAAGGCCTTGATCCCGCCGAAGTGCATCATCAGATGTTCTACACGCAAAATCGTTGCGTTCATGGCGCCACTCCTTTACGCACGGCAAATCCGCTGCGGTTGATGCGGATCAGACCGCGAGGACGCCAGATCATCATCACCACCATCAGCATGCCAAACAGTAGCACGCGGTATTCCGCAAAGCTGCGCAGCAGTTCCGGCGTGACGGTCAGCACAAAGGCGGCCAGTACGACGCCGACGGTGGAGCCCATCCCGCCCAGGACCACAATCGCGAGGATGAGGGCCGATTCAAAAAAGGTGAAAGAGGTGGGGTTAACAAACCCCTGCCAGGTGGCAAAAAACACCCCGGCGATACCTGCCGTCGATGCGCCCAGGGTGAAGGCCGAGAGTTTGACCAGAACGTGGTTGAGCCCCATGGAACGGCAGGCAATTTCATCCTCACGGAGCGCTTCCCACGCCCGTCCAATGGGCATTCGGGTCAGCCGGTGTTTAATGTACAGCACCAGCATGACTACCAGGAAAAGCACTGCATAGATGAAAATAAACTTCATGTTGGGGTTATAGGTCAGGCCGAAGAACTCGTGGAAAGGGACGCCGCCTTCTTTGGCGCGTCGGCCAAACTCCAGGCCAAAAAAGGTCGGGGCAGGGGCTGAAACGCCGTTAGGCCCGCCGGTGAAGGTAAGCCAGTTGTTCAGCACCAGACGGATGATCTCGCCAAACCCGAGCGTGACGATGGCGAGATAATCCCCGTGCATGCGCAACACCGGAAAGCCGAGCAGGGCGCCCGCGCCCGCAGCCATTAGCGCCGCCAGCGGCAGCATGCTCCAGAACCCAAGCCCCAGATACTGATACCCGAGCGCCAGTCCGTAAGCGCCGATGGCATAGAAGGCGACATAACCCAGATCCAGCAGCCCTGCCAGGCCAACGACAATGTTCAGCCCAAGACCGAGCAGGACGTAGATCAGTCCGAGTATAGCGACCGTCAGAACGTATTTTGTGGCCACAAACGGGAAGCAGATCGCCAGCGTGACAATCAGCGGAATGATCCAGCGCATGCGGCTTTTATACGCCGGTGGCCGGACATACACCCCCGCATTGTCAGATTCAAACCGCGCCTGTAAACGTCTTCCGGCCGCCGTAGCTGAAAAGGCGCTCAGCAAAAAGCGTCCCACCATCACCGTGCCTACAATCCACGCCAGCCGCTGGCCGTCAAAGGTAAAGCTGTAACCATCCAGTATGACGCCCGCAATCGGGCCGAAAATAATCAGGGCGATCATTCCGGAAAAAATCGCGTCCAGAATGCAGCGCTTCAGGGAAAAGCCGTCAGAGGTCATCGCGTTGTTCCTTACACTTTAGCCACGACAGGGCGGCCCAGCAGCCCCTGAGGACGGAAGATCAGGATTAATACCAGCAATCCAAACGAGAACACGTCTTTATAATCCGAGTTCACCATCCCGGAGAATTGCGCTTCTGCGACGCCCAGAATCAGCCCGCCAAGCATCGCACCGGGCAGAGAGCCGATGCCACCCAGCACCGCCGCCGTAAAGGCCTTGATGCCGATAACGAACCCGACGTAAAAATCAAAGGTGCCGTAATTCATGGTGATCAGCACGCCCGCCAGCCCAGCCATGGCTGCGCCGATAACAAACACCAGCGAAATAATTCTGTCGGTGTTGATACCCAAAATGGAGGCCATCTTACGATCCTGCTGCACCGCGCGGCACATGCGCCCTAAGCGGGTACGGTTGATAATCCAGGTCAGCACCAGCATGCCCGCGAACGAGGCGATGAGAATAAAGACTTTGGTATAGGTTATCTGGACAAACCCTTCGCCGAGGTGAAAACGCAGCACACCATCCAGCATGGTCGGTACGCCCTGCTGCCGTGGGCCCTGGCTGAGCTGGACGTAGTTTTGCAGTATCAACGACATCCCGATGGCCGAAATCAGCGGCGCCAGACGCGTCGAATTGCGTAGCGGCTTATAGGCGATGCGCTCAATCGTCCAGCCATAAACGCCGGTGACCACGATGGTGAAAACCAGGGTTCCCAGGATCAGCAGCGGAAAGGAGTGGAGTCCAAAAAACGCCAGCAGGGCCAGGCCAATGGCCGAGAGATAGGCGGAGATCATATACACTTCGCCGTGGGCGAAATTGATCATACCGATGATGCCGTACACCATGGTGTAGCCGATGGCGATAAGACCATAGACCGAACCCAGCGTTAAGCCATTAATTAATTGTTGCAGGAAGAATGTACTCATGGTCGCGCACCTGAATAAAGGGTTACGCCGACAGTCAGACCTGCCGGCGTTGAGCAGATTCCGTCCCGTTATGGCACTTCTTTATATTTGCCTTTGTCGTCCCACTGGTAGACCACGTAGTCAGACACTTTGAGGTCACCTTTGCTGTCCCAGGCTTTTTTACCCATCACCGTGTCGACAGGGTTGGCCTTCAGCCACTCGCTGGCTTTTGCGGAATCCGTCCCTTTCGTGGCCTTGAATGCCGCTGCGATAGCCTGCACAGACGCGTAGGCGTAGAGGGTGTATCCTTCTGGTTCGAATTTACCGGCGCGGAATTTCTCGATGACGGCTTTTCCGTCCGGGATCAGGCGCGGGTCTTTACCGAAGGTCATATAAATACCGTTGGTGTACTGCGCCCCACCGGCGGCGGTGACCATCTCTTCATTGACGATACAGTCTCCCGAGAAGAACTTCGCCTGCACGCCCTGTTCACGCATCTGGCGAACCAGCGGGCCCGCTTCCGGGTGACAGCCCCCGAAGAACACCACGTCTGGTTTTTGTGCGCCAATTTTGGTCACCAGCGCGTTAAAGTCTTTCTCCCCGCGGGACAACCCTTCGTACATCACTTCCTTAACGCCGCGTTTCGCCAGCGCCGCTTTAGTGGCGTCCGCCAGCCCCTGACCGTAGGTGTCTTTATCGTGGATGATGACGACCCGTTTGGCTTTAAGCTTATCAAGAATAAAATCGCTGGCGACCTGGCCCTGCTGGTCGTCACGTCCGCACATGCGGAACATATCGCTCATGCCCCGCTCGGTAATAAGCGGGTTCGTTGAGCCGGGGGTGATGGAGAGGATCCCGGCATCGCTATAGACCTCGGAGGCGGGCATGGTCGACGAGGAGCAGAAGTGGCCGACGACCGCTTTCACTTTATCCTGATCGACTAAGCGGTTGGCGACGGCAACGGCCTGTTTGGGTTCGCAGGCGTCATCGCCCTGAACCAGTTTGATTTTCTCACCGTTGATCCCGCCAGCGGCGTTAATGTCTTCCGCCGCCTGCGTAGCGCCATGCCAGTATTGATCGCCATAGGTTGCGTTCGGGCCTGTGAACGGCCCGGCCACGCCGATCACGATATCGGCCTGTGCAGAAAAGGCCGTCACCAGACAACCGGCCAGCAACAGGGAGAGGGGAGTTTTGGTAAATTTCAGCGACATTATTATGTTCCTTAGCAAAGAGGTTTTTGCACCAGGTAGAAACCCGAACGCCTGATGGATCGTAAATCCAAAAACAAGAGCGAGAACAAAATGCACTTTAGAAGCAATCTCGTGCTTAATACGGCGAGGATCCCACGCACCGCGAAGCGCGCAGAACATTAAGCAAAAAGGTTGCCAGAATGGTTAATCCCTTGACCGGGTCACAACACGTTGAGTATAGAGCGCCGTTTTATGCGCCTTTGCGGGATGAGATGAATTTACAGCGGAGATCACATCTCCTTAACAACAAAGCCCATAAGTTGTGCAACGGTCACGATTTGCACGTTTTTGCAGCAATAAAGACCTAAACTTCAGATAGGCATGCGCGGCGATATATGTCAGGATCGTTTTTTTTATCAGGAGTATCAGCAATGGCTGAAGGCCCATTAAATGAAAGCGAGATGGCGTGGCTGGAAGAGACATTAATCTCTTACGGACACGACGATGCATCCGTGATTGACGTGTCCGAACTGGACGGCATGCTTACCGCAGTACTTTCCGGTCCCGTTGTGGTGGAGCCCGACACCTGGCTGGTGGCGGTATGGGGTGGCGAGAAGTATATTCCGCGCTGGAAAAACGATCGTGAGATGAACCGTTTTATCGATCTCTGCTTTAAGCACATGAACGATATTGCCGAGCGCCTGAGCGAATACCCGGATCAGTTTGAACCGCTGTTTGGCTATAACGACGTTGACGGTCAGAGCTATACCGTAGTGGAAGAGTGGTGCTATGGCTACATGCGCGGCGTGGCGCTGACGGACTGGTCATCCCTGCCGGAAGCGCTGGAAGCGGATCTGGCGGTGATTGCCCTGCACGGAACGGAAGAGCACAGCGAGAAGCTGGAAGCGCTGACCGAAGAGGAGTATATGGCCAGCATCGAGAGCATTCAGCCTGCGGCGCTGCGTTTGTACAACTACTGGGTGGCTAATCCGCAGCAGCCGGAAGCGAAAAAGCCGATCGTGAACGGGTCGAAGGTGGGACGTAACGATCCGTGTCCGTGCGGGAGCGGTAAGAAGTTTAAGAGTTGCTGTCTGCACTGAAAAAAGGGGCTATTCATAGCCCCTTTTTTTATCCCACTTCCGGCAGCATCCCCGCTGCAATCAAAATCTGCACCAGAATAATCACCACCCCACAACCAAACACCACGCACAGCAGCGGCTTACCACCCGCCACGCGGTATCCTTGCTGCGGATGTTGCTGGCGGCTCTTCCACGCCAGCAGGGAAGGCAGCAGCAGGGCCAGTACCGATAACGCCACGCCAGCATACCCTAGCGCCATCACAAACCCGCGCGGATAAAAGAGCGCGAAGGCCAGCGGCGGCAGGAAGGTCATCGCCCCCGTCTGTAAGCGTCCGGCAACGGTATTGCGACGCTGGAACAGATCCGCCATATAGTCAAACAGGCCAAGCGCCACGCCGAGGAAGGAGGTTGCCAGCGCCAGGTCTGCAAACAGATGTACCGCCAGCTCCACGTGTGAAGAGGCCACCACGTTACGCAGGGCAACCAGGAATCCATTCAGACCAGAATGCTCTGCCATCAGGCCGATAAAGGTGGTGGAATCAATACTGCCCAGCGTCACCAGCTGCCAGAACAGGTAAGCAATCAACGGAATGGCGCTGCCGATCACAAAGACGCGGCGCAGCTTGCGAATATCACCGTTCATATAACTCACGATGCTCGGCACGCTGCCGTGAAAACCGAAAGAGGTGAAAATCACCGGGATGGCCGAAAGCGCCAGACCTTTCTCCAGCGGGAGGGAGAGCAGGTTAACCTTGTGCACATGCGGTGCCAGCAGCATCAGCATCACAACAAGGAAGAGAATTTTGGCGCTAAACAAAAAACGGTTAAACAGATCGACCAGCGACGTGCCCGCACAAACCACACCGCCACCGATCAGCGTAAAGACAATGGCGCCTGTTTCCGGTGAAAGCGACGCACCGAAGCCGTCATTGATACTTGACGCAATTAGCTCCCCGGCGCCGCTGATGTAGGCGGCGGTCAGCGCGTACATCAGGAACATCATGCTGAAACCGGTGATCCACTGCCCGTAGCGTCCAAGATAGCGTGCAGCCAGGGAGCCTAAGCCGGTATCGGCAGGGACATGTTGATAAACCTCCAGCAATAATAGCGCGGTGTAACACATCAGGGCCCAAAGACCGCCCAGCAGTACTACGGTAACCCCAAACCCGACGCCAGCGGCAGCCAACGGCATAGCCAACATTCCTGCGCCAATTGTCGTCCCGGCGACGATAAAAATACTTCCCAGAGTTCTGTTCTTCACGCTTTCCTCTTCAACGCTTCCATACCGCGACTCATTCTGCGGCGCAGAGTAAGGGAAAAGCCCCATCTCGTCAAATCACCGTTACATAGGGTGTAATGATTAATTTACAAAAAGAAAAGGGTAACCTGCGCCAGCGCAAAGCGTGCCGTGGAGGGAGCGTTTAGTCTGCTTTTTATTTACGAGAGGTAACCATGTCAATTCACGGACACGACGTGCTGAATATGATGATTGAGTCAGGTGAGCGCTATACGAAGGAGAGTCTGGTTGAGGCGATACATGCCCGCTTTGGCGAAGCGGCGCGTTTCCATACCTGTTCAGCTTCGGAAATGACAGCCGCGGAGCTGGTGGCGTTTCTGGCGGCGCGCGGAAAATTCATTCCGGCAGCAGACGGATTTTCCACGCACGAAAGTAAAATTTGCCGTCATTGAATAAAGCGATGCTGAAAACTCAGCACCGCTTTTCTATTAATTCTGCGTGTCGAGCGTCGACAGCTCTTTATCAATGAAGTACAGACCTTCCCCGGATTTACCTGCCAGAGATAATTTATCCAGCACGGATTTAAACAGCTTCTCTTCTTCGTGCTGTTCAGCCACATACCACTGAAGGAAATTAAAGGTTGGATAATCCTGACTGGTCATGGCGGCATGAGCCAGTTCATTTATTTTCTGGGTGATCAGCTGTTCGTGCTCATAGGTGGCACGGAACAGTTCATCAAGAGAGCCGTACTCGGCGAAAGGCGATACCACGTTATCAATGCGCGGCAGGCTGCCGGTGTCCGTCAGGTAATCAAACAGACGCTGCATGTGCGTCATCTCTTCCTGGGCATGACGACGCAGGAAGGCGGCAGCCCCTTCAAAGCTGTGATAGCTGCACCAGGCGCTCATCTGCTGATAAAGCAGGGAAGAAAATAGCTCAAGATTCATTTGCGCATTGAGCTTGTCGATCATTTCAGTTTTTAACATGGTGCAGCTCCGGTTTATTAATTCTGGTTCACGATGAGCGACACTATAATTTGTTATTTAATTATTTGCAAAAAGTAAAATAAATATTTATTTATTAAAAATACGAATGGGAATAAAACGCATTGCCGCCATTTATATTTATTAATGAGAATTATTTTTGTTCTTATTAAATAAACTGCCAGCGTGACTGGCAGTCGCGGTTAATACCACGGATTCTGGCTGGAAGAGGTAACGGCATATCCCTGACATTTATACTGAATGGTCACACTTTCGTTCAGACAGAGTGAACCGCTGATCAGGGTGCAGGTTTTAATCGGCTGCCCGTAGGCTGACGCGGAGGCGTAGCCCATGCGTTGGCAGGCCTTTGTTGCCGTACCGTTATTAACATAGTCATCAGACCAGGCGTTTTGGAGCATGGTCTGGCCATAGTCGAGGCGCACAATTCCGTTTGGGGCATCCGTACTACTGACTTCTGCCTGACGGTTGATGCTGCACCCGGCGAGCAACAGGATCGTTCCGGCTATGATTACACGTTTCATGTTTCACTCTGCGTGACGGGAAATACGCCATTGTAACCAACGCGACGGGACGCAATGGCCGGAATAGCCGGAGGATCTGACCTTTCACTCTACAACGAGCCGGGCCACCGCGCGAAATTGTGAGCGCATCTTTGTTTTTTAAAACAAGTTTTCACTTAATTTGAAAGTGCGTTTGTTTGATAGTAAGGTTAAGTTGAAAAGGTATCCACAGCGGGATCGCCCGCCATGCATTCAGGAGAGACAAGATGAAAATTGCACTGATGATGGAAAACAGCCAGGCCGCTAAGAATCCCATCATCCTTAATGAGCTGAAAGCCGTTGCTGATGAGAAAGGTTTCCCGGTCTATAACGTCGGTATGAGTGATGAGAACGATCATCATCTCACTTATATTCACCTGGGCATCATGGCGAGCATTCTGCTTAACGCAAAAGCCGTTGATTTTGTTGTCACCGGCTGCGGTACCGGGCAGGGCGCGTTAATGTCCCTGAACATCCATCCGGGTGTGATTTGCGGTTACTGCATCGATCCTGCGGATGCTTTCCTGTTCGCGCAAATCAACAACGGTAACGCGCTTTCTCTGCCGTTTGCGAAGGGCTTCGGCTGGGGGGCAGAACTGAACGTACGCTTTATCTTTGAGAAAGCGTTTACCGGACGCAATGGCCAAGGCTATCCACCAGAGCGTAAGGAGCCGCAGGTGCGTAACGCCGGTATTCTGAACCAGGTGAAAGCGGCGGTGGTAAAAGAAAACTATCTGGATACCCTGCGTGCAATCGATCCTGAGCTGGTTAAAACCGCCGTCTCAGGCCAGCGCTTCCAGCAGTGCTTCTTCGAGAACTGCCAGGACAAAGAGATCGAAGCCTTCGTGCGCGGTATTGTTGGCTGATTTCCTTTGCCGGGCGGTGCGTTGCCCGCCCGGCACAGAGCCTTACTTTTTCGATGATACCGCGCTGCCTGCATTTTTGGTCAGACGCAGCGTGTCAACCATTCCCACCAGGCAGATCAGCGCGATCGCCACAAATGCCAGCCGGAAGCTCATTCCCGGCATGCCGGCAATCCCCATCGTCTCACTGACTTTTTCCCCGATACGAATACCAATTGCCCCGAGTGTGATCCCAAGTCCCACGGCAAGCTGCGTTGCGGTTGAAAACAGCGTATTGGCATAGCTCATCTGCGCAGAGGGTACATCCGCAAAGGCCAGCGTACTGATGGCTGTAAACTGGATCGAACGAAAAACGCCACCCAGATAGAGGATCAGCATGACGAGCCACACAGGAGTCTGCGGCGTAAGAAAGGCGCAGGCCAGCAGCGCCAGGACATTCAGTGAACCGTTAATCAGCAACAGCCGCTTAAACCCCAGGCTGCGGATCAGGGGCGTCGTCGCCGGTTTAATGGTGAGATTGCCTACGAAAACGGCCAGCACCAGCAGGCCAGAATGGAACGCGTCCATGCCAAAGCCGACCTGGAACATCAGCGGTAACAGGAACGGAACCGCGCTGATGGAGGCGCGAAACAGCGATCCGCCGTACAGGGTGACGCGAAACGTCGGCACTTGCATCGCATCGAGCCTGATCATCGGCCAGGTTGCCCGCTTAAAGTGGCGAAGCGCCAGGCTCAACGCGACGACACCGACGATAAACAGCGTGGCGGTTAATTCTGTCCGCAGAGGCTCTGCGCCCATCAACTCCATCGCATAAACCAGGCTCACCATGGCAAGGGTGGTGACCACAAAACCCGGCAAGTCAAACGGTCGGCGCGTATCTTCATGCAGGTCCGGAATGATTCGCAGTGCCAGCAAAATGGCGATTATCCCCAGCGGCACATTAATAAAGAAGATCCAGCGCCAGTCGGCATAGCTTGTAATGAACCCGCCCAGCGGCGGGCCGATGATCGGCGCGACCAGCGCAGGCCACGTCAGGGTGGCGATTGCCGTGATGAGCTGATGCTTTGGCGTTGTACGTAACACGGCCAGGCGACCCACGGGCACCATCAGCGCGCCACCAATGCCCTGGAAGACGCGCATTGCGACAAACTCCTCGAGCGTGGTGGACAGGCCGCAAAATACCGAGGCCAGCGTGAAGATCGCCAGCGCGAGGGCAAATACTTTTCGCGCGCCGAAGCGGTCGGCGATCCAGCCGCTGGCGGGGATCAGCACGGCAAGGGTGATCAGGTAGGCGCTGATGCCGATATTCAGATCCACGGCCTGTATGCCAAAGCTTTTTGCCATATCCGGCAATGCGGTGGCGATCACCGTCCCGTCCAGAAACTCCATAAAGAAAGCACCGGCCACCAGCAGTGCCGCAGGCGATAATCCATGGCTCTCTTTGCCGGATACGTTTTCACTCATTCTCTTCCTGCCCGCTCAAAAAATTTTATAAAAATTTACTGGAATTTATAAGTCTGTAACGTGCGGATTTATCATGCCTTTTTTTAACAAACTGGCAGCACTGAGGGTTTATTAACCGTGATGCAGGTCACAAAATGGTTGATTTTTGTGATGGTGGTCATATTATAAGCGTATTGATAATAACACCTGCATAACACGTTACTGGAGCAACATAATGAAACTGCGCAAAATCCTGAAAAGCATGTGGGCTAACTACTGCACAACGTTTAAAGACGTCCCACCGGGTGCGATGTTCTGATAAAAAAACCTGCTTCGGCAGGTTTTTTTATGTCTGCGGACGACGAGAGGGAGATGGAAGGGCGTCTGTTTTGCTACTATGGCGGCCTTTGAATAAGGAGAACCCCATGTCACAAAACCTGAGCGCCGATCAGGAACTGGTATCTGACGTCGTCGCCTGCCAGCTGGTTATCAAACAAATCCTTGATGTGATTGACGTTATCGCGCCGGTTGAGGTACGCGAAAAGATGTCGACCCAGCTAAAAAACATCGATTTCACCAATCATCCTGCTGCGGCGGACCCGGTTACGCTCCGCGCGATCCAGAAAGCGATCGCGCTGATTGAACTGCGCTTCACGCCGCAGGGTGAGTCACACTAAAATAAACCGATGTTTTAAAATTAGAAACCGTTTTCTGATTTTACGTCGAAGGGCGACAGAGTCTGTCGCCCGCAGAAGGTTCAAAAGAACGTCTGCACCAGCAGATAGCTCACCACGCAGGCACAGCTGACGCCAATCAGGCCCGGCAGAATAAAGCTGTGGTTGATGATGAATTTACCGATGCGGGTGGTGCCGGAGCGATCGAATCCAATACAGGCCAGATCGCTCGGATAGGTGGGCAGCACAAAGTAGCCGTAGGAGGCCGGGAAGAAGGCCACCAGCATTTTCGGATCGATGCCTAACATCAACCCCATCGGGGCGACTGCGGTTAAGGCCGCGGCCTGGCTGTTGACCAGTTTCGACACCAGAAACAACACGATGGCATACGTCCAGGGATGACTCTTCACTACCCCCTCCAGTGCCATTTTCAGTTCGTCGAGATGCGCCTGGAAAAAGGTATCGCTCATCCATGCCACGCCAAACACCGAGAAGATGGCGACCATCCCCGCCTTAAATACCGCTCCGTTTGAAATGGCCGACGCATTAACCTTACAGGTCATCAGCATGATGGCCCCGGCAATAAGCATCATCATTTGAATGACAAGGTTCATCGACAGGGCCGTCATTTTGCCTTTGATCTCAAACGCCGGACGCAACTCGGGCAACGCACCCAGCAGGACCACAACCGCAATCCCGGCGAAGAAGATCCACGTTGACCAGTAGGCCTGTTTAGGGAAACGCTGATCCATCAACGTCTCCGTTCCCCCATAGATAAACTCCCGCTGTTTCGGATCTTTCAGCTTTTCCTGAAATTCAGGATCGTCTGCGAGGTTTTTCCCCCGGCGCAGGCTCCACAGTGCCGCAATGGCGACGCCAGACAGTGAGGCCGGTACGGAAACGGCGAGGATTTCGAGGATCCCCCACGCGTGGCCGATACCGTTCTGCGCACCCAGAATTGAGACCAGCGAAACGACGGCCACGGAAACGGGGGAGGCGGTGATCGCCATCTGTGAGGCCACCGAGGCCACCGCCATCGGCCGTTCCGGGCGAATGCCTTTTTTCAGGGCGATATCCGCGATAATGGGAAACATAGTGTAGACGACGTGGCCGGTCCCGCAGAGAAAGGTCAACATCCAGGTGGTAAACGGCGCGAGAAGGGTGATGTGCTGGGGATGTTTTCGCAGCAGGCGCTCTGCGAATTGCATCATCACGTTCAGGCCACCGGCGGTCTGTAGTGTTGCCGCGCAGCCGATGACGGCGAGGATCGTGAGCATCACGTCAACCGGCGGTTTACCGGGTTGCAGACCAAAGACAAAACTCAAAATAAACAGGCCGATGCCGCTTATCAGCCCCAGGCCCATCCCGCCGAAGCGGGTACCTACCAGCAGGCAGAGGATAATGACAATAAACTCAATGGTGATCATGATGCTCCCTCGTTAATGAATGTAATTAAACAAATCATTACACGATGTGTGGTTATTCATTGGGAGCAAGATCTGATTTGTTAAATGTCAGCAAAAGCAGGGAGTTGGCACCCACTCCCTGACGGGCTGAGGGATCCCCAGTAATTTGAAAGCAAAAGCGATAACGTTGCCTTCAGAATAACTGAAGGCTTTCAGCGATGCCTCGGTCCGGCTGTAAATCGCTGAGGCGTTTCCTGTAGGCCGGGGCGAGGCGCAGGGATGCGCCGAGAGGGCGGGCTTTACAGGGATGTTACCTCCGCCCGTCCCCGATAAGCCGGAAGGAATAAGCCGAAGGTACCGCGAAGCGGCGATTTTCCGCCGGAAGCCCGGGTCGCCNNTAAAGTGAACGGAATGACCACCAGAGCCGTATGTTCCCCCTCACCCCAGCCCTCTCCCTCAAGGGAGAGGGGGCCGTCTGTGCAGGCATTATTTTGTGGGGAACTCTCAGCCCTGACGGGAGCGGGTGAAGGAACTTAGTGGTGTTGCACGGTAGCTATGTCGAGAAGATGGCGGTCCGTCTGCTCCAGACAGATCCCCGCGCGTTTCGCGTTGCGGATTTCGTCTGCGAGCGTTTTCAGCAGCATGCCATCCTGCTGCTGCTCTCTGTCCATATCACGTAAAAACTTGAGGGTAATGATGTCCTGTTGCGCTTTGGCTTCATCGGCCAGCTTGTTCAGCTTCGTACAGCGTTGCTCATACTCTTCAAGCGTTTTCTGGAACAGTTCCTCCAGAGAAGAGTAATTATCTTCAATCGTTTCAAACTCTTTGACAGTGGGATTGGCGCCGATGGCTTTCAAAAAGTTAAAGACACGCATCATGTGCGTGACGTTACTTTGCGCCTGAGTACGAAAGAATGTGGCAGTGCCGTTGAGGCTTTTTCTGGAACACCAGGCGCTCAAATGCAGATGCAGATTTGAAGCATAAAACTCCAGGTTCATCTGGGCATTCAGTTTTTGCATCATCGTTTGGGTAGTCATACTCATATCCTTATTGACTGTGGGACTTGATGTCCGCTACGAAACCTGACCCGGCAGGTACTGACGATTGAATAACAGAAAAAGATTTCTGCAAGGTAAACAAACTCGAAAATTCACGTCCTGTGTTCGATTTAAATAAGCATACGCTTCTCTTTGAATTAAGAAAACTCTTAGTTGGGCTGTGTTTACCATACATTACAAATTTAAATATAGCGCAGAACAGAAAACAGGTGACGAGATATAATATTTTTTATCTATATGATTTTAATGATATTAAAATCATTTCTTCCCATTTTTATCGTTTCAGGAAACCTTCTGTGGCGGGAAATTCTGTGAAAGTGTTAAATCAGAAATAATAACTGCAAATATATCCTGCTGTAGCAAATTTGAGCTAAATCAATTTTCACATAATATACCGTTCTGTGATCGCGTCGTAAGATTGTTATCTAACAAATCTGGAAAATGAAACGATGTTTTATATCTTTTCACTTGTAGGGGTTTATGATGACAAAAGTTGCGGTGCTGCTGGCACCTGGTTTTGAAGAAGCAGAAGCGATTATCACAGTTGATATCCTGCGTCGCTTGCAGATTGAGGTGGAAATGCTGGCCTGCGCGGAGTCCC
The DNA here is from genome assembly GCF_020224095.1 of Enterobacter sp. CCUG 70166. Classification (NCBI taxonomy): domain Bacteria; kingdom Pseudomonadati; phylum Pseudomonadota; class Gammaproteobacteria; order Enterobacterales; family Enterobacteriaceae; genus Enterobacter; species Enterobacter sp. CCUG 70166. Next base: position 17,256 of record NZ_NRIQ01000018.1, read on the forward strand.
GTGCGGTAGTGAGTTACCACAATATCCCCATGGTGGCTGACAGTACCTTAACGGAACGTATTAATAGGCTGTATGACGCGGTCGTGTTACCCGGTGGGCCGCATGGGAGTATCAATCTTGCGGCTAACCAGGAGGTGATACGCTTTGTTTCCGCGCATGACGAGCACGGCAAACTCATCTGCCCGATCTGCTCTGCGGCTGCGCGGGTGCTGGGCGCAAACGGGCTACTGAAGGGGCGGCGCTACGTCTGTTCCGGCGATCTTTGGCAGACCGTTGATGATGGAGTATATGTGGATGCGCCGGTGGTGGAGGATAACAACCTCATCAGCGGCAAGGGGCTGGGGCACGCTTTTGACTTTGCGCTGACGCTCTCTGCGCGTCTGTTGGGCAACGATGCCCCCGTGCGCGATCATGCTGAACACATCTATTACCGCTGGTAAATTTTCTGCCGGACGCTAAGGCGTCCGGGTTACAGGGATTTCTTAGCTGACCTTATGGATAATCCTGCTTAACTCCTTTCCATTTGTAGGACAATTACGTCCTTTTTTATGTCATTTTTCGCTGAATTTATGTACGCAATTACTGTAATTCTGCGGTGTGATGTCGCTCTCTTATGGATGATTAATTTCCCGCTAAAACTATCACCAGCAATAACGCTTATGACGAGGTAAGCGCTAATGCCTTGTTTTAAGTCCGATTAAATAAGTTGTTCGCCATTATTCCCTACAGATAAGAATGCTAAAGCTGGAGTTTACCATGCACAAATTTACTAAAGCGCTGGCGGCCATCGGCCTGGCTGCCGTTATGTCACAATCCGCTATCGCTGAAAATTTAAAGCTCGGTTTTCTGGTTAAACAGCCGGAAGAACCGTGGTTCCAGACCGAATGGAAATTTGCTGATAAAGCCGGAAAAGATTTGGGATTTGAGGTAATTAAAATCGCCGTACCTGACGGCGAGAAAACGCTTAACGCCATAGATAGCCTGGCGGCGAGCGGCGCGAAAGGTTTCGTTATCTGTACGCCGGATCCAAAGCTGGGTTCAGCGATAGCCGCGAAAGCGCGCGGTTATGACATGAAAGTGATTGCGGTGGACGATCAGTTCGTGAATGCCAAAGGCAAACCGATGGATACCGTTCCGCTGGTGATGATGGCGGCCACAAAAATCGGCGAGCGTCAGGGCCAGGAGCTCTATAAAGAGATGCAAAAACGCGGCTGGGATGTAAAAGAGACCGCCGTGATGGCGATTACCGCTGACGAGCTGGATACCGCCCGTCGTCGCACCACGGGCTCCATGGACGCGCTAAAAGCGGCTGGCTTCCCGGAAAAACAAATCTACAAAGTCCCGACCAAATCCAACGATATCCCGGGCGCCTTTGATGCGGCGAACTCTATGCTCGTCCAGCATCCGGAGGTGAAACACTGGCTGGTGGTGGGGATGAACGATAACACCGTGCTGGGCGGCGTGCGTGCAACGGAAGGCCAGGGCTTTAAAGCACCGGACATTATCGGGATCGGCATCAACGGCGTGGACGCCGTGAGCGAACTGTCTAAAGCGCAGGCGACCGGCTTCTACGGCTCTCTGCTGCCAAGCCCGGATGTCCACGGCTATAAATCCAGCGAAATGCTTTACAACTGGGTGACCAAGGGGGTTGAGCCGCCGAAATTCACCGAAGTGACCGATGTGGTGCTGATCACCCGCGATAATTTCAAAGAGGAGCTGGCGAAAAAAGGACTGGGCGGTAAGTAATACGCTGTGATTGCGCCCCTCACACGCCGTGAGGGGCCTGACGTACACACTACAGGAATCACGGAGTCGTTATGCAACAGTCTGATCCGTATCTCTCTTTCCGCGGCATCGGTAAAACATTCCCCGGCGTAAACGCGCTGACCGATATCAGCTTCGACTGCTATGCCGGCCAGGTTCATGCCCTGATGGGGGAGAACGGCGCGGGAAAATCCACGCTGCTAAAAATTCTCAGCGGCAACTACACGCCCACCACCGGCACGCTGGCCATTCGCGGCGAAGAGGTGGCCTTTGCCGATACCACGGCAGCGTTAAACGCGGGCGTCGCCATCATCTATCAGGAGCTGCATCTCATTCCTGAAATGACCGTGGCGGAGAACATCTACCTGGGCCAGCTTCCGCATAAAAGCGGCGTGGTCAACCGCTCGCTGCTCAACTATGAAGCGGGCTTGCAGCTCAGGCACCTTGGGCTGGATGTCGATCCGCAAACGCCCCTTAAGTATCTCTCCATCGGCCAGTGGCAGATGGTGGAAATTGCCAAAGCGCTGGCGCGTAACGCCAAGATCATCGCTTTTGACGAGCCAACCAGCTCGCTCTCGGCGCGTGAAATTGAAAACCTCTTTCGCGTGATCCGCGAGCTGCGCAAAGAGGGCCGCATCATTCTGTACGTCTCCCACCGTATGGAAGAGATTTTTGCCTTAAGCGATGCCATCACCGTGTTTAAGGATGGCCGCTACGTGCGCACCTTCACCGATATGCAGCAGGTCAATCATGACCAGCTGGTGCAGGCGATGGTTGGGCGCGATCTGGGGGATATTTACCACTGGAAGCCGCGCGAGTACGGCCCTGAGCGTCTGCGTCTGGATAGCGTTAAAGCCCCAGGCGTGCGCACACCTATTTCACTCTCGGTGCGCAGCGGCGAAATCGTCGGGCTGTTTGGCCTTGTGGGGGCAGGGCGCAGCGAGCTGATGAAAGGGCTGTTTGGCGGGACGCGTATTACCCAGGGCCAGGTCTTCGTCGACGGGAAAAAGGTCGATATACAGAAGCCTGCGCAGGCGATTAACGCGGGCATCATGCTCTGTCCGGAGGATCGAAAGGCCGAAGGCATTATTCCAGTGCACTCGGTGCGCGACAACATCAACATCTCTGCCCGGCGCAAGTTCATCCGCGCGGGATGTCTGATTAACGACGGGTGGGAGGCGCGCAACGCTGATCACCATATCCGTTCGCTGAACATCAAAACTCCCGGGGCTGAACAGCTGATCATGAACCTGTCCGGCGGCAACCAGCAAAAAGCCATTCTGGGGCGCTGGCTGTCGGAAGACATGAAGGTCATTTTGCTGGATGAACCAACGCGCGGTATCGACGTGGGGGCGAAACACGAAATCTATAACGTCATCTATGAGCTGGCAAAACGCGGCGTGGCGGTGCTGTTCGCCTCCAGCGATCTGCCCGAGGTGCTGGGCGTCGCCGACCGCATTGTAGTGATGCGTGAAGGCGAAATTGCCGGTGAATTGCTGCATGAACAGGCGAATGAACAACAGGCGTTGAGTCTCGCCATGCCTAAAGTTAGCCAGGCTGTCGCCTGAGTAAGGAGTCAATGATGTCCTCTGTTACTACATCCGGAGCGCCGAAGTCGGCTTTCAGTTTTGGCCGCATCTGGGACCAGTACGGCATGTTGGTGGTTTTTGCCGCCCTGTTCGTTGCGTGCGCGATTTTTGTGCCAAACTTTGCGACCTTCATCAACATGAAGGGGCTGGGGCTGGCTATCTCCATGTCCGGCATGGTGGCCTGCGGAATGCTATTCTGCCTGGCCTCCGGCGATTTTGACCTGTCGGTCGCCTCGGTGATTGCCTGTGCCGGGGTCACCACTGCCGTGGTGATCAATATGACCGAAAGCCTGTGGATCGGCGTGCTGGCGGGGCTGATGCTCGGCGTGCTGAGCGGTCTGGTGAACGGCTTTGTGATTGCGCGCCTGAAGATTAACGCCCTGATCACGACGCTTGCGACCATGCAAATCGTGCGCGGTCTGGCCTATATCATCTCCGACGGTAAGGCGGTGGGGATTGAAGACGAGCGCTTCTTTACGCTGGGCTATGCCAACTGGCTGGGCTTGCCTGCGCCTATCTGGCTGACGGTAGCCTGTCTGATCCTGTTTGGTTTCCTGCTTAACCGCACCACCTTTGGTCGTAATACCCTGGCGATTGGCGGGAACGAGGAAGCGGCGCGTCTGGCGGGTGTCCCGGTCGTACGGACCAAGATCATTATCTTCGTGCTTTCCGGGCTGGTGTCGGCAGCGGCGGGGATTATTCTGGCGTCGCGTATGACCAGCGGCCAGCCAATGACCTCTATCGGTTATGAGCTGATTGTCATTTCAGCCTGCGTATTGGGGGGCGTATCCCTCAAGGGCGGCATCGGAAAAATCTCATATGTGGTAGCGGGGATCCTGATTCTGGGGACCGTGGAGAACGCCATGAACCTGCTTAATATTTCTCCGTTCTCTCAGTACGTCGTACGCGGCCTGATCCTGCTGGCAGCAGTGATCTTCGACCGTTACAAGCAAAAAGCTAAGCGTACCGTCTGATTTATTTTTAGCCACTTATCTGCTCAACTATTAACCATAGTTGACCCACTGACCGGCCCGCCAGTTATGCTGACGGGCCGGTTGCTAAATGGCGAGCGCCGTCACACTGTCTATACTTACATGGCTGTTTTATTCACTGTAAGGAGGATTAGGGTGGCTGACTTGTTAACCGCACCGCCTGTACTGCCCGGAAAATTTGCTTTCTTTTTTGACCTCGACGGGACGCTCGCCGGAATTGAACCGCATCCTGACGACGTCGTTGTACCGGATCTGGTGTTAGAGAATTTGCAGCAGCTCTCCCGACAGAACGAGGGGGCACTGGCATTGATTTCAGGGCGCTCAATGGCCGAGCTGGATGTGCTCGCCAGTCCTTATCACTTTCCGCTGGCCGGTGTGCACGGAGCGGAGCGCCGCGATATCCATGATCAACTGCATATAGTTTCACTCCCCGATACGCTGGTTCAGGCGCTGCATGCGCAACTCTCTTCTGCTCTGGAACTGCTTCCCGGTACGGAACTGGAAGCCAAAGGCATGGCCTTTGCGCTGCACTACCGTCAGGCGCCTCACCATGAGGCGGCGATCTTTTCGGTAGCAAGAAGCGTGGCGGAAGCCCATCCGGAGCTGGCGTTACAGCCCGGTAAATGTGTGGTCGAGATTAAACCAACAGGAATTAATAAAGGCGCTGCCATTGCAGCGTTTATGGCGGAAGCGCCGTTTAAAGGGCGTACGCCAGTATTTTTTGGGGATGACCTGACCGATGAGGCCGGGTTCAGCGTGGTAAACCAGGCCAGTGGCATGTCTGTCAAGGTAGGGCCGGGTGAAACCGTTGCCGGATGGCGGCTGGAAAACGTCGCCAGCGTCTGGCAGTGGATATCTGATGTCGCTAACCAGCAACAACAACAAATAGCGCAAAACAACGGGAGAAATCATTATGGGTCGCTTAGTCGTCGTCTCTAATCGCATCGCACCGCCGGATGATAAAAAAGCCAGTGCCGGTGGCCTGGCGGTCGGGGTATTAGGTGCCCTCAAAGCCGCGGGTGGTCTCTGGTTTGGCTGGAGCGGGGAAATCAGTAATGATGAGAAACCGCTTAAAAAGGTGTCACGGGGCAATATCACGTGGGCTTCCTTCGCACTCAGTGAGAAGGACTATGATGAATATTATTCCGAGTTCTCAAACGCCGTGCTGTGGCCAGCGTTTCACTATCGTCTGGACCTGGTGAAATTCCAGCGTGAATCCTATGAAGGCTATATGCGCGTTAATGCGCTGCTGGCAGATAAACTGCTGCCGCTGATCGAAGAAGACGATATTTTATGGATCCACGACTACCATCTGCTGCCTTTCGCCAGAGAGCTGCGAAAACGTGGTGTGAATAACCGAATCGGTTTTTTCCTGCACATTCCTTTCCCGACGCCGGAGATTTTCACGGCACTGCCGCAGCATGAAGAGATCCTTGAGGCGCTGTCCGATTACGACCTGCTCGGTTTCCAGACGGAAAACGACAGGCTGGCCTTCCTCGACAGCGTGTCCGGTAAAACCCGACTGGTCACTCACGGCGGCAAATCTCACACCGCGTGGGGACGTAATTTCCATACCGAGGTCTACCCGATTGGTATTGAGCCAGACGAAATTGCCGAGCAGGCCTCCGGTCCATTGCCTCCGAAGCTTGCCCAGCTTAAGGATGAACTCAAGCACGTTAAGAATATCTTTTCGGTTGAACGACTTGATTATTCCAAAGGGTTGCCGGAGCGATTCCTCGCGTATGAAACCCTGCTGGAAAAATTTCCGCAGCATCACGGCAAGATTCGTTATACCCAGATAGCGCCGACCTCACGCGGTGAGGTTCAGGCCTATCAGGATATCCGTCACCAGCTTGAGACCGAAGCAGGGCGCATCAACGGGCGCTACGGGCAGCTTGGCTGGACACCACTTTTCTATTTGAATCAGCACTTTGAGCGCAAAATTCTGATGAAAGTGTTCCGCTATGCGGACGTCGGGCTGGTCACGCCCCTGCGCGACGGGATGAATCTGGTGGCAAAAGAGTATGTTGCAGCACAAGATCCTGCTGACCCGGGTGTGCTGGTGCTGTCTCAATTTGCCGGTGCGGCAAACGAGTTAACCTCAGCGCTGATTGTAAACCCTTACGATCGCGATGACGTGGCAAATGCCCTGAACCGTGCGTTAACTATGCCGCTTGCGGAACGTATTTCACGCCATTCGGAAATGATGGAGACCATCATGAAGAATGATATTAACCGCTGGCAGGCGCGTTTTATTGACGATTTGCGCGCGATCCAGCCGCAAAGTCAGGAAGGTGATCTGCAAAAAAAGATCGCGACCTTCCCTAAACTCGCCTGATTTTCTCCGGGGGCATTAATTGCCCCCAAGAGGCACCAGCAGGACATCAACCTGGCTTGACGAAACGATAGATTTTGCCGAGCATGCCGCACGAGAAAAAAAACTCTGGTTATGATTTCCGCAAATAACCAGGTCAATATTCTCTTTCTGACAGATGTCGAGTATATGCGCGCTTAATTCACCGGTCGCGATAACGGTCTGATGAATCGGATAGTCTGCCCTCTCCACCAACTCTTGCAGGAATTGGTGCGTTTCCTCCTGCAATACCTCACGTATATCTTCCAGCATCGGCGCAGCCAGCTGATTATACATTTCGGGTTCCGCGGCCAGCGTGATCAGGCTGATGCGGGCATTGGCGGGGCGGGCGATGGATACGGCTCGGGCGACAAGCTGGTGGCTTTCGGGAGAAACAGCAACTGAAACAAGCAGATGGGAGTAACTCATCACGCACTCCTTTGATGTCAGAATGACAAGTTTCCCCAGCTTTACCGCGAAACTGTCATTACTGCAAGAGGTGAATGCGTCATTAGTGTGAAGCTTATCATAATTATTCATTAATTATTCTTATAAGAAGAATAACTGAAAAGATGGCCTAAATGAAAAAAATTAACAGCTTAACGTAAATTACACATTTTCCCTTCCGGGTGGTTAACACGCCTTAACTCATCATCAACCCGGCGTAGATCGTTACGCAACGAAACTGATTTTTGTGTTACCAGCGTTAACCCACTGTTTTTACTTTATTAATTAATGGTAGTTTCAGCGTGAAGTTTTCCCCATAGCAGATCAATGCGGATTTGCCCTGTCTTTACATTTCCCAGACCCAATTCCCCCGTCCGGATGCATGAGTATTCGTTCCTGAAGAATATAAACAAGCTTGGGTTGGATAAAAAACATCCAAATTACAAGTCACGCTGATGGATTTATAGGTTACATTCGCGTAAATTATGTGACGCAGATCACATTTTTTTTAAATTCCAGGGGGGGCTGCATTGTATGTGTCAAAACTGACGAGTAGAGTTTGCGTCGAATTAGGAAAAATCTTAGTTATTTGTAAGAAAAGATAAAATGTGTAACCGACATTTTGGCCATGTTAACCGGTCACGCGCTTTACGACGTACAAACCTAAATTCAACTATGCATTTGGCCTTTTCTTTTTATACCGGGTGATTTCCCGGCGACATCACGGGGTGCGGTCTTTCCGCATAAAAATAATAGTTGGTTATTCGGGATGGGAAAAATGCATACATCCGAGTTGCTAAAACATATTTACGACATCAATTTGTCGTATTTATTGCTCGCGCAGCGTTTGATTAGTCAGGACAAACCGTCAGCGATGTTTCGTCTGGGTGTTAACGAAGAGATGGCAACCATGCTGGGGGGATTAACACTTCCGCAGATGGTCAAGCTGGCTGAAACCAATCAGCTTGTCTGCCAGTTCCGTTTCGATAACCCGCAGACCATTACGCGTCTGACTCAGGAATCCCGCGTGGACGATCTGCAACAGATCCACACCGGTATTCTTCTCTCCACCCGCCTGCTCAACGAAATCAGCCAGCCTGACGACGTAGCCCGGAAGAAAAGGGCTTAACAATGAGCGAAAAAAGCATTGTTCAGGAAGCCCGTGATATCCAGCTGGCAATGGAACTCATCACGCTGGGTGCGCGTTTACAAATGCTGGAAAGCGAGACGCAACTGAGCCGTGGTCGTTTGATCAAGCTGTACAAAGAATTGCGTGGTAGCCCACCGCCAAAAGGCATGCTGCCGTTTTCGACTGACTGGTTCATGACCTGGGAGCAGAACATCCATGCTTCCATGTTCTGTAACGCCTGGCAGTACCTGCTTAAAACGGGCTTATGCAGCGGCGTGGATGCCGTGATTAAAGCCTACAAACTTTACCTTGAGCAATGCCCGCAGCAGGAACAGGGACCCCTGCTGGCGCTGACCCGCGCCTGGACGCTGGTGCGTTTTGTTGAAAGCGGAATGCTTGAATTGTCGCGCTGCAACTGCTGTGACGGCAATTTTATTACCCACGCGCACCAGCCTGCGGGCAGCTTCGCCTGTAGTTTATGCCAGCCTCCATCCCGAGCCGTAAAAAGACGTAAACTTTCCCGGGATGCTGCCGATATTATTCCACAACTGCTGGATGAACAGATCGAACACGCTGTTTAACCCGAACCTGTGGGCAAGATTCCAGCAGCGGTAAGCGATTACCGCTGCTTTTTTTTACCCTGCGTTCAGGTCACGCGCTCGAAATGAACGTCCTGCCATAGTCACTAGCGGAAGGATGATGTCGTGCTTATCTTATTAGGTTACCTGGTAGTTCTCGGTACAGTTTTCGGCGGTTACATGATGACCGGCGGGCACCTTGGAGCACTCTATCAACCGGCTGAACTTGTCATCATCGGCGGTGCAGGGGTAGGGGCTTTTATCGTTGGTAACAACGGTAAATCGATCAAGGGCACGCTGAAGGCGATTCCGCTGCTGTTTCGTCGCTCGAAATACACCAAAAGCATGTATATGGATCTTCTGGCGCTGCTCTATCGCCTGATGGCGAAGTCACGTCAGCAAGGAATGTTCTCACTGGAGCGGGACATTGAAAACCCGAAAGAGAGCGAAATTTTCGCCAGCTACCCGCGTATTTTGGCTGACGCGATGATGCTCGATTTTATCGTCGATTACCTGCGACTGATCATCAGCGGCAACATGAACACCTTCGAAATTGAAGCCCTGATGGACGAAGAGATCGAAACCCACGAGAGCGAATCCGAAGTTCCGGCCAACAGCCTGGCGCTGGTGGGCGACTCGCTTCCGGCGTTCGGTATTGTGGCGGCGGTCATGGGCGTCGTTCATGCCCTGGCCTCGGCGGATCGCCCGGCGGCTGAACTGGGCGCCCTGATTGCCCACGCGATGGTGGGGACGTTCCTTGGTATTTTACTGGCATACGGCTTTATCTCCCCGCTGGCGAGCGTGCTGCGCCAGAAGAGCGCTGAAACCACCAAAATGATGCAGTGCGTGAAAATTACGCTGCTCTCAAACCTCAACGGTTATGCGCCACCGATCGCCGTCGAATTTGGCCGTAAGACGCTCTACTCCAGCGAACGTCCGTCGTTTATCGAACTGGAAGAGCACGTGCGCGCGGTGAAAAACCCCAACCAACAGACGACAACTGAGGACGCATGAAAAACCAGTCCCATCCGATCGTCATCGTAAAAAAACGCAAGCATAAGGGGCACGGGCACGGTTCCCACGGCTCATGGAAGATCGCGTACGCCGATTTTATGACCGCCATGATGGCCTTCTTTCTGGTGATGTGGCTGATCTCCATCTCCAGCCCGAAAGAGCTTATTCAGATTGCGGAATATTTCAGAACGCCGCTGGCGACGGCGGTCACCGGCGGGCCGCGCATTTCGAACAGCGACAGCCCGATCCCCGGCGGCGGTGACGATTACACCCAGCAGCAGGGCGAAGTGAAAAAACAGCCTAACATCGACGAGCTGAAAAAACGGATGGAGCAGGCGCGCCTGAAAAAACTGCGCGGTGACCTGGATCAGCTGATTGAGGCGGACCCTAAACTGCGCGCGCTGCGTCCGCATCTGAAAATTGACCTGGTGCAGGAAGGGCTGCGTATTCAGATCATCGACAGCCAGAACCGACCGATGTTCAAAACCGGCAGTGCCGACGTGGAGCCCTACATGCGCGATATTCTGCGTGCGATTGCACCGGTGCTGAACGGCATTCCGAACCGCGTTAGCCTCTCCGGTCACACGGATGATTTCCCGTACGCCACGGGAGAGAAGGGATACAGCAACTGGGAGCTTTCTGCCGATCGCGCCAACGCCTCGCGTCGCGAGCTGGTGGCGGGTGGGCTTGATGATGGCAAGGTCCTGCGCGTGGTCGGCATGGCTGCAACCATGCGCCTGACCGACCGCGGACCGGATGACGCCATCAACCGTCGTATCAGTCTTTTAGTGCTGAACCAGCAGGCGGAGCAGGCCATCCTGCATGAAAACGCCGAAAGTCAGAATGAGTCACTGGACGATTTAAAACAGCCTGGGGCCGTCCCTTCGGCTGCCGTTCCAACATCGCCACCAGCCAATCCGAGGTGATAGCGTGAGCATGGATATTACCGATTTTTACCAGACATTTTTTGATGAAGCCGACGAATTGTTGGCCGATATGGAGCAACATTTGCTGGATCTGGTGCCCGAGGCACCGGACTCAGAACAGCTCAACGCCATCTTCCGTGCGGCGCATTCCATTAAAGGCGGAGCCGGAACGTTTGGATTTACCATTTTGCAGGAAACGACCCATTTAATGGAAAACCTGCTGGATGAAGCACGACGCGGTGAGATGCAGCTCAATACCGACATTATCAACCTGTTTTTGGAAACGAAAGATATTATGCAGGAACAGCTCGACGCCTATAAAAGTTCGGCAGAGCCTGATGCCGCCAGCTTTGAATACATCTGCAACGCGCTGCGTCAGTTAGCGCTGGAAGCCAAAGGTGAGGCGTCTGCGCCCGTTGTCCCTGCGGCAAAACTGAGCGTTGTTGACGCCGCGGCCAAACCAGACAGTGCGCCTGATGCGCCCGCAGGAAAATTGCGCGTAGTGCTGTCACGGCTGAAAGAGAACGAGGTTAACCTGCTGGAAGAGGAGCTGGGTAACCTGGCGACGCTCAGCAACGTGGTGAAGGGTAAAGACAGCCTGGCCGCGACGCTCGACGGCGGGATCGGCCAGGATGACATTGTGGCGGTGCTGTGCTTCGTGATTGAAGCGGATCAAATTGCGTTTGAAACCGAGGCGGCGGCCGTTGAAGTGCCCGCGCCGGCAGAAATTGCCCCTGCGGTAGTTGCCGCTGCCCCTGCACTGAAAGCCGTGCCCAAAGAGACGGCCGCCCCGGCCCGCGGTGAAAAACCGGCGGCGCGCTCCAGCGAGTCAACGAGCATTCGCGTGGCGGTGGAGAAAGTGGATCAGCTGATCAACCTGGTGGGTGAACTGGTGATCACCCAGTCGATGCTGGCCCAGCGCTCCAACGAGCTGGACCCGGTGACCCACGGCGATCTCATCACCAGCATGGGCCAGTTACAACGTAACGCCCGCGATTTGCAGGAATCGGTGATGTCCATCCGCATGATGCCGATGGAATATGTCTTCAGCCGCTTCCCGCGCCTGGTGCGCGACCTGGCCAGCAAGCTCAACAAACAGATCGAACTCACGCTGATGGGCAGCTCCACCGAGCTGGATAAGAGCCTGATTGAACGCATTATCGACCCGTTAACGCACCTGGTGCGTAACAGCCTCGACCACGGCATTGAGCTGCCGGAAAACCGCGTGGCAGCCGGAAAATCGCCAGTGGGCAACCTGATCCTGTCAGCAGAACATCAGGGCGGCAACATCTGCATCGAAGTGACCGATGACGGCGCGGGCCTGAACCGCGAGCGCATTCTGGCGAAGGCGATTTCGCAGGGCATGGCGGTCAACGAAAACATGACTGACGAAGAAGTGGGCATGCTGATTTTTGCCCCGGGCTTCTCAACCGCAGAGCAGGTCACCGACGTTTCCGGCCGCGGCGTGGGCATGGACGTGGTGAAACGTAACATTCAGGAGATGGGCGGTCACGTTGAGATCCAGTCTAAGCAGGGCGCGGGCACCACGATCCGTATCCTGCTGCCGCTAACGCTGGCCATTCTTGACGGCATGTCCGTTAAAGTGGCGGACGAAGTCTTTATTCTGCCGCTGAACGCGGTGATGGAATCCCTCCAGCCGCGCGAAGAAGATCTGCATCCGCTGGCGGGCGGCGAGCGCGTACTCGAAGTGCGCGGCGAGTACCTGCCGCTGGTGGAACTGTGGAAAGTGTTCGAAGTGGACGGGGCAAAAACCGAGGCCACGCAGGGTATCGTTGTGATCCTGCAAAGCGCCGGACGCCGCTACGCGCTGCTGGTCGATCAGCTGATTGGTCAGCATCAGGTGGTGGTTAAGAACCTGGAAAGTAACTACCGCAAAGTGCCGGGGATCTCTGCTGCCACCATCCTGGGTGATGGTAGCGTCGCGCTGATCGTCGATGTATCGGCACTTCAGGGATTAAATCGTGAACAACGTGTGGCGAACACAGCCGCCTGATTAAGTAAAAGGTAATAACATGACCGGTATGAGTAACGTAACGAAACTGGCGGGCGAGCCATCTGGGCAGGAATTCCTGGTTTTCACTTTAGGTGATGAAGAGTACGGTATCGACATCCTGAAAGTGCAGGAAATTCGCGGGTACGATCAGGTAACGCGCATCGCGAATACGCCAGCGTTTATCAAGGGTGTGACCAACCTGCGCGGTGTGATTGTGCCTATCGTGGATCTGCGCGTGAAGTTCAGCCAGGGCGATGTGGAGTACAACGATAACACGGTGGTGATTGTTCTGAATCTGGGGCAGCGCGTGGTGGGGATTGTGGTGGACGGCGTGTCAGATGTGCTGTCGCTGACCGCCGATCAAATCCGTCCTGCGCCGGAGTTTGCGGTCACGCTGTCGACGGAATACCTGACAGGGCTGGGTGCGCTCGGCGAGCGTATGCTGATTCTGGTGAATATTGAGAAGCTGCTGAACAGCGAAGAGATGGCGCTGCTGGATATTGCGGCGAATCACGTGGCATAAAATAATGCCGGGTGGCGACTTCGCCTTACCCGGCCTACAAATGGTTCGAACACGTAGGCCGGGTACGCGTCAGCGCCACCCGGCTCTTATGTATCTTTACGCCTCCTGCTCCACCAGCTCAGCCTCAACTTCCCGCGCCCCTTCATTCTGCGACAGCATCGCCGTCGCAATCCCGTTCCCCAGCACGTTAATGGCCGATCGGCCCATATCCAGGAAATGGTCAATCCCCATCAGCAGCAGGATCCCGGCTACCGGAATGTTAAAGCCTGGAATGGTTGCCGCCAGCACCACCAGCGACGAGCGCGGTACGCCCGCAATGCCCTTCGAGGCCAGCATCAGCGTTAACATCAGCACCGTCACCTCGGTAAAACTCAGGTGAATGTTGTACGCCTGGGCAATAAACATTGAGGCGAACGAGCAGTACACCATGGAGCCGACCAGGTTAAACGAGTAGCCGATCGGCAGGACGAAAGAGGCGATATTACGTGAACAGCCAAAGCGCGCTAACTGCTCCAGCGTTTTTGGGTATGCCGCTTCAGAGCTGCTGGTGGTAAACGCCACCAGCACCGGATCTTTCAGCATCGCCACCAGACGGAAAATCTCTTTCTTCAGTACCATGTAACCCACGGCCAGCAATACCAGACAGGTCAGGAGGATCGCCACATAATAACCGCCAATAAACGAGGCATAGTTCAGCAAAATGCCCAGCCCCTGGGTGGCAATGACGGACGAAATCGCCGCGAAAATGGCCAGCGGCGCAACGTACATCACGTAGCCCGTCACCTTCAGCATAATGTGGGATACCACATCCAGCGCCGCGACCAGCGGGGCGTTGAATTTTTGGCCCAGTGACGCGCCGCCAATGCCGAAGAACATCGAGAAGACCACAATTTGCAGGATCTCATTGTTGGCCATCGCGCCGGCAATGCTGGTTGGAATGGTGTGTGACAGGAAGGCTTTCAGCGACATCCCGCTCACGGCCAGGCCGGTATCAACCGTCTCTGTCGGAATGCTCAGGTTCAGACCGCTGCCGGGTTGTTCAAGGGTAACAATAAACAGCCCCACCAGAATGGAAAGTACGGATGAGCTGATAAACCACACCATCGCTTTACCCCCGACGCGCCCAATCGTCGACGTTTCACCCAGCCTCATAATGCCCACCGTCAGGGTGCTGAACACCAGCGGGGCTATCACCATCTTGATCAGCCGCAGGAAAATATCGGTCAGCAGGGTGATGTTCTCCGACCAGGCCTGTATCGCGTCGGACGAAGCATACTCATGGATCGCCGCACCGGAAAGAATGCCCGCCAGCATGAAAATCACGATGAAGAGCGTGAGTTTGTTTGCACTTGCCACAAAAAGATCCTCTATGCGCTAAAAGAGTTTCCTGCGTCAATGCATACAAAATTTTTATTTAAGCGCAGGAAAATATTCGGGGCATAAATTGAAGTAAAGCTGCGTGAGTTACAACTTGTTTTTAATTTTTATGAAATTCGTTGTTTTTATCATGACGATATATTGTGACTCAGATCACACTACAGGCGATATATCCTCAAGTTAAGCAAGAATAATGCCCATTTTTTTTTGCTAACCCTTTGTAATGTTTGTTAATAACCTGTTAATTCGAGCGGGGTTGCCCTCTTTTTGATGAAAGTGGTTGAAGTGCTAACCATAAACTAAATTCTCAGTAACCGCGCCGGGGAATGTTTAAGCGGGGCTAACATACTGAACAGTATGAATAAAATATGGCAAGCGAACCTATATTTCTTCTGGAGGTTGGTAAATGAAAAGAAAACTTCTTTTTATCTGCGCGGGCACGCTGCTGACGGCGGCAACGGTCGGTCAGGCTCTCGCGGTCACCAGTAGCGGCACTATCGGCGCGACGTTGACGCTGACCAACGGCTGCTTGATCAACGGCTCGCCAACGCAAAACGGCATTAACTTCGGGACGCTCGATTTCGGCACTCATCCTGCAACATTCTCCACCCTGACAACCCAGTTAACCGGTGCCAGCGGAGGAAACACCTTTACCATTCAATGTACCACTGCCAGTTACACGGTGGCGATCACCGGCAACACCAACGCTACCGCACCCGGAACCGTTGTCGGCACCCCAGGTACGCCGGGCCGCTATCTGGTCAACACCGCCAATGCGGCGCAGGGCGTTGCCTACAGCCTGTTCAGCGATAGCGGTTACAACAACGTGGTTGCGAACAATGCCGCGTTGCCGGTCGCCTCTACTGCGGGTGGGGTGGATAGCTACACCCTCTACGCACGCATTACGGGCGGCGGCAATAGCGTGACGGTCGTACCGGGAACCTATACCGACACGATTAACGTCAGCGTCACCTACTGATTCAGCCATGAAGGCATTGTTATGTCTGCGCGACAGCGCAGAGGGCGTCGTGCACCCTTTTTTGACCCTGTTCGTCGGGCTGATGTTGATCCCAGACGCCGGGGCGGTGACGTCTCAGTCATTCAGGGTGAGCGCGACGGTTGTGCCTGGATGCTCGGTGAGCACCGGCACCGGCGGGCGTTTCGGTACGCTGAATTTCGGGACCCGCAGCGGCGTGGAGAGCGCACCGGTCAGCACCAGCTTTGTTGCCGACGGCGCGTTGTCCATCGCCTGCACACCGGGAGTGGCGCTAAGTATGAGCATTAACGGCGGTCAGAATTACAGCTCTGTGCGGCGGATGACGCGTTCAGGCGGGACTGAAGTGGTCGGTTACCGGCTCTACAGCAGCAGCTCTTTGGCCGCAAACAGTGAAATTGGGGTTAACCAGGCAATACCGATTACCTATACCAACAGCAATAACATCGCGCTGCCTCTTTTTGGCGTCGCGCTTTTGACCGGGTTTAGCCCGTCAGGAACGTATTCAGATCAACTCACCGTGACCTTGTCATGGTAGGAAAGGGAGAGCATTGATGAAGCCATTTTTCAGGCGGTCAGGCCTGTTGAGTCTGTTGGGCATAACGGCCCTTACAGCGGTTAAGGCGCAAGCAGCCGCAACCATTCTTCTTTGGCCTATCGATCCGTGGCTTTCGGCAGACGCCAGAGCAACTGAATTGTGGATCCAGAATCAGGGCAACAGCGCCACGACAATGCAGATACGCATTGTGCGCTGGAAACAGGAGGGCGGATATGAGCGTTACACCGCCCAGCAGGATGTGGTCGCCAGCCCGCCGATCGTGACTATCGCTAAAGGCAGTAAACAGCTTATTCGCCTGATTAAGCAGGGGACGATCCCGTCCGGCGTCGAGCAAGCCTACCGCATCATTGTGGATGAGATTCCCCAGCCGGATGCCAAAGCGGAACCGTCTATGGGCCTCAAACTGCAAATGCGCTATTCCATTCCCTTATTTGTTTATGGACAGGGGATCCCCACCCTCAACGAAGGAGAGCATCACGCGCTGGCGAACACTCAGCAGCTCAACTGGCGGGTCATTCAGGAGGAGGGGAAACCCGCGCTTGAGGTCCGCAATCAGGGGAACGTTCACGTCAGGCTCAGCCAGGGTGCGGTTGAGCAGGGCGGGCAAAAACGCACGGTTGCCGAGGGGCTGCTGGGTTATGTGCTGCCAGGCAGCACCCGAAGCTGGCCGCTTCCGGCAGGGATTTATCAGCCGAATCGGATGAGCGCGCAAATTAATGCCAGGGATACGCAATGGCAATCGACGCCCGTCAACTGAAACCGGCGATGATGATCCTGCTTTGCGTCAGTACCAGCGCATTTGCCGAAACCGGCGACGACAGTTTACCGCCGCCGCCGGACGCGCGGACGATGAACGGCGAAGCTGTATTCCAGCTCGCCCTGGTGCTGAACCACTATGACACGGGTCTGGTGGTGCCGGTGACGCAGCGCGAGGGCGCCTGGTTTATTTCAGGAGCGGATTTGCTTCGCGCCGGACTGCCGCAGGAGCATGTGCCTGCCGGAGAGGTGAACCTTTCAACGCTCTCATCGGTACGCGTAGAGTATGACAGCAGCGCCCAGCGGCTCATGCTGACGGTCCCCCGGGACTGGGTTGCGGCACGGATCACGTCGTTTAGCGGTCAGAGCGCGCAAAGCAAGCCGCATTATGGCCGGGGCGCGCTGCTCAACTACGACGTTTATACCAACCATAGCGAGCACACGGGCGGCCAGGCGTCGGTGTGGCATGAGTTCCGCTATTTCAACGAAGACTATTCGTTTTCTTCGACAGGGTACGCCCGACAGAATTTCGCCGGAAGCAGCGGGCAGCAGGAAGGATACGTGCGCTATGACTCAACCCTGCTGATCACCAACGAGGAGGATGCCACCACCTGGACCGTCGGGGACGTCATCAGCGATGCGCTGAGCTGGAGCACCAGCGTGCGGATGGGCGGGATCAGCTACGGGCGCGACTTCTCCCTGCGTCCGGATCTGGTGACCTGGCCGCTGCCGGCGTTTTCCGGTGAGGCGGCCGTCCCGACCTCGGTCGATCTCTTTATTAATGGCTACCGTTCCGGCTCCACCCGCCTTCAGCCGGGGCCGTTTACCCTCACTAACCTGCCGTACATCAACGGCGCAGGGGATGCGGTACTGGTCACCACCGACGCGCTGGGACGTCAGGTGAGCACCACACTGCCGTTTTATGTCAGCAGCGATCTGCTGAAGCAGGGGTTAAGCGACGGCGCCGTGACGCTGGGCAGCCTGCGGCGCAACTACGGTATAGAGAATTTTGACTATGGCCCGGCGGCGGGCAGCGGATCGTATCGCTACGGGGTGACCGACTGGCTGACGCTGGAGGGGCATGCGGAAGGGGCGGAGTCGCTGGCGCTCGGCGGCGCGGGCACGGTGCTGAAGCTCGGGCGTTTTGGCGTGGTGAACACGTCTTATACCCAAAGCCGGATGCGCGGCGACGAAGGGGGCCAGATGAACTGGGGCTATCAGTACAGCACCAGCGAGTTTAGCGTAGCGACCCAGCATACCCGACGCGACCGCGGCTTCGGCAACCTCGCCCTGTACGATCAGCCCACCGTTTATGATGAATATGATAACCCCGTTGCCAGCCTGAGCCGCAATACCGACCAGTACTCCTTAACCTTTAACCTCGGTGATTACGGCAATATCGGTGCGGCGTGGATCGGCGTGGAGAGTTTTGACAGCCGGAAAACCGAGCTGCTCAACCTCTCCTGGAGCCGAAATCTGTGGCGCTCAAGCAGTATTTACCTGGCGGCCAGCCGTGACCAGCAGCGGGACGACTGGACGGTTGCGCTGTCGTTGCAGGTCCCTCTGGGCGAACGTGACAGCGCCGCCGTTACCTTTGAAAACACGCCTGACGCAGGCAGCACTCAACGCATTAACTACAACCACTCGATGCCGTCTGACGGCGGCTTTAGCTGGAACATGGCCTGGGCCAACCAGTCGCGGTCGAGTAACTATCAACAGGCCACGCTCGGCTGGCGGAATAATAATGTTGAGCTTCAGGGCGGCGGCTACGGTGAGAAGGGGATGATGACCTGGTGGGGCGAGGCGATGGGCTCTGTCGTCCTGATGGACGGTGAGCTGTTTGCGGCGAATAAAATCAACGATGCGTTTGTGGTGATCAGCACCGACGGACATCCGGACGTACCCGTCAGCTACGAGAACCAGCCGGTTGGTAAAACCAATAACAAAGGTTATCTGCTGGTCAGCGGCGTTTCCGCCTATTACCCGGCGAGCTACCGCATTGATACCCTGAACTTACCTGCGGATACCCGGCTGAAAGAGACCGAGCGTCGGGTGGCGATTCGTCGGCATAACGGTTATCTGGTGGATTTCCCGATGGAGCAGGAGCGGGTTGCCAGCGTGATCCTGCATGACGCGCAGGGCAATGCGATCCCGGTGGGAAGCCAGGTCAAACGCGCGTCCCGCAGTAGCGCGGTTGTTGGCTACGACGGCCTCGCCTGGCTGGAAAACCTCAACGATGTGAATCCTCTGGAGGTCATCACCCCGGACGGTAAACGCTGTATCGCAACGTTGAACGTGGGCGAAAATCCCGAGCATAAGCTGCAAACCTACGGTCCGCTGACCTGCCGGGAGGCACCGTGAAACGCCTGTTGATAGCCATACTGCTGCTGTTCTCGGGCAGCGGCTGGGCGGCCTGCACCGTCAGTACGGTGAACGCCTCGTTTGGCAGCGTCACCTCATTCGCCCTGAGCAGTACGGGGGAGGTGCAAACCACCGGCACGCTGGTGGTGTCCTGCGATACGGTCCTCAACCTGCTAACCAACGACTCGGTGACGCTGACCTACACCTCGGCGTCGATAGCCGCCAACAGCCGCGCCACCATGAAACGTACCGATAATGCGGCCATCGCGGACGTTATCCCCACGCGCCTGTGCGGTGCCACTGGCTGCGGCGGAAACAGTGAAGTACAAATCAGCAAAACCTATACCTGGAATGGCAACACCCTGCTCGGGCTGCTGGGGTCAAGGCGCTACAACATTCCGCTTTATTTCCGTACTGTGCCGGGGCAGAACGTCACGGCCGGGCCGTACCAGGTGTTGTTAACGTTCAGCATCAACTACAACGTGTGCGCCGTTGGCGCGGGCGGGCTATGCCTGACCCCGCAAACCGGCACGGCAACTACCTCCATTCTCCTCAACATTACCGTCACCAACGATTGCAGCACGATGACCACGCCGGACGTGAATTTTAACAGCGCGCCGCTGGTGCAAAATTTTCCCACCGTTTCGCAGTCGATCGCCGTCACCTGCACCAAGGGCAGCACCTACACCATAGGCATTAATAATGGAGCAAACGCCCTGAACAACGTTCGTCGTATGGTTAGCGGCAGCAATTTTATGAGTTACGACATCTATAAAGAGGCGACCAGCAACCGCTGGGGCGGCAGTGGCAGCGAGCGCTGGGCCAGCGCCAGCTCATCCCAGGTCAGTACCGACGGGCTTTTACGCACCTATAACTACAGCGCTAAGGTCCTGACCAGCCAGGCCACGCCGCCTGCCGGAACCTACACCGACACGCTGATCGTTGACGTCGCGTTCTGACACCCCGCGCTTTTCCCTTTCGCAAATGTAAAGTTCCCGTGGCCCCTGCCGATAACACCGTTAATCAATCGATGAGAAGGTGTTGTATGTTGAACCGTATCCGCGTTGTCACAATGCTTATGATGGTGCTGGTCATTTTCGCACTTCTTCAGCTTATTTCTGGCGGCCTCTTTTTCTCCTCGTTAAAACAGAACCAGGACAGCTTCGCGGCCTCGAACGATTTGCGGATGCAGCAAAGCGAACTGACCACAACCTGGGATCTGATGTTGCAGACGCGTATCAATCTGAGCCGCTCGTCTGCCCGCATGATGATGGATCCGAACAACCAGCAGAGCAGCGCAAAAACGGAACTGCTGAAGAATGCGCGCGCCACGCTGGCAGACGCGGCGAAACATTACGAGGCCTTCAAAAAAATCGCCCCTCAGCCCGCAATGGCGCAGGCGAGCGCGAACATAGATGAAAAATATCAGGCCTACTTCGCCGGCCTCACGGAGCTGGTGCAGTTCCTGGAGAAGGGCAATATGGATGCCTATTTCGCGCAGCCGACCCAGGGCATGCAGAACGCCCTCGGCGCGGCGCTCGGCGAGTACGCCAAAGCCAGCGGCGAGCTTTATCACTCCGCATTTACGCAAAGCCAGAACGACTACCGTTTCGCGAAATGGCAGATGGCGGTGCTCGCCCTCGCGCTGGTCATCGTGCTGGTGGCCGTGTGGTACGGCATTCGTCATATCCTTCTTAATCCGCTTGGCCGCGTCATTGCCCATATCCGCGATATTGGCCGGGGCGATCTCACGAAAACGCTGACCGTTTCTGGTCGCAACGAGATCACCGAGCTGGCGACCAGCGTCGACCATATGCAGCGTTCGCTGATTGATACCGTCGCCAACGTGCGCGAGGGGGCGGATGCCATCTATACCGGCACGAGTGAAATCGCGATGGGCAACAACGATCTCTCGTCCCGTACCGAACAGCAGGCGTCCGCTCTGGAAGAGACGGCGGCCAGCATGGAGCAGCTCACCGCGACCGTGAAGCAGAATGCCGACAACGCCCGTCAGGCGTCGCAGCTTGCAGAAAGCGCGTCCGACACCGCCCAGCGCGGCGGTCGGGTGGTCGACGGCGTGGTGAAAACCATGCATGACATTGCCGACAGCTCGAAGAAAATCGCCGATATCATCAGCGTTATCGACGGCATTGCCTTCCAGACCAACATTCTCGCCCTGAACGCGGCCGTTGAAGCGGCGCGTGCGGGCGAGCAGGGACGTGGGTTTGCCGTGGTCGCTGGCGAAGTACGTAACCTCGCCAGCCGCAGCGCCAATGCGGCGAAAGAGATCAAAGCCCTGATTGAAGACTCTGTTTCACGCGTGGATACCGGCTCGGTGCTGGTGGAAAGTGCGGGTGAAACCATGAATGACATCGTGAATGCCGTGACGCGCGTGACGGACATCATGGGTGAAATCGCCTCTGCATCGGATGAGCAGAGTCGTGGTATTGACCAGGTCGCTCTGGCGGTATCGGAAATGGATCGTGTGACGCAGCAAAACGCCGCCCTGGTGCAGGAGTCCGCTGCCGCGGCCGCTGCGCTTGAGGATCAGGCGAGCCGCCTGAAAATGGCCGTCTCGGCGTTCCGTCTTACTTCAAAAACAACAAATACGGTCAGCTCGCGGTCGGCGTACAGCGAAGCAACCCCGGCGCCCGTGACAACACCTACGCGCGCAGCGGTGACCGGACAAGATGAAAACTGGGAAACATTTTGACTGACAATTAAACCGCGGCTGCTTGCCGCTTGATGGGAGCGTGGATGTTAAATCGTATTCGTATCTCGACCACACTGTTTTTGATTCTGATCCTGTGTGGGGTTTTGCAGGTTGGCAGTAACGGGTTGTCTTTCTGGGCGTTTCGCGATGGCTATCAGAATTTGCAGGAAGTTGAGACGAGTAATCAGCAGCGCTCCGCACTGGCACAAACGCGTGCCGTGCTGTTACAGGCAAGCACTGCGCTGAACAAAGCAGGGACGTTAACCGCGCTGAGCTATCCGCCGGATGATATTAAGGCGCTGATGGTCGTGGCCCGCAGCAGCCTGAAGCAGGCCGACGCGCAGTTTAAGACGTTTACGGCACAGGAGGCGGTGAGTGAGAAAGAGAAAACGCTGAAAGTCGCCATGAAAAAGAACTTTGATGTGTGGTACGGCGATCTCGACCATCAGGCGACGTGGCTGGAGAACAACCAGCTTTCTGACTTCCTGACCGCGCCGGTGCAGGCGTCTCAGGCGGCATTTGACGACAGCTTTAACGCATGGCAGCAGGATATTAACCAGTTTGTGGCGCGTGCCGGTGCGGACAGCCGTACCAGCTACCGCATGTCAGGGGTGATTTTCCTGACCATGGTGATCCTGGCCGCCCTGCTGACCTGCGGCTCGCTGTGGTGGTCGCGCAAAATGATCGTCCAGCCGCTGGCGATCGTCAGCAGCCACTTCGACAGTATGGCGAAGGGCGACCTGGCGCGTCCGGTGGCCGTGTATGGCAGGAATGAAATATCAGCGATTTTCGCCAGCCTGAAGGCGATGCAGAGTTCGCTGCGGGAAACGGTAAGCAACGTTCGTCAGGGCAGTTACGCCATGCATACCGGGATCTCAGAGATTGCGGCAGGCAATAACGATCTCTCATCCCGCACCGAACAGCAGGCGGCATCGCTGGCGCAGACTGCGGCCAGCATGGAGCAACTGACCGCGACGGTAAGCCAGAACGCCGATAACGCGCGTCAGGCGTCCGACTTGTCAAAACAGGCGGCGATGACGGCGAAACGTGGGGGCGACCAGGCTTCTCACGTCGCCAGCACGATGCAGCAGATTGCCGCCAGCTCGCAGAAAATTGGCGACATTATCAGCGTCATCGACGGTATCGCGTTCCAGACCAATATTCTGGCGCTGAACGCGGCCGTTGAAGCGGCGCGTGCCGGAGAGCAGGGGCGCGGGTTCGCGGTGGTTGCCGGTGAAGTCCGAAACCTCGCCAGTCGCAGCGCCAACGCGGCGAAAGAGATCAAAGGGCTGATAGAAGAGTCGGTCTCCCGCGTTCAGCAGGGCTCCGCGCTGGTGGATACCGCCGCGCAGACCATGCACGAGATTGTCACCTCCGTGACGCGGGTTAACGACATTATGGGCGAGATTGCCTCGGCGTCTGATGAACAACGCCGTGGTATTGAGCAGGTGGCGCAGGCCGTTACACAGATGGATCAGGTTACGCAGCAGAACGCCTCACTGGTGGAAGAGGCGGCGGCGGCTACCGATCAGCTGGCAAACCAGGCGGATCACCTTACCGGGTTGGTCGCCGTATTTAATGTGAAAGAGCACGTTGAAGCAGTAACAGAAGTCGGACGGTCACAGGCCGTACCCGTTGTATCCTGAATGTGATTGAGAAGGCGCTATGACATCACCCATGCCCTCAGGGCAAACGTCATTATTGTTGCAGATGACACAGCGCCTCGCGCTGTCCGACGCGCATTTTCGTCGGATATGTCAGTTAATCTACCAGCGTGCGGGGATCGTGCTTGCGGACCATAAGCGAGACATGGTCTACAACCGGCTGGTGCGGCGCTTGCGCACGCTGGGGCTGGATGATTTTGGCCGCTATCTGAGCATGCTCGAAGCGAACCAGAACAGCGCCGAATGGCAGGCATTTATCAACTCATTAACCACCAACCTGACCGCGTTTTTCCGCGAGGCGCATCACTTCCCGGTGCTGGCGGAACACGCCCGTCGCCGTAGCGGAGAGTATCGCGTCTGGAGCGCGGCAGCCTCTACCGGGGAAGAGCCGTACTCGCTGGCCATCACCCTTGCAGACACCCTGGGAATGGCGCCGGGCCGCTGGAAAGTGTACGCCAGCGACATCGACACCGAAGTGCTGGAAAAAGCCCGTAACGGCGTTTATCGCCAGGATGAACTAAAAACGCTGTCTCCTCAGCAGCTACAGCGTTACTTCATGCGCGGTACCGGCCCGCATGAAGGACTGGTGCGCGTACGCCAGGAGCTGGCGAACTGCGTGGAATTCGCCCCCGTTAATTTACTGGATAAGCAGTACAACGTGCCGGGGCCATTCGACGCCATTTTTTGCCGTAACGTGATGATCTATTTTGATAAAACGACGCAACAGGACATCCTGCGTCGCTTTGTTCCGTTGCTCAAGCCTGACGGTTTACTGTTTGCCGGGCACTCGGAAAACTTCAGCAACCTCGTGCGTGAGTTTAGCCTGCGTGGGCAAACGGTTTATGCGCTGAGTAAGGAAAAAGCATGAGTAAAATCAGGGTATTGTCTGTCGATGATTCGGCGTTGATGCGTCAGATCATGACCGAAATCATCAATAGCCACAGCGATATGGAGATGGTGGCAACAGCGCCCGATCCGCTGGTCGCGCGGGATTTAATCAAAAAATATAACCCCGACGTGCTGACGCTGGATGTCGAAATGCCACGCATGGATGGCATCGATTTCCTGGAAAAATTAATGCGCCTGCGCCCGATGCCGGTGGTGATGGTGTCATCTCTGACCGGTAAAGGTTCAGAAATCACCCTGCGCGCGCTGGAGCTGGGGGCGGTGGATTTTGTCACCAAGCCGCAGCTCGGCATTCGCGAGGGGATGCTGGCGTACAGCGAGATGATCGCCGAGAAAATCCGTACCGCGTCGCGCGCAAAACTGGCGGCCCACAAGCCGATGGCCGCGCCGGCAACCCTGAAGGCCGGACCATTACTCAGCTCGGAAAAACTGCTGGTCATTGGGGCCTCAACCGGAGGAACAGAGGCAATTCGCCATGTACTCCAGCCATTGCCGCTCTCAAGCCCGGGTATCCTGATTACGCAACATATGCCGCCGGGCTTTACCCGCTCATTCGCGGAGCGCCTGAATAAGCTGTGCCAGATCAGCGTGAAAGAGGCGGAAGACGGCGAGCGCGTGCTGCCAGGTCACGCGTATATCGCCCCGGGTGACAAACATATGGAGCTGGCGCGCAGCGGGGCGAACTATCAAATCAAAATTCATGACGGGCCGCCGGTTAACCGGCACCGTCCGTCGGTGGATGTGCTGTTTCATTCGGTGGCGAAACATGCGGGGCGCAACGCCGTGGGGGTGATCCTGACGGGGATGGGCAACGACGGCGCCGCCGGAATGCTCGCGATGCACCAGGCTGGCGCCTGGACGATTGCGCAGAATGAAGCAAGTTGTGTGGTGTTCGGCATGCCGCGCGAGGCCATCAATATGGGTGGCGTAAGCGAAGTGGTCGATCTTAGCCAGGTAAGCCAGCAGATGCTGGCGAAAATCAGTGCCGGACAGGCAATACGTATTTGACTCAGGAGTATTATTTTATGGCGGATAAAGAGCTTAAGTTTTTGGTTGTGGATGACTTTTCCACCATGCGTCGCATTGTGCGCAACCTGCTAAAAGAGCTAGGCTTCAACAACGTTGAAGAAGCAGAAGACGGGGTGGATGCGCTGAACAAACTCCAGGCTGGCGGGTTTGGTTTTGTGATTTCCGACTGGAACATGCCGAACATGGACGGTCTCGAACTGCTGAAAACCATCCGCGCGGATGCAGGCATGGCCTCTCTGCCGGTGCTGATGGTGACAGCAGAAGCGAAGAAAGAGAACATTATTGCCGCTGCACAGGCGGGCGCAAGCGGCTACGTGGTGAAGCCATTCACCGCGGCGACTCTGGAAGAGAAGCTCGGGAAGATCTTCGAGAAACTCGGCATGTGAGGTGATGGAAATGTTGCAACCTGCTATGAAACCCGTTGAAGAACATTCGCCGAGCGACATTATTGCCCGTATTGGTAGCCTGACCCGCATGCTGCGCGACAGCCTCCGTGAGCTGGGGCTGGACCAGGCTATCGCCGAAGCGGCGGAAGCCATCCCCGACGCGCGCGACCGTCTGGACTACGTGGTGCAGATGACCGCGCAGGCGGCCGAGCGAGCGCTGAACAGCGTTGAGGCGTCACAGCCGCACCAGGATGCGATGGAGAAGGGGGCGAAAGCGCTGACCCAACGCTGGGATGAGTGGTTTGAGAACCCCATTGAGCTGGCGGATGCCCGCGAACTGGTAACGGACACCCGTCAGTTCCTGGGCGATGTGCCAGGACACACCAGCTTCACCAATGCGCAACTGCTGGACATCATGATGGCGCAGGATTTCCAGGACCTCACCGGCCAGGTGATCAAGCGCATGATGGATGTGATTCAGGAGATTGAACGTCAGCTGTTGATGGTGCTGCTGGAAAATATTCCGGAACCGGCTGCCCGACCAAAACGCGAGAACGAAAGCCTGCTCAATGGTCCACAGCTTGACACCAGCAAAGCGGGCGTGGTGGCAAGCCAGGATCAGGTGGACGATCTGCTGGACAGTCTTGGTTTCTGATTGCCCTTCTGCCTCAGGCTGTGAACGCGGCCTGAGGTTGTTCAGAACAAAAACAGCGAAAAGAGCCCGAATAAACGGGCTTTTCCCGCCATTGGATTTTCTCTGCGCTGGCATGATACCCGTGAATTAATGGGCTGCGAGCAGGCACAGTGGCAGAAGAGAACGACGACAAAACAGAAGCCCCCACACCCCACCGACTTGAAAAAGCCCGTGAGGATGGGCAGATCCCCCGATCCCGAGAGCTGACCTCCCTGCTGATCCTGGTGGTGGGCGTCTGCATAATCTGGTGGGGCGGGGAGATGCTTGCCCGCAGACTGGCGGGAATGCTCTCTGCTGGCTTACGTTTTGATCACAGCATGGTCAATGACCCCAATCTGATCCTCATTCAGATCATCAACCTGGTAAAAAGCGCCATGATCGCTCTGCTGCCGTTGATTGCCGGGGTGGTCATCGTGGCTCTTGTTTCGCCGGTCATGCTCGGTGGCCTGGTGTTCAGCGGTAAATCGCTGCAACCGAAATTCTCCAAGCTCAACCCGCTACCCGGTATTGCGAAAATGTTTTCAGCTCAAACCGGGGCTGAGCTTCTTAAAGCGATCCTGAAATCGCTTCTTATGGGCAGTGCTGCCGGGTTTTTTCTGTGGCACCACTGGCCGGAGATGATGCGTCTGATCAGTGAATCCCCCATGACGGCGATGAAGAATGCCCTGAACCTGGTCGGATTAGGCTCGCTGCTGGTGGTTCTCAGCATTATTCCGATGGTGGCGTTCGACGTTATCTTCCAGATCTTTTCCCATATCAAGAAGCTGCGAATGTCGCGTCAGGATATTCGCGATGAATATAAACAGATGGAAGGCGACCCGCACGTCAAGGGCCGTATCCGCCAGATGCAACGTGCTGCCGCGCGTCGTCGCATGATGGAAGATGTGCCGAAAGCCGATGTGATTGTCACTAACCCGACCCACTACTCCGTGGCGCTTCAGTACGACGAAAACAAAATGAGCGCACCGAAAGTGGTGGCGAAAGGGGCCGGGCTGATTGCGCTGCGCATTCGTGAGATCGCGACGGAAAACCGCGTACCGATCCTTGAAGCACCGCCATTAGCCCGTGCGCTGTATCGCCACGCGGAAATTGGACAACAGATCCCGGGCCAGCTCTACGCCGCTGTCGCAGAGGTGCTGGCCTGGGTGTGGCAACTGAAACGCTGGCGTTTAGCGGGCGGTCAACGACCTGTAAAACCTGAGAACCTTCCGGTGCCTGAAGCACTGGATTTTTTGAACGAGAAGGACACTGATGGCTAATCTGGTGGCAATGTTGCGCCTGCCCGGCAACCTGAAATCGACGCAATGGCAGATCCTTGCCGGACCGATTCTGATCCTGCTAATTCTGTCGATGATGGTGCTGCCGTTACCGGCATTTATCCTCGACCTACTTTTCACCTTCAACATTGCGTTGTCCATCATGGTGCTGCTGGTGGCGATGTTCACCCAGCGCACGCTGGAGTTCGCCGCGTTTCCAACGATCCTGCTGTTCACCACGCTGCTGCGCCTCGCGCTGAACGTTGCCTCCACGCGTATCATCCTGATGGAAGGGCACACCGGCGCGGCGGCGGCGGGCAAGGTGGTCGAAGCCTTCGGTCACTTCCTGGTGGGCGGCAACTTCGCCATCGGTATCGTGGTGTTCGTCATTCTGGTGATTATCAACTTCATGGTTATCACTAAAGGGGCGGGGCGTATCGCAGAAGTGGGCGCGCGCTTCGTGCTCGACGGGATGCCGGGCAAGCAGATGGCAATCGACGCCGACCTGAATGCCGGGCTGATTGCGGAAGATGAAGCAAAAAAACGCCGTGCCGAAGTGACCCAGGAGGCAGATTTCTACGGCTCCATGGACGGTGCGAGTAAGTTTGTGCGCGGTGACGCCATCGCGGGCATTCTGATCATGGTGATTAACGTCGTCGGCGGCCTGCTGGTCGGCGTGCTGCAACACGGCATGGACATGGGCCACGCAGCGGAAAGCTATACGCTGCTGACCATTGGTGATGGTCTGGTGGCGCAGATCCCGGCACTGGTGATCTCCACCGCGGCGGGGGTGATTGTGACCCGCGTCAGCACCGATCAGGATGTAGGCGAGCAGATGGTGGGGCAGTTGTTCAGCAACCCGCGCGTTATGCTGCTCTCCGCGGCGGTACTGGGCCTGCTCGGCATGGTGCCGGGCATGCCAAACCTGGTATTCCTGCTGTTCACTGCCGCGCTGCTGGGCCTTGCCTGGTGGATGCGTGGCCGCGAAACTCAGCCTAAAGCAGAGCCAGCGCCGGTCAAAATGCCTGAGAACACCCAGGCGGTGGAAGCCACCTGGAACGACGTTCAGCTCGAAGATTCGCTGGGGATGGAAGTGGGGTACCGCCTGATCCCGATGGTGGATTTCCAGCAGGATGGCGAACTGCTTGGCCGTATCCGCAGCATTCGTAAAAAATTCGCCCAGGACATGGGCTTCCTGCCGCCGGTGGTGCATATCCGGGACAATATGGATCTCCCGCCCGCACGCTACCGCATCCTGATGAAAGGGGTGGAAATCGGCAGCGGTGATGCATACCCTGGCCGCTGGCTGGCGATTAACCCGGGCACGGCCGCAGGCACGTTGCCGGGTGAGCAGACGACCGACCCGGCCTTTGGTCTGGCGGCCATCTGGATTGAGAGCGCCCTGAAAGAGCAGGCGCAGATCCAGGGTTACACGGTTGTTGAGGCCAGTACCGTGGTCGCGACGCACCTCAACCATTTGATTGGCCAGTTCTCCGCGGA
Source organism: Enterobacter sp. CCUG 70166 (assembly GCF_020224095.1). Lineage (NCBI taxonomy): Bacteria > Pseudomonadati > Pseudomonadota > Gammaproteobacteria > Enterobacterales > Enterobacteriaceae > Enterobacter > Enterobacter sp. CCUG 70166. The sequence goes on from NZ_NRIQ01000018.1 coordinate 46,780, forward strand.
ACTGTTTGGACGTCAGGAGGCGCAGCAGCTGCTTGACCGCGTAACGCAGGAGATGCCGAAGCTGACCGAAGATTTGGTGCCGGGCGTGCTGACCTTAACCACCCTGCACAAAGTGCTGCAAAATCTGCTCGATGAGAAGGTGCCGATCCGCGATATGCGCACCATTCTGGAAACACTGGCCGAGCATGCGCCGCTCCAGAGCGATCCACATGAGCTGACGGCGGTGGTGCGCGTGGCGCTCGGGCGCGCCATAACCCAGCAATGGTTCCCGGGAACCGGCGAAGTGCAGGTGATTGGCCTGGACACGCCGCTGGAACGTCTGCTGCTTCAGGCCCTACAGGGCGGTGGCGGGCTGGAGCCGGGTCTGGCGGACAGATTGCTGGCGCAAACCCAGGAGGCGCTGGCGCGTCAGGAGATGCTGGGCGCGCCGCCGGTGCTGCTGGTGAATCATGCGCTGCGTCCGCTGCTGTCGCGCTTCCTGCGCCGGAGCCTGAACCAGCTGGTGGTGCTGTCGAATATGGAGCTGTCCGATAACCGCAATATTCGCATGACGGCGACCATAGGAGGGAAATAATGCGTAAGTGGCTGTGGATCTTATTTTTCCCGCTGGCGGTGCAGGCCGCAGGCGAGGGGGCATGGCAGGCCAGCAGTATCGGCTTAACGCTCAACCATCGGGGGGAGTCGATCTCCTCCCGTCCGCTGTCAGCCTCTGAGCCCGTCTCCGGGCAGATGACGCTGGTGGCCTGGAATTACACCCTGACGGGATCCACACCGGCCGGGTTGCGGGTGCGGCTGTGCTCGCTGACCCGCTGCGCGGAAATCGAGGGCCAAAGTGGCATCACCCAGGCCTTCAACGGGGTGTCTGCTCAGGAACCTTTACGCTTTATCTGGGAAGTGCCAGGCGGCGGACGCCTGATCCCGGCGCTGAAGGTTCAGCGCAACGAGGTGCTCGTCAACTACCGCTAACTGCCCGCCTTTTCGCCAGTCTTCAGGCATTTCTGAAGGCTGGCTCGCAAAATTGACCTTCCCTTTTGATACAAAAGAAACGCTGTTTTATAAATCAGTGACACGCGTATTGACACTCTTTGCATTTTTGCCATTCACCACCCTGTGATGGCAGAAACAGAAAGGTTTCACCAGGTCGATACTTTTACTGTAGCCGTGTAAAAACTCCCGGACGAGGTTTGCTTACAGGGAGTCTCCCAAAACTGATTAGGGTTGACGGCAATGAAAACACGTAAAATTGGACTCGCAAATTATCTTGCTTACGGTTCAGGGGACTTCCTCGGAGCGGGGACTACCGCCCTGACGGCCGCCTGGCTTTTGTATTTTTATACGACCTTCTGTGGACTCACACCGATTGAAGCAACCTTTATCTTCGCCGCCGCAAGGGTGCTGGATGCGGTTGTCAGTCCGTTAATGGGCTTCTTAACCGATAATTTTGGTACCACCTGGCTGGGTAAGCGTTTTGGCCGGCGTAAGTTCTTCATCCTGCTCGGTATTCCCTGCGTTTTCAGCTACTCGCTGATGTGGGTAGGGGACATGAGTTTCTGGTATTACCTGCTGACGTATCTGATCTTTGATATTGTTTACACCATGATTCTGGTGCCGTATGAAACGCTGGTGCCGGAAATGACTGACGATTTCAAACAAAAAACCAAATTCTCCGGGGCGCGTATCTCCATGGCCCAGATGTCCGCCATTCTGGCCTCCTTTCTGCCGGGGATCCTGCTCACGCATTTCGGCAAAGACAACGCGATCTCCTTCTTCTATGCAAGCCTGGTCTTCTCCATACTTTGCGCGCTGATGCTTACTTTCGTCTGGTTCTTCACCTGGGAGCGTCCGCGGGAAGAGTGGTCTGAAGCAGCCCTGCGTGCTGAAGAAGAGAAGAAAAAGCTGACCCTGGGACAGAGCCTGAACCGTCTTTTTGTCGAATTAAGTTCGACGCTGCGTATCAAGATTTTCCGCCAGCATCTGGGCATGTATCTCGGCGGCTATATTGCCCAGGATGTGTTCAACGCCGTATTCACCTATTACGTGGTGTTTGTGCTGATGCAGGAAGCATCCATGGCGTCCAACCTGCTGGGCACGATGGCCATCTTCCAGTTCCTCGCCGTGATTGGCATGATCCCGCTGTGCATTCGCTTCGGACCTGCGCCGTCTTACCGCATGGTGGTCGTGCTGTTTGGCCTGGCCTCGCTCTCTTACGCGGTGCTTTATTACGCGGGCCTGAGCGACGTTTACGCTCTGCTGCTGCTGATCTCTGCGGTTGCCGGTCTTGGCCGCGGGGGTATTAACTACGTACCGTGGAATACCTACACCTACATTGCTGACGTGGACGAAGTGATCACCGGTCAGCGTCGCGAAGGGATCTTCGCGGGCATCATGACGCTGACCCGTAAAGCGTCCCAGGCCGGTGCGGTAATGCTGGTGGGGATCGTGATGCAGATGTCTGGCTTTGTCAGCGGACAAAAAGTGCAGCCTGCGGAAGTGAGCCACACTATCCTGATGATCCTGAGCGTCGGCACCATTCTGGTACTGTTCTGCGGCTTCCTGGTCTCCCTGCGCTTCAAACTCAATTTGCAGACCCACAGCACCCTGCGTGAAGAGACCGCGAAAATGCGCGAGTCCGGCCATGCGATGCCGGAGGCGGCGACCCCGCAGGCCCGCGCCACCGTGGAGATGCTGGCCGGTATGCCGTATGAATCCCTGTGGGGCAACAACAATATCGGTTACCTGAATCGCAACAAGCCGGCGGCCCCTTCACTGAAGGATCGTGCGGTACTGAATTCGACATACAACAGAGGTTAAGATGATGAAAGTTTGGCCTGTCAAACATAGCCCGTTACTGCGTCAGCCTGAGCGCTTTATCGCCAGGGATGAACTGAAATCGCTGATTCAAAAGGTGACGCATAATCTGGTCAATATCCACGACAAAACGGGCGAGTTTTTGCTGCGGCTGGACGACGGGCGCGTGATCGACACCAAAGGCTGGGCCGGATGGGAATGGACGCACGGCGTTGGTTTGTACGGTATCTGGCAGTATTACTGCCAGACCGGTGACGCAGGCATGCGCGAGATTATCGACAGCTGGTTTACTGACCGTTTCGCAGAAGGCGCAACCACCAAAAACGTGAATACCATGTCGCCGTTCCTGACACTGGCGTATCGCTACGAAGAGACCAAAAACCCGGCCTGGTTGCCGTGGCTGGAAAGCTGGGCGGAATGGGCGATGAATGAGATGCCGCGCACCGAACATGGCGGCATGCAGCACATCACACTGGCGGAAGAGAACCATCAGCAGATGTGGGATGACACGCTGATGATGACGGTGCTGCCGCTGGCGAAAATCGGCAAGCTGCTTAATAAGCCGGAGTACGTCGAGGAGGCGATCTATCAGTTCCTGCTCCACGTACAGAACCTGATGGATCGTGAGACGGGGCTGTGGTTCCACGGCTGGAATTACGACGGCAATCACAACTTTGCCCGGGCCCGCTGGGCGCGCGGCAACAGCTGGCTGACCATCGTGATCCCGGATTTCCTCGAACTGGTGGATCTGCCAGAAAACAACGCCGTTCGTCGCTATCTGGTGCAGGTGCTAAATGCGCAGATCGCCGCACTGGCAAAATGTCAGGATGAGAGTGGATTGTGGCATACGCTGCTGGACGATCCTGATTCTTATCTGGAGGCGTCGGCCACGGCAGGGTTTGCCTACGGCATTCTGAAAGCCGTGCGCAAGCGGTATGTCGGTGCAGAGTATGCAGAGGTGGCGGAGAAAGCGATCCGCGGTATCGTGCAAAACATCTCGCCGGAAGGGGAACTGCTGCAAACGTCCTTCGGGACGGGGATGGGCAGCGATCTGGCGTTTTACCGCCAGATACCGCTGACCTCGATGCCGTATGGCCAGGCAATGGCGATTCTGTGTCTGACGGAATATTTACGGAAATATTTTTAATACCTGAATAATAATCTCATTACTGCAAAGCCTCTTTTAAAAGAGGCTTTTTTTTATAATGGTACCGGGAAAATACCTTACGCCATCAATATCAGGCGTGTTATATATTGATGGAGTGAATACTATGCTGGAAATACATTATACTTAGTATTAAATCGTGATTTTCTTCACAAAACACAATCCGTATTTATCCTATTTTTTATCTGCGTTAAGATTCTTCTAATATTCATGCAAGGAGTGATGCAATGGAAAATACAATGGGCGGTATTATCGTTAACCCTGCTGTAAATATGCATGCCGATAAAATGTCTGATGAACATATCAATATGTTCGACACGGTTTTCAAGGATATTGATGGTGCGGGTTATTTCCCACTACTGTATGTCGGAAGCCAGCTTGTGGCTGGCCAGTTCCATACCTTTATTGCGCTTCGCCGTTTTATCCATGCGGAAGGCCCGGAAAAATCACTGGTTAAGGTGATTATTTTTCAAAGCCTGAATAATGACTTTGCCATTCATTCAATTTCTGAGTTTTAATGATTTTAACTACGGATGATTATTTAGACTGAAAAGGACATCATTATGTGGAAATCAGCGAAAAGGGATGAGTTTATCCCATTGGACGCGCCTGTAGCAGGTTATGAAATAGGTGTTCCTGGTATCAAAGGACCATCTCCATTGTTTATTATTCGCGCAAAAGTGAATGGTGGGATTCATCCGGGGAAATGGGTGTTCGGCAATACGGCATGGGTCCCATGGGGAGGAAGAGAGCACTTTTGTAATGAATTTGAAGTTTACGTGGGCGCTTTAAAATGGGTAGACGTTAAGGATAAACATTTCCCACCGAATATGGTTGAGGCGGGACATGAAGCCAATGGCACTAAGCTCTACGTTGCCCGTGCAAAATTCGATAACGGTCTCTTTGTGGGTAAAGCTGGAAGTCACCTCAGCAGAGGTTGCTGCATCGGCTATAACGGCAGAGAGTATGAATTAGATACCTTCCAGGTACTCGTTCACGACTGATGGCGTTCATTTATAAAAAAACCCGGCAACCGCCGGGTTTCTTTTTTACATACGTTCTATGGTTTCGATACCCAGGGTATCCAGACCCAGTTTCAGGGTCTTCGCCGTCAGCTGCGCCAGCTTCAGGCGGCTGTTACGCACCGCTTCGTTCTCGGCGGTCAGGATAGGGCAGTGTTCGTAGAAGCCAGAGAACAGACCGGCCAGATCGTAAAGGTATGCACACATAACGTGCGGCGTACCGTCGCGCGCGACCACAGAGAGCGTCTCTTCGAACTGAAGCAGGCGGGCAGCCAGCTGTGCTTCACGGTCTTCGGTAAGGGTCACCGTGGCGTTCGCCAGCACGCTTTCGTCAATACTGGCTTTACGGAAGACGGAGAGTACGCGGGTGTAAGCGTACTGCATGTATGGCGCCGTGTTGCCTTCAAACGCCAGCATGTTGTCCCAGTCGAAGATATAGTCGGTGGTACGGTTCTTGGAGAGATCCGCGTATTTTACCGCACCGATCCCAACCGCGTTAGCCAGTTTCTCCAGCTCGTCAGCAGGCATATCCGGGTTCTTCTCGGCCACCAGGCGACGGGCGCGCTCCAGCGCTTCATCCAGCAGATCGGAGAGCTTCACGGTGCCGCCTGCACGGGTTTTGAACGGCTTACCGTCTTTACCCAGCATCATGCCGAACATGTGGTGTTCCAGCGGCACGGAATCCGGCACATAACCCGCTTTACGCACGATAGTCCACGCCTGCATCAGGTGCTGGTGCTGACGGGAGTCGATGTAATACAGCACGCGGTCCGCATGCAGGGTTTCGTAACGGTATTTCGCACAGGCGATATCGGTGGTGGTGTAGAGATAGCCGCCATCCTTTTTCTGGACGATCACGCCCATCGGTTCGCCTTCCTTGTTTTTATACTCATCAAGGAATACTACCGTTGCGCCTTCGCTTTCCACCGCCAGGTTTTTGGCTTTCAGGTCCGCCACAATGCCCGGCAGCATCGGGTTATACAGGCTTTCACCCATTACGTCGTCGCGGGTCAGGGTCACGTTCAGACGGTTATAGGTAAGCTGGTTCTGGGACATGGTGATGTCCACCAGCTTGCGCCACATCTCGAGGAAGTACGGATCGCCGCCTTGAAGTTTCACCACGTAGCTGCGCGCGCGCTCGGCAAAGGCTTCGTCTTCGTCGTAGTGTTTTTTGGCTTCACGGTAGAAACCTTCCAGGTCTGCCAGCGCCATTTCGCCTGCGTTTTCCTGCTGCTGTTTTTCCAGATATGCGATCAGCATACCGAACTGCGTGCCCCAGTCGCCTACGTGGTTAGCGCGGATCACCTTGTGACCGAGGAACTCCAGGGTACGCACGGCCGCATCACCGATAATGGTGGAGCGCAGGTGACCGACGTGCATCTCCTTCGCCACGTTTGGCGCGGAGTAGTCAACCACCACGGTCTGCGCTTCTGGCTGAGCCACGCCCAGACGGTCAGATTTCAGCGCCGCGTCAACGTGGCTTGCCAGGAACGCAGGCTCAAGGAAAATGTTGATAAAGCCCGGACCGGCGATTTCGGTTTTGCTGGCGATGCCGTTGAGATCCAGATGCGTCAGTACCTGCTCAGCGAGCTGTCGCGGCGGCATGCCCAGTTTTTTAGCCACTGCCATCACGCCATTAGCCTGATAGTCGCCAAACTGTACTTTCGCTGACTGACGAACCTGTGGTTCGCAATCCGCAGGCGCACCTGCGGCAATCAGTGCCTGACTGACTTTTTCTGAGAGAAGAGCCTGAATATTCACCTGGATACCTTACGTTTTTGATGCGGGTAAAAAACACCCACGCCAGTTTAAGAATTTAGGGCGGGAGTATACTGCAAATGCCCTCGGGCGTCAGCCCTGCGGGGGGCGAAGATCGCTCAGAATCCAGGCGAAGACGGTATGCATAATCATGCAGTCGAAAAAACCGTGATTCTGCGGTTGGTCGACAGAGGGCAACAGAGTAAATTAGCGGCTTTGCGACACGAAACGAGACTGACCTATGGCGAACTGGCACACCATTGACGAACTGCATGATATTTCCGCAGATTTACCGCGCTTCACCCAGGCGTTCACAGAACTTGCCACCCGTCTCGGGCTGGATATCGCGCCGCTTGAGGCCGATCACATCTCTTTGCGCTGCCACCAGAATGCCACCGCAGAACGCTGGCGGCGTGGCTTTGAACAGTGCGGTGAACTGCTGTCAGAGAATATCATTAACGGTCGCCCGATTTGCCTGTTCAAACTTCACGCGCCGGTTACGGTGGCGCACTGGCAATTCACCGTTGTGGAACTGCCCTGGCCAGGAGAGAAGCGTTATCCGCACGAAGGCTGGGAGCATATCGAAATTGTTCTGCCTGGGGAGCCCGAGACGCTGAACGCCCGTGCGCTGGCGCTGCTTTCCGACGAGGGGTTAAGCCAGCCGGGTATTTTCGTCAAAACCAGCTCGCCAAAAGGTGAGCGCGAACGCTTACCGAACCCTACGCTTGCCGTAACGGACGGCAACGTGACGGTGAAATTCCATCCCTGGACTATTGAGCAGATCGTCGCCAGCGAAGCGTAAGCACTGTGAGCGTCGATCCAGACACGAATCGGGCAACGTGCCACGATGGTACGTTGAGTGAAATTTAAGGAGGATGACATGGCGCTGCTGGAAATTTGTTGTTACAGCGTGGAGTGTGCCGTCACTGCGCAACGGCAGGGGGCCGATCGCATCGAGCTTTGCGCGGCACCGAAAGAAGGAGGATTAACCCCGTCCTTTGGCGTGTTGAAATCAGCTCGTCAGGCCATCACCATTCCGGTGCACCCGATTATTCGCCCGCGCGGCGGTGATTTTTGTTATACGACGGGTGAGTTCAGTGCCATGCTTGAGGATATCGCCCTCGTCCGTGATTCCGGTTTTCCGGGGCTGGTGATCGGTGTGCTGGACGAAGACGGAAACATCGATCTTTCGCGTATGCGCCAGGTCATGCGCGCAGCCCAGGGAATGGCGGTCACTTTTCATCGTGCGTTCGATATGTGTCAGGATCCGATACAAGCCTTTGATACGCTGGCAGAACTGGGCGTGGCGCGCGTTCTGACGTCGGGCCAGCAGCCCTCGGCTGAAAAAGGACTGAAATTAATTACGGAACTAAAAGTACATTCCGGTGTTCCAATAATCATGGCGGGCGCAGGAGTACGCGCCAGCAATCTGGAACTGTTTTTAAACGCAGGGGTGGAAGAGCTACACAGCTCGGCGGGTAAATGGATACCTTCACCCATGCGTTATCGCAATACAGGGTTGTCAATGTCGACGGATGCTGAAGCGGATGAGTACTCGCGCTACGGTGTGGATGGAGAGTCGGTTGCGGAAATGAAATCGCTGATTGAACGTCATCACGTGTAGCAACGTACCGATTTTTACCGCGCATCATGTCGCCCAATATGATGCTTGCTTGTACCAGGCCCCTGCAATTTCAACAGGGGCCTTTTTTTATTCTTGCCCCTCACCCTAACCCTCTCCCCACAGGGGAGAGGGGACTGCACGGTGCGGTCTTTTCACCCTCGCCCCTTTGGGGAGAGGGCCGGGGTGAGGGGATAAATACTACGGCTTCGTTGCAATCAGCACCGCACGCATCGGGGCCGGATAGCCTTCGATGGTTTTACTGTGGTCGTCCGGATCGAGGAACTGCTCCAGCGATTCGGTGATCATCCAGTCGGTGCGACGCTGTTCCTCAACCGACGTCACGCACACATCGGCGATGCGTACATCGACAAACCCACATTTCTCCAGCCAGTTCTTCAGCGCCAGCGCGGAAGGGATGAAGTAAACGTTGCGCATCTGCGCATAGCGATCGCCTGGCACCAGAACGGCATGTTCATCCCCTTCGATGACCAGCGTTTCCAGCACCAGCTCACCGCCGCTGACCAGCTGATCTTTCAGTTGCCAGAGATGCTCCAGCGGGGAACGACGGTGGTACAGCACGCCCATCGAGAACACGGTATCAAACGCTTTCAGGGCAGGGAGTTGCTCGATACCCAGCGGCAGCAGGTGCGCGCGCTGGTCGTTACCCAGCAGCTTTCGCACCGCTTCAAACTGGCACAGGAACAGCTGCATCGGATCGATACCGACGGCCAGATGCGCGCCTGCGCCGATCATGCGCCACATGTGATAGCCGCTACCGCAGCCCACGTCCAGAATGGTGCGCCCGGTCAGGTCGGATAAATGCGGCAGAACGCGATCCCACTTCCAGTCTGAGCGCCATTCGGTATTGATGTTCACGCCGTACAGCGAGAACGGCCCTTTGCGCCACGGCATCAGGTTACGCATCAGCGTTTCGATGCGGTTGATCTGCCCGGCCGGGAGCGGCTCTTCGCTCTCCGCCGTCACGCTGTGCAGTAAATCCAGACGATGAGGCGTCAGTTCAGGCAGAAACTCCACGGCGTTGGACCACTGCTTCAACAGACCATGCTGCTGATCGCGCTGCCAGGTGGCAATTTGCGCAGGCAGGGTTTCCAGCCAGTGGGAAAGGTGGTTTTTGGCAATCAGTTGATAGAAATTACCGAACTCGATCATGCTGTGTCTCCGGCTTTCAGCGCCACCAGAGAACCAAAATTAAAGCACTGGAACCACAGTTCGCTGTGTTCAAATCCAGCTTTGCGCAGGCGCGCTTTGTGTGTTTCAACGGAATCCGTCAGCATGACGTTTTCAAGCATGCTGCGCTTCTGGCTGATCTCCAGCTCGCTGTAGCCGTTTGCACGCTTGAAATCATGGTGCATATTGAACAGCAATTCGCCCACGCTGGCGTCTTCAAAGCTGAATTTCTCAGACAACACCAGCGCGCCGCCCGGGTTGAGGCCCTGATAAATTTTATCCAGCAACCGCTGACGATCGTCCGGCACCAGGAACTGAAGGGTAAAGTTCAGGACCACCATCGAGGCGTTCTGGATGTCGATATCGCGGATATCGCCTTCCACCACCTCCACAGGCGTAGGGGCTTTATACGCGTCAATGTGGCGACGGCAGCGTTCAACCATGGCCGGTGAGTTATCGACAGCCACAATCTTGCAGCCTTCGTGATGAACGTTACGACGAATGGACAGCGTTGCCGCTCCCAGCGAACAGCCCAGGTCATAGACCTGCGTGCCGGGTTGAACGAAACGCTCCGCCAGCATGCCGATCATGGAGATGATATTGGAATAACCGGGAACAGAGCGCTGGATCATATCCGGGAAGACTTCGGCTACCCGTTCATCAAAGGTCCAGTCGCCCAGGCTGGCGATAGGCGCGGAAAAAAGCGTGTCGCGATCTGACATAACGTAAAAATCCGGGAAAAATAAAGGGGCATATTGTGCGCTAATGGAAGGAGAAAACCAACTCCCAAGGCATATACCAAAGGTTAGCCAGCACCATCAGCAAAAGCGAGCACCAGGTCGCGCTCATGCCGGAACGACGCCAGCGGATCAGGCGGTGGTGAAAACCATAATAATGCATCAAACGCCCTGCAATCAGCAGCAGCCCACAGACGTGCACCATCCAGGTTTCTGCGCCATCCATCTCCATTAACAGCAGTAAAATTAACGCGACGGGAATGTACTCGACCGCGTTGCCGTGGATCCGGATTGCGCTTTGCAGCTCAGAAAAGCCCCCGTCACCGTAGGAGACGCGGTACTGCATTCTCAGGCGCACAACATCAAATGAAAATTTAATCAGCAGTAATGCACCTAACACCGCATACAGCGCGCTGACCATACTAACTCCCTGTTTTTGGCAGATGGCACGTCTCTATGATAGGGGGTGATTTCAGAAAAGAGAAGATTGTTGTGGGATGGACGGCGCGGGGCCAACCGACGGAACCGCCTGCTGCAAGGCCTGCCAGAGAGCATCGACCAGCTCAGGTGCCTGGGCAATATCCGGCGTATGTAAAAACAGGTACGGAGTGGTGGTTTGCTCCCATTTCGCGAGCGTTTGCAGCCAGACGGCGAACATCTCCTCATTCTGTTGCATGTTATCGCTGCCGATAAACCGGACCATCGGGTTCTGCGCGGTAACAATGGCGTGAACCGGTACTTTCGGTTTTTTGCGCTGGGCATCAACAACGGCTTCGCTGTGCGGGATTGCGCTGTGCACGGGGCGGCTGTCGAGGATCACGCGGTTGACCGATCGTTCATACAGGCCGCGATTCAGCGCTTTCTCCGCGTCGCCTTTGGCAAAGAAATCTGGATGCCTCACCTCCACACCGTACGTGAAATCGTGGGGCAGGGCGTCGAGAAACTGCCAGAGGGCTTGTAGATCGCGCGGGCCGAACGTGGCGGGAAGCTGGAGCCAGTACTGGCCAACACGGTTTGCCAGGGGCGACATCCGGGTGAAAAACTCGTGGGTTAAATCATCGCAGTTTCGCAGTGCGGCGTTGTGGGAGATGGTTGCCGGAAATTTGAAGCAAAAGCGGAAATCGTCGGTGGTTTGCTCGCGCCAGCGCTCGACGATCTCCGTGCGTGGCAGAGCGTACAGCGTGGTATTGCCCTCCACGCAGTTAACATGTCGGG
>NZ_NRIQ01000019.1:0-96591 GCF_020224095.1 Enterobacter sp. CCUG 70166
ATTTTAAACTTGCTTTGACATAGATTGAATACGAGTAAATCCAGCCAGTTCAGACCCATCCTTGTTCTGCTCATTCCGCGCATCATGTACCTCTGTTCTGTGCCATCAACGTTCATAACTGTCGTTACGGTCTTGCGTGATCTCCACGGCAGTCACCTGTACATCCTTAAAGCGCAGCTCATCCACACCAGAAATTTTCCCGAACTCTGACGCGTCAATCAAAATCCCCTCCAGCGTTAACCCGACCACAGGACGCTCCGGATATCCCTCGATGAAAAATGCCCGCGAAAAGCATTTGCTGTCTGATCGACGCGCCGTCATATTTTTAATCGTCAGTCCGCTGACCGCAGTAAGACCGGCTTCGCCCTCAACACCTTCAGCCAGTTTGCGCCAGTGTTCTGGTTTATCAGATAAATTGCTCTGGTCGCCATAGCTATACTGCGGAAACCAGTTCAGCTGGATCAGCACCGGAAAACGCACGTCCGTAAGCCGTAGATTTTGTACGGTGATATCACGGATAAATCCGCCCCGGTTGCGAGCAGATTTAATGCGAAACCCGACACCCGTTCCGTTAAACGCGTTATCTTCTATCAGGACGCGTTCAATGCCACCTGAAGTTTCACTCCCCAGTGTGATCCCGGATCCCTTATTCAGCGTACATCCTCGAATCACTATATCCCGCGCGGCACGAGTTTTTTGCGCCGCTTCGCGTCCTCGTCCTGATTTGATGCAGATATTGTCGTCATTGCAGGACACAATGCAGCGTTCAATCCGCACCTGTTCGCAGGAGTCGACGTCAATCCCGTCGGTGCTCGGCCCCGCAGAATTGCTGATTTGCACGCCCTCAATCGCGATATGGCGCGAATAACAGAGGTGCATGTTCCAGAATCCGGACTCCCGACTGGTAAAATCACGCAGCAGAATGCTCTGGCTTTCAAAGACCAGGATATTGCGCGGGCGCTGAAAGTCATAATCAACAACCCAGCGCAATCCTCTTGCGCTGTAATCGCCGACCATGCCGCTGCGCTCGTCATCGCCCCAGTAGCGTTGCCACCAAATTGCACCCTGCCCGTCTATCGTGCCTGTACCGGTAATGCTGACGTTTTCACAATCGATGATATTAATAATGCCTGCCGGCCAGCGCATATCAATGCCGGCCACCCGGGTATTTATCAGGGGATAATCAGCCAGATCCTGGCTTCCAACGAGCTGTGCGCCAGCGTCCAGGCGAAGTGAAACACCGCTTTTCAGAAACAACGCTCCGGTCAGAAAACGGCCTTGCGGAATAACGATGACATCGTTCTGTTGAGCACTATTTATGGCCTGCTGAATGGCGGATGTTGCCAGGCGTTGCGCGGTTGGGTCAGCGCCATACGCCAGAATGGAGATCGCTTTCATGGCTTTTCCTTAAACAGATGAAAGCCTTAGTCTAGGAATCCGCGTGATGGATAACCTTTGTCTGTTTGACAGCCACGCAGTCAGGCTGGCAAAAAAGCGGATATTTACTGGCTGGCGATCACCGCAACGCCCTTTTCTTTCATAGCGTTGACCCAGCGTTCATCCGTTGTGTTTTCAACAACGAGCGTATTCACCAGCGACAAATCGCCAATCACAAACGCCGAGGCCGTGTTGATCTTTTCCGGTGAAGCCAATACCACCGTTTCCGCCGCTCTGCCGGAAAATGCACGTTTGATGCATGCTTCTTCATAATCTCCGGTGGTCAGCCCGGCCTCAGAATGCACGCCGGTGACACCCATGAAAAACAGATCCGCATGAATATTGTTGATGCCTTCAATAGCGGCCGCGCCGACCGTGACGATGGAGTGTTTATACAAACGACCGCCAATCAGGATCACCTCTATGCACGGATGGTTGACCAGCCCCAATGCAATACCCGGGCTGTGCGTCACCACGGTTACCTGCAAATCTGGCGGCAAGAAGGTAATAAGTTCTGAGGTGGTCGTCCCGCCATCAATGATCACCACCTGCCCCGGTGAAATGAGCTGCGCGCCCCGACGTGCCACGCGTTTTTTTGCATCCATTTTAACGGACTGACGCTCGGCAAAAGGCGCAATCGCTGAAGATGCCGGAAGCGCGCCGCCGTGGACACGCTGCAAACGCCCTTCTGCCGCCAGTTCACGTAGATCCCGGCGGATAGTGTCCTCAGACACCGAGAAAAAGAGGCTGAGCGCAGTTGACTGGACCTGGCCTTCCGCCTCCAGCTTTTCCAGAATCAACTGTTTACGCTGACTTGTGAGCATGAATTATTCCTGATGTTGCACGATAATTATTGTAATTACACGAAAATGCTGTTTATGATGCATACTCTACGAGAGGAGAGCCAAACGTGCAATCAAAACGTGCAGATATACGCATCATCAACAGCGAAACGTTGTCCGACAACTGGTATAACCTGAAAAAATACACTTTTGACCTCCAGCGCAGCGATGGTGACTGGCAGCGGCAAGAGCGTGAAGTGTATGACCGCGGGAATGGCGCGACGATCCTGCTCTATAATCGCGACAGCAAAACAGTCATTCTTACACGTCAGTTTCGTTTCCCTGTGTTTATCAATGGTCACGAAGAGGATCTCATTGAGGCGGCTGCCGGGTTGCTCGATAACCTTGACCCGGAAAGCCGGATTAAGGCCGAAGCGGAAGAGGAAACCGGGTATAAGGTGACGCGCGTAGAGAAAATTTTTGAGGCCTATATGAGCCCGGGCTCCGTTACCGAAAAACTCTACTTCTATCTGGCGGAATATCACCCGCAGGATCGGACCAGCGCGGGCGGCGGCGTTAAAGCAGAGGGGGAAGATATCGACGTGCTGGAAATGACGCTGGACGACGCGCTTCGTGGCATCGAGAATGGCCAGATCGTCGACGGTAAAACCATCATGCTGCTTTATCACGTGGCCCTGAAAGGCATTTTATAATCTCACGTTTATCCGGATACCTGCCCCTGCGCAGGTATTTGCCTGTGCTATTCTTGCTGAACACCTCAACATGGAGATGCGAAAATGGCCGACTGGGATCCTTCTCTATATCTACAATACAGCGAAGAACGCACACGTCCCGCCGCTGAGTTACTGGCCCGGGTGCCGCTTGCTGACATAACCTCTGGCGTGGATTTGGGCTGCGGGCCAGGCAACAGCACCGCGCTGCTGAAACAACGCTGGCCTTCAGCGCAGATAGCCGGTGTGGATAACTCCCCGGCGATGCTGGAGGAAGCCCGACAGGCCCTGCCAGACTGCCACTTTGTTGAATCGGATATCCGTCACTACAAACCTGACCAGCCTCTCAGCCTGATCTACGCCAATGCTTCCCTGCAATGGATCCCGGACCATTACCACCTTCTGCCGCATCTGGTTTCACTGCTCCAGTTAAACGGCGTGCTGGCGATACAAATGCCTGACAACTGGCTTGAGCCGACGCACGCCCTGATGCGTGAAGTTGCCTGGGAACAGGGCTACCCCGATCGTGGCCGCGAGCAGCTGCCGGGTATTCATGCCTACTATGATATTCTGACGGACGCGGGATGCGACGTGGATATCTGGCGCACCACCTACTTTCATCAGATGAGCTCTCATCAGGCGATTATTGACTGGGTCAGCGCGACGGGGTTACGGCCGTGGCTACAGGATCTCAACGAGAGCGAGCAGCAAAACTTTCTGAAACGCTACCTCGAGCTGCTGGAAGAGCAGTATCCGCTCCAGGAGAACGGGCAGATACTGCTGGCTTTTCCGCGCCTGTTTATGGTTGCTCAGCGGGTTCCGTAAGCCGAATCAGGAACGCGCTTCCTTGAGCAAATGCTGAATTACAGCCTCCTGCTTGTCGTAGTTGCCTTCGCCAAACGAGGTGTAACGCAGTTGCCCTTTCGCATCGAAATAGTAATGTGCTGGCCAGTACTGATTACCGAACGCGCTCCAGATTTTGTAGTTATTATCCGTCACTACGCGGTACGGCAACTGCCATTCGTTGATCGCGTTTTTCACCGATGATAACGGCTTTTCCCAGGGGTATTCAGGGGTGTGGACGCCAATCACCACCAGACCTTGTGACTCATATTTCTTCGCCCAGTCTCGAACATGCGGAAGGGTATGCTGGCAGTTGATACAGTCCCAGGTCCAGAAATCGATAAGCACAACTTTCCCCCGCAAGGCCTTAGACGTGACAGGGTCACCGTTTACCCAGCCCGTACCGCCGCTTAATGTCGGTAGCTGGCTGCTCGGCATTGCGTCAGCGATCGGTCGCAGTTTCACCTGCGTGGAGGTTGGTTGCGCAAGGCTCAAGAGAGCGTTTTCCAGCTGGTCGGT
This sequence comes from Enterobacter sp. CCUG 70166, assembly GCF_020224095.1. Taxonomy (NCBI): domain Bacteria; kingdom Pseudomonadati; phylum Pseudomonadota; class Gammaproteobacteria; order Enterobacterales; family Enterobacteriaceae; genus Enterobacter; species Enterobacter sp. CCUG 70166. The sequence continues at coordinate 4,313 of NZ_NRIQ01000019.1, forward strand.
AATACCGCTGGCGCCTTTCAGGACCGACGTCATTCCTGAGGCGTTGAAAGCCACGGCGGCTAACATCATCACCCCTGCGCCCTGACGCAGACGCTCCATCAATGCGGATTTGGCTCTCAGAGGGGTTATCAGCTTACGGCCCCCCGCGACAAGCAGCCCCAGCATCAACGCGCACCCACTGCCGTAAGCGGCTAACAGCGCTCCGGTTGCGATGGCCGAGTGGCCAGTAATGTTAATGCCGAAGATCGCCCCGAGAATCGGTCCTGCACAGGGGGACCACAGAAGTCCAACGGCCAGCCCTGTCAGAAAAGCCGAAAACATGCCGTGTCGCTGAACGCTGTGGGTGTTAAGAACGTTCCCCGCACTGACCGCCGGGCTGGCAATGCGCTGAGCGAACTGCGGGAAGATCAGGGCCAGGGCGGCAATGCTCAGTACCAGCAGCGCAATCCAGCGACCGATAACGGTGGCGTCAGCGATCCAGTCACTGGCAACCGTTACTACCATCGCCACAAACGTGAACATCACTATCATTCCCGCCAGAAGCGCCAGAATGTGTTTGCGCTGCCCCTGAAAGCCGGCGAACAGCAGAGGAATAACGGGAAGCGTGCACGGACTGAGCAGGCTAATCATGCCGCCTAAAAAAGCGATTATCAGAAACATAACGACCTCACGATACAGTTGCTGCGAAGGTGCAGTGAGGTCATTTCACCCTGCGAATGTGTTCAGGCCGTGTGCAAAAAACTGAATTTTGTCTGCCTTCGTATCCGCACGGCGCGCAGATACACAGGCGTACAATTAAACGCGCGGAAGAGTCACGCTTACGGCCAGCCCGCCCTCTGCCCGGTTTGCAAGATGCAATTTCCCGTCAAGCTGGGCGGTGAGCTGCGCGGCAATGGCGAGGCCTAACCCGGTGCCGCCCGTTTCGCGGTTGCGCGACGTTTCAACCCGGTAGAACGGCTGTAACACCGCCCCCAGTTCTGCCTCCGGGATGCCGGGGCCGTTATCCATAATGCGGATCGCTACCTGCCTTTCATCTTCATCAATCTCTATTACCGCGCTATGGCCAAACTTGAGCGCATTATCCAGCAGATTGGTCATTACCCGGCGCAATGCCTGGGGGCGGGTGACGATCGGCAGACGTGTACTGCGTGCATGAAACTGCACGTTTTTACCAATGTCCTGATAATCACTGGCGATGCTGTTAACCCACGCGTTTAGCTCCAGCTTAAGCGTGGTCTCTTTCAGTGATTCTGATGACCGGGCATAGGCAATACCTTCTCGTACCAGGAGCGACATATTATCCAGGTCGCTCAACAACTTATCATGGAGTTCGGGCTGATCCGCCATTTCGACCCGCAGCTTCATACGCGTGATGGGCGTCTGAAGATCGTGAGAAATGGACGCCAGAATCTGCGCGCGTTCACGCAGATAAGTTTGTATCCGCGACTGCATCTCATTAAAAGCCTGCGCCGCCTGTCGCACCTCAACCGGACCTTTTTCAGTCATAGGAGAATGGGCCGCAGGATCGAGGGAATCAACCGCGCGCGTGAATTGCAGGAAAGGCCGGACAACCTGGCGCACGGCAATCCAGGAGCAGAGCGCGACAAGTAACAACTGAAGAACCAGCACCACGGGTAACCAGCTGGCGACTGGCGGCATGCGCGGGATCAGATCGATAGTGAGCGGTGCGCCGTCGCGGAGCGTCAGATGGGCCTGAATGTGGGAAACAGGCCCCGGCACTGCCGTAAACTGGAGCGGATATTGAACTGAAAGCGTCTCTTTCAGGGTGCGAATCGCATCCCGCGAGCGCTTGTCCGTTGGCGCAGCGCCTGCCTCGCCGGGACCAAGGATATAACGATAATTACCGCGACCGAGCCGTTCCAGCCACTCTGGCCGCTCTTTGGCCGGAAGCCGGTCGAGAATGGCCACGCTGGTCGCCACGTCATTCTCAAGATTGCCCAGCATAACCGTGCGCGCGCTGTGCATTCGCTCAACCATGACCAGCGTCAGGCTGAGCGCGTTAGCCAGCAAGAGTCCAAGCAGCACAATGATCAGCAGCCGGGCCAGTAAGGTGCGGGGCCACAGCGTCATTCATTGGCCTCGATGATGGTCACCGGCATAGTAAAAACGTAGCCTTCGCTGCGAACGGTTTTAATGTAGGCTGGCGAGCGGGCATCTTCATTCAGGCGCTGTCGCACGCGGCTCACCAGGAGATCAATCGAACGCTCAAACAGCTCGGCATCACGTCCCTGCGTCAGGTTCAGCAGTTGATCGCGGGTCAGCACCCGTTGAGGATGATCGAGAAATACGCGCAAAAGGCGATATTCCGCCCCGCTGAGCGCCACAACCATCCCCTCGTTATCAATCAGATGACGCGCCACGGTATCCAGCTGCCATTCCCCGAACACCACCAGGCGCCCTGCCTCGGTCACCTGAAGATTAGGCGGCATAGTACGAAAACGACGCAGGATAGCTTTGATACGCGCCAGCAGTTCGCGGGCCACAAACGGTTTCACCACGTAATCGTCGGCGCCCATCTCCAGCCCCAGGATCCGGTCCGTGTCCTCGTTGCGCGCGGTGAGCATCAGGATCGGCAGATCCTTATGCCTGCTGCTGCGCAGCTGCCGACACAGCGTCAGGCCATCATCGCCGGGCATCATCACGTCCAGCACCACCAGGTCGATATGCTGTTTGTCGAGCACTGCGCGCATCTCTTTTCCGTTCGCCGCGCCAGAGGCGTGGTAGCCGGATTTCACGAGGTAATCGACAATCAGTTCACGAATATCCCTGTCGTCATCGACGACAAGGATGTGATCAATATGCTCCACCGCAGGCTCCTGATTAAGAGGTAACGGATTGAAAATAGCACATATCAGAGCTTATCCGCGTCGACAACGGCGTTAACAAAGTCCTGCGGATCTTCCTGCGGCGGGTTGTGGCCAACCGTTGCGCCGAAAGTACGGTGCTCATATTTTCCGGTGAATTTCCCCGCATAGGCGGCGGGTGCAGGATGTGGTGCCCCGTTGTTACCGCCCTCGATGGTGATGGTCGGCACCGTAATGTTCGGCAGCGTAGCCAGCTTTTGTTCGTAGGCGTCATATTTCTGCTCACCCTTCTCCAGCCCCAGACGCCAGCGGTAATTACTGAGCGTGACGGCAACGTGGTCCGGATTATCGAGGGACCTGGCGCTCGCATTGAAGGTGGCATCGCTGAATTTCCAGTCAGGCGAAGCCTGGGACCAAATCAACCGGGCAAAATCGTGCGTATTTTTAGCATAGCCTTCCGCACCGCGCGGCGTGGCGAAATAGAACTGATACCACCACTGAACCTCTGCCTTCGGCGGTAAAGGCTGTTTGCCAATCGCCTGGCTGCTGATCAGGTAGCCACTTACCGAGACCAGCGATTTCACCCGTTCCGGCCAGAGCGCCGCAACGATATCCGCCGTACGCGCCCCCCAGTCATAACCGGCAAACACCGCCTGTTTGATATTCAGGGCGTCCATCAGGTAGACGATGTCTTTCGCCATTGCCGAAGGCTGGCCGTTTCGCGGCGTTTTATCAGAAATAAAGCGCGTGGTGCCGTACCCGCGCAGGGATGGCACAATGACACGATACCCCTTCGCGGCCAGCGCGGGGGCAACTTCCGCGTAGCTGTGAATATCGTACGGCCAGCCATGCAGCAGGATCACTGGTTGCCCGTCTTTCGGCCCGATATCGACATAACCGACGTTCAGATCGCCGGCGTTAATTTGTTTTACCTGGTTAAAAGCCGACGAGTAATCCTTACCCGTCGCTTCTGCCTGGCAGGACATCACAGTGCCAAGTGATACGGTCAGGGCGACGGCTGAGTATGCTAGTTTATTAAACATGATGTTATCTCCGGGTAAGTTCAGTTGACGGAGATATAACACCATGCGTTTGTATAAAGGATGTGTGCGGATGCGGTTTTATTGCATACCTGTGTATGTATCACAGACGCAGATACAGTGTGATACAAACCCGGTTAAGGGGTGATTCGGTACCGGACGTAATCGTCGGCTTCACCATAGTGGTCATACAGCTTACGCGCCGGATTGTGCATGCGGGTTACCCAGTAGAGTTTTGACCACCCTTCCCGCTTACCCTCATCGATCAGGGCGTCGATAAGCGCTTTACCCGCCCCTGCGCCACGTTCGGCAGCGTCAACAAATAGATCTTCCAGATAGGGGTAAGTTTGGATATCGAAAATTATGTACGTTAAGGTTAATTTTTTGCCATCACGTCATTAGTATATTCACAAACAGACTCGCCATTATTGACTGTATGCTGGAGATTCAGCTCCGTTAAGTAGCCGTCTGCCAGATACAAAACCCGGTCTGCAGAGGCTATGGTTTCCGGGCGATGGGCTATCAGCAGAACAGGAAGCCCCAGTTGACGTAAGGTCTGGCTTATCCGGATTTCACTCTCAACATCAAGGTGGCTGGTCGCTTCATCCAGTAACAGGAATCCCGGTTTCTTGTACAACGCCCTTGCCAGCAGAATGCGTTGTTTTTGTCCTCCGGAAAGCCCTCCGCCGGTTTCACCAATCAGCGTCTGATACCCCATCGGCATTGCCATAACATCGCTGTCGATAAGTGCCAGTCTTGCGCACTGGATCATTCGTTCATAATTTCGGTCATCACTGAAAAAACAATGTTATCTGCTACAGAACCTTTGAAAAGATGGTCATCCTGCAGTACGGTACCGATACGCTGACGAACCTGAAAATAATCCGGATGCGTATGCAATATGCCAAATGCCCTGATCCTGCCCTCATCAGGGATGTGGATCCCAAGGATAAGCTTCACCAGTGTCGTTTTCCCGCATCCGGATTTACCTGTAATGGCAACGACTTCTCCGGGATTGAGTGTCAGCGACACCCCGCCGATTATCGGATGTTCCCCTCCCTTGTGGCTGAAGATGATGTGCTCAAGTACTAGAGGAGCATGAGCATATTCATCCATCTCCCTGCGGGATACAGAAGGAATGTGCGAAGCGTTGTTATGCTCACGAAAAGGCTGTTGCTGAAGGCCTTCTGTCGGGGTCAGTACAATATCAGCCAGTCGTTCGTTGTAAACATCGAGCATACGCCAGGAAAAAAACTTATCAGTCAGGCTACTGATACTGGAAGAAAAACGCGTCTGATAGGATAAATAAGCAACCAGCATGCCGACGGTGAAGGTACCATTCAATACCTCCCCGGCGCCTTTCCACAAAATGATTGCTGATACCACGCTGCCGGTAAGAGTGTGAGCAATGTCATAGCACATCAGCAGACGGCTCTGACGCAACTGCGTATTTCTGCGGGCAACGTTGAGATTCAGCCAGGCGGCCTCACGATGTGCCGTCACACCGTTAATTCTCAGGCTGAGGATCCCGTTGAGTGTTTCAAGAAAATGCCCGGACTCCTTGGCACCTGCATCCCAGGCATCTTCTGCCGACTGTCGAAGGGACGGATACCACAGTGCCCTCAACACACCATAGAAAATGGCTGCAATTACGGCGATCAATGTCATTTCAGGACTGTACAGCAGCATCATGCAAAGCGCAGTCACCACGAGCAACACATCCAGAATACCTTCCAGCACTTGCGTAGTCAGCGCCTGCTGGATGGTATCTACCGCCTCAAAACGAGCATTAATACTCCCCTTACTGCGTGCATCAAACCAGGCCAGAGGAAGATGGACCAGATGATGGAAAACCCGTGCTGTCCACTGCATGTTAAAATTGACGGACAGTGTAATACTCGCCCACTGGCGGGCCAGTGACAGCAGCATCTGGGTCAGTGACATCAGCAGAAGCGCAATAATAATGACGGTCAACAAACTCTGGTCGGCAGCCACCAGGACTTCATCAATCACCAGCTGGTTGAGAAGCGGGCTTCCCAGTGTCAGGATTTCGAGTGCCACGGCAAAAACGATAATTCGCGACATTGCCGACAACAGACCCGGTGTTTTACCTGTCAGTTGGCGCAGATGGATTTTTTTCCTTTCATCCCGAGCGGTAAAATCACTGGCTGGCATCAGCTCCAGCGCGACGCCGGTGAAATGTTTTCCAGCATCCTGTAGGGAGAGCGTTACTTTTCCCTTTTCCGGATCATGAATAACCAGCCTGCTTCCGCGAACTTTATGTAGCACAACAAAATGATTCATGTTCCAGTGGAGAATACACGGGAGAGAAAGGGATCTTAGGTCCTCAAGCTCCAGCCGAACTGCCCGGCTGGATAATCCGATACCGGCCGCACATTCAGTCAGTCTCTGCAGGGTCATCCCTTGTGAGCTGATACTGAAACGTTCGCGCAGTGTGGGTAAGTCTGTTTGCAGACCATGCCAGCAGGCCATCATGACCAGGCATGCCAGACCACATTCCGCTGACTCTGTCTGTCGGGTGAGAGGAAGCTGTTTTCTCCCGGTCCATTTGAGTGTATCCATCACAGCTTTCCTTTCAGGCTCCAGAGCGGCTCAGTCAGCCACTCCCACAAATTGCGGGTATCCAGGCTGACATCCCCCTCAAGAACCATGCCGGGGCGCAGGGCTTCCTGTTTCCCATAAGCCAGAATAAAAGTATTTTCAGGTTCAACGATGACGCGGTAATGACCTTCATTCTCCTTCCAGGTCACAGGAGATACGGAGAGTAAATCAGAAGATGTCAGCGTTGTATGGCTTATTTCACGGATAGTCCCGTACTGCACACCAAACTTCTGATAGGGGAAGGCAGAGAACCGCAGGGCAACACGCTGCCCCGCCTGAATAAAGCCAGCATTCTGACTGGTAGCATAGAGTTCTATCTGCAAACGGGCATTGTCGGGAATGAGGGTCATGACAGGTTCAGATGCCCTGACAGACTGTCCCTGTCTGACCAGCACGGCAGCAACGGTTCCGGATACCGGTGAAGTCAGCGTGAAATTTTCCTTACCTGCCAGTTCGTCCTGCTGTTGCCTGATAACCTGCAACTGCCTGTCCATTTCAGCCTTCCGGCTTTCACCCTGAACGATGAGATGGTCAAGGTCGTCTTTAGCAGCCTCCATCGCGGTGTGCAGTTGCAGAAGCCCCTGACGCTGATCCTCAACGTTTTGCTGTGACGTTGAAACGTCAATCTGCTTCTGCTGGTATTCGATATCTGATACGTAATGCGTATCAGCAAGTTTCTTATAGCGCTCCATAACAGACACGGCCAGCGCAGCCTGATGCACGGCAAGTGACAGACGCTTTTCTGCACTTTTAACCTGAGGTTTCAGGGAAACTATTCGCTGTTGTATGGCATGCTGCTGCTGACTGTTGTCACGCAATTCCCAAATACCCTTCAAAAATTTAACGACAAAACAAAAGCATTCATGCACGAATGAATTATAATAGGATAAAAAAACCCTCTGCTTCTTATTCTAACTATTAATAGCAATATTGACACCAAAAAAAGAATGGATTGATCTAAAATGTTATAATATTGTCCATGCATCAGACAAAAAGACAATGAAGTCAATATGCATGGGATAATATACTTTTTATTAAAAATTGAGTGGAAAACACCGAAGATACAGCCCCTGTATATAATCTCCTCATAATATGGGACTACGAAGGTGGCTATTATAAATGCTATAAAACTAATATGGGAAGGTCCATAATGATATAAATTATCCCTGTAAAGATAAACATTATACTGAACCAGCAAAATGACAAACAACACAACAATAGAAAATTTTATTGAAGTTAAATCTCTACTTGGGCGTAATTTAAAACCATCCAACTTCCTAAAGTAAAAAATATACAAGAAAAATGCAATTGAAAATTCCGCAATAAACAATAAGAAAAATGACACATCGAGAGTAAGATAGCGGAGGGTTATGGATGGCGATAACGTAATTATTATTGAGATAACAGACGCAATAAAAAGAACAATTACGTTTTTCTTACTATAAATGAATGGATAGACATGCCTAAAGATTATCATGTTCAACCTATTATTAATTCATATTTTATATAAGAATCAACAAATATGGTTATGATATCGTAATCATTTTTTGATATCATGCACTTTAACTTCAGTGAACATTTGTAATGATTCCATTCTGCAACACAACAATTTTTATCGGAGTGTACTTTATTTACTTTTAAACCTATTCATCAAGTTAACGCCCCATCGAGTTACTGCTATTAATACAATCAACGCAATAAGAAACCTTGATATAATCCCTGGCCGTGATACTTCGTCAAACTCAAGAACTTCAGCGTATTTCAAAAGGGTAAATGCGATAATGAAAAAAAATAAGTAAATTAGGAAATTTAAAAATTGTTTCATGCTTAACCCGATACTTGTGATTACATTAACTTTATCAAAAATAATAGTTCATCATGACTACTTCGAATAATCATTAAATATCGAAACACCTAGAATAACATTCAGTTATAATGAGCTTTTAAATTATTATCACACACAACTCAAATTACTTACCAACGGCATTGTCCGGGGCCGTTGTAATTATTACTTTTATCTTTACTACCACGATCTGAAAAACTATCTTTTGTGCACTGGCCAGCTATAGCTCCACCAATTACCCCAGCGGTCATACCCACTGGCCCCCCAGGAGAGCCGGCGATTAGACCACCGATGATTCCTGCGCCGCATGAGTCAACGCCCTTGTAAATAGAGCCATTGTTTCCTTTTGAATTACCAGATTTAGAGCTGGTGTTACGACTACCGGCACCTTCATAATTACCGCTTCCATTGCCGCCACTTACTAATGCTATCTCATTAAGGCTTAATGCTCTTATATTCGACATAAATCATCTCCATTTAATTTAGTTTTGCATTTTGTGCTAAAAAAATATCTTACATTACTTAATGTAAAGAAAGTGTATTTATGTAAGCAAATGTAAATAAGCTATTGAACTTCGTAAACCGTAGCTCCATTTGGGAGCAGTTCAGCTCCTGCATGGGCAGGCCTATAACACGAAATCGACCTGGAGGTACGGTAATGTTCAGGCATCTTTTCTGACGTCCAGCGCGCAATCACTTCTGCGTCGTAACAGATTTTACAGCCATGGCGCATCGCTTCGTTACGGACGTGCCAGAGTGTTTCGGCTTCTTCGGGCCTGGCTTTTCTTGGCATTACATACTCCTTTATGGATAAATCTGAATAACAAAAGCACGACCAACTGGAATGTGATATTGATGAATTTCAGAACCCAAACAAATGATAACGCTCAAATATGGAGATCACCGGATGACGATACCCACGCTTACGACAGAACGCTTATTACTTAAACCCCTTGTTGCCGCCGATGCCGTCCAGATCCAGCAACGCTATCCGCGCTGGGAAATTGTCCGCTATATGGTGGCTTCAGTCCCCTGGCCCTACCCGGAAAACGGTGCAGAAAATTATGTTAACAACGTTGCACTGCCCGACATGGCCAAAGGGATTGCGTGGTTCTGGACGATTCGCCGTCGCGAAGCGCCTGACGAACTGATGGGGTTGATTTGCCTGTATGACGTGGAGGACAACAACAGGGGGTTCTGGCTCGCGCCGGAATTTCAGGGCCAGGGATATATGCGTGAGGCGAGTATCGCGGCAACGGATTACTGGTTCAATACGCTTAACAAAGCGGTGTTACGCGCGCCGAAAGCGGCGGCCAACAGCCGCTCCCGACGTATTTCAGACAGCAGCGGCATGCGACTCATCAGGACAGAGAAGAAAGCCTATGTCAGCGGTCTGCTGGATTCGGAGCTGTGGGAAATCACCCGCGACGAGTGGAATGCCCGTCAGGTCAGCTGATAATGCTTATCCGGCATTAGCCTTTCAGGGATGTTCTCTTCATCGTTCATCTGCAACAGATCGCGCTCCATCATGTTGCAGATGGCGTCCAGAGGCAGATCGTTATCTTCCGTCCCAAACGGATCTTCCAGCTCTTCCGCCAGCGTATCAAGCGAGATAAAAGTGTAGGAAATCAGCGCAGAGACAAAGGGCGTCATGTAATGCAGATCAACAACCAGCGCAAACGGCAGCATGATGCAGAACAAATACACCGTCCGGTGCAGGATCAGCGTATAGGCAAACGGGACTGGCGTATTGGCGATACGCTCACAGCCTGCCAGCACGATGGACATATCGTTCAGGCGGTTGTTGAGGCTGTGAAACAGGATGTCTGAAAGGTGCCCGCTGCGCCGCCGTACGGCCAGCCACTCCCCCATGATCAGCAGGATACGGTTCGCCGGCGAGTTGGCATCCATCACTTTGCGTAAATCGTCTGGAGCCAGATAGCGGGACAGCTGATCGGCATTGGTTTCTCTGCGCAGTGTCATACGCAGACAGTTAGCAAACGCGATTTGCAGGCGTACAAACTCTCCAAGATGTTTATCATCCGGCAAGGTGTTTTTTACCTCGCGAAACAGCGAGCGCGCCGCTATCATCAACTGCCCCCAAAGCAGACGCGCCTCAACGTAGCGCGAATAACAGGCGTTATTGCGAAATCCCAGGAAGATGGCGATAGCCACGCCCAGAATGCTGAACGGCGCGACGGTAAAGCGGATACCCAGCGAGGTGTACCACGGCAGCATGACAATCACGGCGATGGAAAGCAGGAAGTTAAGCAGCAGTCGGGTATAAATTTTGGGAAGTACCGAACCATGCCAGACAAAAATCAGTTGCAGCCAGTGCTGTTGAGGACGAACAATCATAATCAGCTTCAGAAAAGTAAAGAGCGCGGCTATTAAACGTGATCCTCATCACGGTTGCAAGCATGTTAATAGTTCATTGCAATTTCTGACCTGTTAAGCCCTCACCGCACGGTGCTGCCTGTGCTTTTTAAAAAAAAGATGTATAGTATGTTGTAACTAACACTGATCTGTAAAAAACCCGGCAAACGCCGGGCATTATGATTAGCAGAGCGGTTTCACCGCCTCGCGCATGCCTTTGCTTAAAATTGCATCCAGATCCTGCGCAACCTGGTCTACCAGTCCGTTCACCAGAGTGAGATCCTGTTCCCAGTGCTCGCTCACGCTTAACACCGACGATACCAGTTCACGGGTAGTGACTTGTTTGTCGTGATGTTGCGTCCACAGCTGCTGGTAACGTTCAAGCCAGTGCGCATCGTCCTGCACCGGATAGCGCTCACCGTTGCGCTCGGCACGGTAAAATGCAATCAGCGCCGCCAGGGCAAAGGTCAGACGTGCTGGCAGTTCACCGGTCGCCTTCTGCCCTGCCAGCAGTTGCGGCAGAATGCGGGTGCGGTACTTGGTCATCCCGTTCAGTGCAATCGACAGCAGCTGATGCTTAATGTACGGATTACGAAAACGCCCCGTTACGGCACTGGCGAAGGAGTGCAGCTCATCGCGCGGCAGATCCAGGACCGGAATAATCTCTTCATAAATAGCCTTCTCTACGAACGCGCAAATCTCCCCGTCGTTCATGGCTTCCCCTACCGTATCCAGCCCGGCCTGAAAAGCGACCGGAACCAGCGCCGTGTGTGCGCCGTTGAGGATCGCCACCTTACGCTCTTTATAAGGCTTGATATCGTCAACAATCAGGACGTTGAGCGGGTATTTATCCAGGCGCAATTCAGCTGAAAGTGATTTTGGCCCCTGAATAACAAACAGGTAGAAATGTTCTGCCGTGTCGAGGAAGCTGTCGTGATAGCCCAGCCCGGCTTCCAGCTCTGCCACCTCATCACGCGGATAGCCGGTAACAATGCGGTCAACCAGCGTCGAGCAGAAGGTGTTAGCGTTATTCAGCCACGCAATGAATGCCGCTGGCAGCGCCCACTCCTGTGCATAGCGCAGCACCAGTTCACGCAGGGTATCGCCGTTGTAGTCGATAAGCTCACAAGGAATGATGATCCAGCCTTTATCCGCAGCCCCGTTAAAGTGGGTAAAGCGTTCGAACAGCAGACGCGTCAGTTTGGCCGGATAGCTGACAGCTGGCGCATCGTCAAACTTATCGCCCGCGTGATAGCCGATCCCCGCCTCCGTGGTATTGGAGAAGACAAACCGCATCTCTGGGTTATGGGCGAGTTTCAGGAATTCATCGTACTGGCTGTAGACGCTGATTTCACGATTCACGGAACGAATAAGACGCGCATCGCTTACCGCTTCCCCCTCCTCATTCAGACCACGAATAATCGTGGTATACAGACCATCCTGGGTGCTCAGCGACGGCGGAAAATCACTCTGGATCGGCCGCACAATCACCACACCTGCATTGAGATCGGTATGCTCGTTTAAGAGGTCGATTTGCCAGTCAACGAAAGCACGGAGGAAGTTACCTTCGCCAAACTGGATGATACGTTCAGGGTAGCGCGCACCGGGGAAATCACGACGGTTGAGTGTGTTCACAATGGAGGTCCTTTATGATTAGTCATACAGCCTGATAAGATTGGTGTGATAACTTATCAAAACTTCAGGACCAGAACCCCTGTCTGGATCAACTCAGGACGCGATGGTGAAAAATATCAAATAAATTTATAGAACACCGAGGTCGCCGTCATGTCCCCGTTCGGCATCAGGGCGTAGCGTGGGATCTCCCCCGCCTTTTGCCAGCCCGCTCTCTGATAAAACGTCTCCGCGCCGCTGCCGGTCGAGGTATCAAGCACCAGCACCGTAAGCGCTTTTTCACGCGCAACCGCCTCCAGGGCTTCCATCAGCGCCATTGCCGCACCTTTACGGCGCGCCTTCTCATGTACCAGAAGTTTCGCGACATCTGCGCGGTGCGGCTGGTTTTCCGGCTGGTCGGTGATCAGCTGGACCGTGCCAACCAGCCCCTGCTCCGCGTCAAAACAGCCCAGGACGGTACGCTCGTCGCGCCCGACGCTGTCTGCGACGCCGAGCCAGAAGGTTTGGGCTTTCTCGGGAGAAAAAGGCAGCATAAAGCTGACGGAGGCGCCGCCGTTTACACAGTTGACGAGGATATCGCTCAGGGCATCAATGTGGGTGAGGATGTCCTGTCGGGAGAGAGGTTTAATCAGCATGGGAGAGTTCATTGCGCGTCCTTAGGTTGAATCTCTCCACTTTGCTATTAACATTTTTGTTACGCAATAAGCGATGACATAGGATTTCGTTATGTCATTTTTCGCCGTGATGTTGCCGCTTCATGGCGTACATTTGCGCATCCGCGTGTTTTAACCATGCCTGCATATCGTTGCGGTGATGATCGAACTCGCTCAGCCCCCAGGAGAACTGTAACGACCAGGGATGCAGCTGACGCGCGTTATACTTCTCCGTTTGTTCGACAAGATACTGCATGGCGATCCAGGCGCCAGGCTCATCGGTATCCGCAAACAGCACCGCGAACTCATCTCCCCCGAAACGCACCAGCATATCGGCCTCGCGGAATGAGGAGCGCATCAGGGCGGCCATCGCTTTCAGGGCCTTGTCGCCCTCCTGATGCCCGAAGCGATCGTTAATGGTTTTGAAATGGTCCAGATCCAGCCAGCCAAGCGTTAACGGTTCTGCCCTACGCTGCGAAACCGACAGTGCAAACTGCGCAAACTGGTTAAACCCGCGTCGGTTAAACAGGCCCGTGAGTTCATCGGTCGTGGCGGCGCTAACGGCTGCAAATTCATCTTCTGCCAGCGCGCTGAGATCGGCCAGTACGGCGGAATCCGCCGCGGTAAACTCACGCGGTGCGTAATCAATGAGACACAACGATCCTACGCACGCCCCGTCACGTAAACGCAGCGGGAAACCGGCATAAAAGCGCACGCCCGGATCTCCCGCCACCTGCGGATTATCCGCAAAGCGTTCGTCCAGCAGCGTGTCAGCCACCACCAGCGGCGCGTCACCCAGGATCGTATGACCACAAAACGAGAGATCGCGAGGCTGGCTGGCGAGTGCCCGGCCGTCGGCAGATTTCACGATCGCAGCGTGGTCATCCACCAGCGTAATCATCGCCAGCGGCACCCTGAAAAAGCGTGTTGCCAGCCGCGTGAGACGATCAAACGCGGGATAATTGTCGATCTCAAGCAGACCGGACTCGCGCAGCGCATTCATGCGCTCCGTTTCATTCACGGGAATTAGAGGTGCTTTCATGACGTCTCCTGACGCTGAGCATTAGTAAAAGCGTAGCTTAAACAGAGACATTGTCAGTTCAGGAGGCACGATTTACCTCAATGACCAGCCAATGATGGATCACGTTGACGATATACTGTTGCTGCTGCGCACTCAGCGGCACGCCCTGCGGGATAGCATGCCACTTAGCCAGACAGCCCCGGCAGCAGGTTGCCGTGGCATGCTGGGCAATAAAAACCGGATGGCCGCGCATCGGCGTCTGCTTACCGTCATTCACCGGGTGTGCAGGCGCCAGCCGCGCGGCGACAAAATCAGCGGCATGCTTATCGATAGTGTCCGCGCCCTTATCCCAGCAGTATTGCCGCTCTTTCATCCCTAAATGAAATCGTGAACGAAACGTGGAGCGAGCCAGGCGCGTGAACAGAGGATCTAACGTGGACATCAGTATACGGACCGTCCAAGGCGTTTGGTCAGCTGTTCCAGCGCCGCGACGCCCGCCAGTGAGTTGCCGGTCTCGTCCAGTTCCGGGCTCCAGACGGCAATCGCCATCTCGTGCGGAACAATGGCCACAACGCCGCCGCCAACGCCGGATTTAGCCGGCAGCCCCACGCGCCAGGCAAACTCCCCGGCGTTTTGATACATTCCGCTGGTTGCCATTAAGGCGTTGATCTGCCGGGCCTGCATCGGGGAGACAACGTCCTCGCCCAGATGCGGGGCATGGCCCTGATGCGCCAGAAACAGAAAAGTCTGCGCCAGTTCAACGCAGTTCATCTTCAGCGCGCAGTAATGAAAATAGTTTTGCAGCACCGTGGCGACATCATTATGAAAGTTGCCGAAGGACTTCATCAGCCAGGCGATGGCGGCGTTACGTGCAGAGTGTTCAAACTCAGAGCGCGCTACCACCGGATCGTAGGCGATGTCCTGCACGCCGGAAAGCTGCCGCACAATCTGGAGCATACGCTGGCGCGGCGCGCTCAGACGGCTTTGCAGCATATCGCACACCACCAGCGCCCCGGCGTTGATAAACGGGTTGCGCGGCTTACCCTGTTCGATTTCAAGCTGGAGAAGGGAGTTGAAGGGCTGACCGGAGGGATCTTTGCCCACCCGCTGCCAGATCTCCTGCTCGTCATACTGGCGCATGGCGGCAACGAGGCTAAGCACTTTTGAGATCGACTGAATTGAAAAGCGCTCCAGTGCATCTCCCGCCTGAAAACGCTGCCCGTCGACAGTACAAATGGCGATGCCGAGCTTATTACCGCTGATCGAGGCCAGCGCGGGAATGTAATCGGCAACCTTACCCTGCCCCAGTAACGGACGAACCTGCGCCAGAATCTCGTCCAGCATCTCATTATGGATGACCGCAGCCACACTTTGCTCCTTGCCCTCAGGCTAAAACGGGCTGCGAGTATAACAGAGGCTTATACGTCACGTCAGGCAGGGAGACGAAAACGCGAGACGGCCTGCAACAAAAGATCTGACTCCCGATGCAGGCGCTCAGAGGCATTCGACGCTTCGCTAACCAGCACATCTGTCTGACGCGATACCTGATTCAGCGCCTGAAGTTGGCGCGTCATCTGATGAATGCTTTCCCCCTGATTTAGAGTGGCCAGCGAAATATCATTGAGCAGGCTACTCAGATTGGCCACCAGCCCGGTGACCTGCTGGAGATTTTCTTCCAGACGGTTTACCACCTGAGAACCTTCTTCAATGCCCTGTAGCGAGTGGTTAATTAGCGACTGAATGGTTTGCGTAGAGTGACTGCTTTTTCTGGCCAGCAGCCCCACTTCACGGGCGACCACCGCGAACCCGCGCCCCTGTTCTCCCGCATGGGCGGCTTCAATGGCAGCGTTGAGGGCCAGAATATTGGTCTGAAACGCCACGCTGTCGATCATGGCGACGATCCCACGCATCTCTGAGGATCGGTCGACGATCGTCTGCATCGAGCCATTCACCGCTGTCATCATTTGCTCCCCGCTGACGGCAGCCTGTCGGGCTTCATCCGCGCGCGAGCGGGCGAGTTTTGCATAACCCGTGTTCCCCTCAACGTGGGTTTCGAGATCAGCGATATGCGCGGTCACTTCCTCCAGCTCTTTGGCCTGTCGCGTGGACTGCTGATAAAGCTTCTGGTTCCCCTGCGCAAGTGACCCGATATTTTCGACCATAGAGGTCGTGGCCTCGCTGACCTGAGTCACCAGTTGCTGGAGCCCGCGCTGCATGGCGGTAATACTGCCGCTGAGCTGGCTGATTTCACGGTTAAAACGCACAACGTCAGGGGGTATTCCCGACAAATCCCCTGCCGCAAGCTGGTTAATATGGACAATCAGACGGCGTAGCGGGGATATCACCCATTTCGCCATTGCAAACCAGACGGCAATGGCAATAGCCAGCAGCACCAGCGGCGCAAACAGGAACAGCCGTTGCAGGCCTGAGAGTTGTTCCATGAGCGACTGACGCCCCTGTATCGCCTGCTTCTCACTCCGTTGCTGATAACGTGCAAAGTTGTCATTAAAATCGGTCTGAAACGCCTGGGCGGGTACGGCGAAAAAGAGGTCGATGCTGTTGGTTTTCACCAGCCCTTCCGCCTGCTCGCTAATGGCACCGAAGAACAGCTGATAGCTATTAACAAGCCCCTCGTCCTGCGGAGGATTAAGCGCGAGCCAGGCTTGCCATGCCTGCTGAGACGCCGCCAGGGATTTTTGCGCCTCGTCCATCAGGCTATGCCAGCTCCCTTCCGAACCGGTCTCTTTATCCTGCATAAAGTACACCCCGGAGCGGTTGAGCAGATCGCTCGCCGCAAGCAGCGAAATACGCGCCTGATCCAGTCTGCTCTGTTGCTGCCAGGCCAGCTGATTGCGCTGTTCGTTACGCTGGGCTTGATTCAGGGAAGCGGTAAGCAGGAAGGAGGATGAAAGTTGCAGGGCGGAGAAAAGGCCGATAATACAAAAGATGCCGGTCAGCAGGCCAAACTGACGAGGAAAAAAGCGCTGCGCAAGACGACGAAAAATTTGCGTTAGGTTCATAATTTTCTTCTGTAACAATACGTTAGACGCGAGCGAGTCTACGAAACGAAAATGACAGAACCATTGCAAAATAATGACAGGAAACGTGAATTGCCGGGTAGCGGCCTTGCCCTACCCGGCATCAACATTACACGCGATCCTTCCAGACCGTCTGAACGTTACAGAACTCATGCAGACCGAAATGTGAAAGCTCTCGCCCGAAGCCGCTCTTCTTCACTCCGCCAAACGCAACGCGCGCATCGCTTGCGCTGTAGCCATTGATAAAGACTCCGCCGCACTCCAGCTCGCGAGAGAAGGTTTCAGCCAGCGCATCGTTCGCGGTAAAGACCGTCGCTGATAAGCCAAAGTCGCTGTCGTTAGCCAGCTGCAACGCGTGCGACGCATCATTGGCGACGGTAATCGCAGCCACCGGGCCAAACAGCTCCTGACGGAAGGCCGTCATCTGTGGGGTGACGTCGCCGAGTACGGTTGGCGCATAAAAGTTACCGGTCCCGGCAAGCTTCTCGCCGCCGAGCAGCAGGGTCGCCCCTTCCGCCAGCGTTGCCTGTACCTGCTGATGCAGTTCATCGCGAAGATCAAATCGCGCCATCGGGCCAATATAGTTATCTTCCTCATCCGGTGCGCCCATTTTCAGCGCCTTGACCGCGTCAACAAAGCGTTGGGTAAAGGTGTCCGCCACGCCCGCTTCCACAATAAAGCGTTTCGCCGCCGCGCAAACTTGTCCGGTATTCTGATAACGTCCGGCCACGGCCGCGTTGACAGCCAGATCCAGATCGGCATCATTCAGAACGATAAACGGATCGGAGCCGCCCAGCTCCAGCACGCATTTCTTCAGCGCCGCGCCCGCCTGCGCGCCAATTGCCGCACCAGCCCGAACGCTGCCGGTTACAGTCACCGCCGCGATACGCCGATCGTTAATCGCCTGGCTGACGCCGTCATTTGTCGCGTTCACCCAGCCAAAGATCCCCTCCGGGAAACCGGCATCCGCGAACACCTTCCCGATAAGCGCCGCCGAGCCGAGCACATTTGGCGCATGTTTAAGCAGATAGCTGTTCCCTGCCAGCAGGATCGGCACCGCACCGCGCAGCACCTGCCAGAGCGGGAAGTTCCACGGCATCACCGCCAGAATAGGCCCCAGCGGACGGTACTCAATCACCGCATTGTCGACCTGGGTAGATTCCGGGCGCAGCATTGCCGGGCCGTATTCAGCGTACCAGTCGCAAAGGCTGGCGGACTTAGCCACCTCCGCACGCGCCTGCCCAATGGGCTTGCCCATCTCCCGGGAGATAGTCTGCGCCATCTCTTCCGCACGGCTACGCAGCGCCGCACCCAGATCGCGAAGTTTTTGCGCCCGGTGCGCTACGCTTTCGCGTCGCCACTGACGAAAACCGGTATCCGCCTGCGCAATGGCACGTTCAACGTCACCGGACGTTGCCCACGGGTAAGCAGCCAGCGTTTCGCCGGTAGCCGGGTTGACAGAGTAGGCATGGGTAGCAGATGAATACGTCATGAAGTTCTCCATGTAATAACAGTTGATTGATTGTGGCCCACTCTGCTATTTCTTAAAAATGAATAATACTCACCACCTTGTTCACGAATCGAGAATGGTATGGACTTAACACAGCTTGAGATGTTTAACGCCGTCGCACTGACCGGCAGCATTACCCAGGCGGCGCAGAAGGTACACCGGGTGCCGTCAAACCTCACCACCCGCATCCGACAGCTTGAAGCGGATCTCGGCGTGGAGCTGTTTATTCGCGAGAATCAGCGCCTGCGGCTTTCCCCCGCCGGGCACAATTTTTTGCGCTACAGCAAACAGATCCTGGCGCTGGTCGACGAAGCGCGAATGGTCGTCGCCGGGGATGAACCGCAGGGATTATTCTCGCTCGGCGCGCTGGAAAGTACCGCCGCCGTACGCATTCCGGAAAGTCTGGCGCGGTTTAATCAGCGCTATCCGCGCATTCAGTTTGCGTTGTCCACCGGGCCTTCCGGTACGATGATTGACGGTGTGCTTGAGGGGACGCTCAGCGCCGCCTTTGTCGACGGGCCGCTCTCACACCCCGAACTGGAAGGAATGCCGGTTTACCGGGAAGAGATGATGCTGGTCACCCCTGCGGGCCATGCGGAAGTGTCAAAAGCCACGCAGGTGAGCGGTAGCGACGTGTATGCCTTTCGCGCCAACTGTTCCTACCGGCGTCATCTGGAGAGCTGGTTTCATGCTGACCGCGTAACGCCGGGAAGGATCCACGAGATGGAGTCCTACCACGGGATGCTCGCCTGCGTGATTGCCGGGGCAGGCATTGCGCTGATGCCCCGCTCCATGCTGGAGAGTATGCCGGGGCATCATCAGGTGGCGGCGTGGCCGCTGGCGGAAAACTGGCGCTGGCTCACCACCTGGCTGGTGTGGCGACGCGGGGCGATGACCCGCCAGCTTGAGGCGTTTATAGGGCTGCTAAACGAACGTCAGCCACCAGTGTCTTCTCCATAAACAGGCTCAGCGGATCCTCGTTGTAGGGGGCAAACGCGGGGCGCCGTTCGTATCCACACTGTTGATACAGACGAATAGCGGCGTGTTGTTTGATCCCCGTCTCCAGCCGGACGGTGTGGCAGCAGCGGCTGAGGGCTTCATCTTCCAGCGCCGCCAGTAATTTATCACCCAGCCGTTGCCCGCGATGGGTTGGATCAATATAGACCCGTTTCATTTCCCCGGTCCCGTCCCCGTTCAAAACAACAGCGCCACACCCGACGGCGTTAAGCTGAGTGTCACGAATAATCATCAGGATCAGCGAGTCGTCCGGCAGTTCGGTTAAATCCAGCAGATGATTACTTTCCGCGGGATAGAGAACGCTTTGATAACGGTCCAGCGCCGTAATCAGGGCGAGAATATCTGGATGATGGGCGGATTCAGCGGTAATAGAATACATGGCAGGCTCCTTGTCGTTTTCGTTCAACATACCGCCCGCCCTGTATACCGGCGTCATAGTTTTTAATGATGACCGTAATCCTGGAGACGAAGGAAAATTTTCCCCTTCATATACAGCGTGGCCTGGCCGCCAATCAGCACGCGGTCGCCTTTCAGCTCGCAGCGCAGATCCCCGCCGCGCAAGGAGACCTGGCGGGCCGACATCTGCGTTTTTCCAAGCTTTTCGCTCCAGTACGGGATCAGCATGCTGTGCGCTGATCCCGTCACCGGATCCTCCGGTACCCCTTCCCCCGGGCAGAAGAAGCGGCTGACGAAATCATACTCATCCCCCGGCGCCGTAACGCAGACCATTTTCCCCAGCGGGAGCATGGCTGTGATATTAGGCGTCAGCGCCTCTACCTGCCGCTGGCTGTCGAGCACCACCATGTAATCGCGCCCTGCACGCACCTCTTTTGCCGCGTTAATGCCCAGTGCGCTGAATAGCACTGCGGGTGGAGTATCGACAACCTCGGTTGACCACGCCGGGAAATTCAGCGTCAGCCAGTCGCCGCTGCGTTGTACCGTCAGTTCGCCGACAAAGCGCGTGGTGAAGGTGATTTCCGTATGCGGATAATCCAGGTATTCGAAAATAACGTGAGAAGCCGCGAGGGTTGCGTGGCCGCAGAGGTTAATTTCATCCTGCGTGGTAAACCAGCGCAGTTCAAACCCGTTATCCGTTCGGACAAAGAACGCCGTCTCTGACTGATTATGCTGCTTCGCCATCTTCAGCAACGTCTCATCCGGCAGCCACGCTTCCAGCGGACACACCGCCGCCGCATTGCCGCCGAACGCCCTGTCGCTGAAGGCATCCACCAGATAAAAATCAATTTCCTGCATCGTTGGTTCCTCTTAGATTTATTCAGCGCAGAAATACTGTGCCCTTCAGATACAGCGCCGCCTGCCCGCCCATCCGCACGCGGTCGCCTTTCAGTTCGCAGCGTACGTCGCCACCACGGGCAGAAACCTGACGGGCAAACATCTGTGTTTTGCCAAGCTGTTCACTCCAGTAAGGGATCAGCATGGTGTGCGCGGAGCCGGTGACAGGATCTTCCGGCACGGCCACGCCCGGCGAGAAGAAACGACTGACAAAGTCGTATTCCCCTTCGTCCCGGGCGGTGACGGCCACTTTATGCTCCCCCGGCGTCATGGCGGAGAAATCCGGATTAATGGCTTCCACTTGCTCGCGGCTCTCCAGTACCAGCACCCAGGCGCGGCCTTTTCGCGCCTCGACGTAGTGGCTGATACCGAGTGCGGTGAGCATCTCCGGTGGCGGCGTCTGTGCCTGCGTCGGGCAGGCCGGGAAGTCCAGCGTCATCCAGTCACCTTCACGGCTGACGGTCAGGCGACCAGAAGCGGTGTCAAAATGAAGGCGTGAGTCCGGATAATCCAGTTCGTTAAACAGAACATACGCCGCGGCAAGCGTCGCGTGACCACACAGATTAACCTCGGTGAGCGTGGTGAACCAGCGCAGCTCAATCCCCCCTTTGGTGCACACAAAAAACGCGGTTTCCGACTGGTTATGCTGTTGTGCCATCCGCAGTAACGTCTCATCCGGTAGCCACGCGTCGAGCGGGCACACCGCCGCCGGGTTGCCGCCAAAGGAGGACTCGCTGAACGCATCTACCAGATAAAAATCAATCTCCTGCATCGTGTTACCGCCTGTTTTTGTTGTGTAGTTCTTTATCTTCAATGAAAACAACCGCGTTCGCTACCGCTGCATGAAGGTATATTTTGTGATTCACATCACATAACGGTTGAGTTTTCGCCGTTTAAGGCTTTAAGATCGTCTCCTCATCTTTCAGGCAACGAATCCCAGATATCCCTATGACAACACACACGGTTTCCCGCAGGGTCGCGTGGCTACGCGTGGTCACGCTCGCCATCGCAGCGTTTATTTTCAACACCACGGAATTTGTTCCGGTTGGGCTGCTGTCCGACATTGCAGCCAGCTTCCATATGGAAACGGCACAGGTTGGCATTATGCTGACCATCTATGCATGGGTGGTAGCGCTGATGTCGCTACCGTTTATGCTGCTGACCAGCCAGATGGAACGTCGTAAGCTGCTGATTGGGCTGTTTGTGATGTTCATTGCCAGCCATGTGCTGTCATTTATGGCATGGAACTTTACGGTGCTGGTGATCAGCCGCGTCGGCATCGCGTTTGCCCATGCCGTTTTCTGGTCGATCACCGCATCGCTCGCCATTCGTCTCGCCCCGGCGGGGAAACGCGCCCAGGCGTTGAGCCTGATTGCCACCGGAACGGCGCTGGCGATGGTGTTAGGCCTGCCGATCGGGCGCATTGTGGGTCAATACTTCGGCTGGCGCACCACCTTCTTTGCCATCGGCATGGGGGCGCTGATCACCCTGGTGTGTCTGATCAAACTGCTGCCAAAACTGCCCAGCGAACACTCCGGCTCGCTGAAAAGTCTGCCGCTGCTGATGCGTCGACCAGCGCTGATGAGCATCTATCTGCTGACCGTGATTGTGGTGACCGCCCATTACACGGCCTACAGCTATATTGAGCCGTTTGTTCAGGTTGTGGCGGGCTTTAGCGCTAACTTCGCCACCGTTCTGCTGCTGATCCTGGGCGGCGCGGGGATTATCGGCAGTATCCTGTTCGGGAAGCTGGGCAATAAGCACGCGTCTGCGCTTGTAAGCAGTGCGATTGGCCTGCTGCTGGCGTGCCTGCTGTTACTGATGCCTGCGGCAGGCAGCGAGAGTCATCTGGCGATCCTCAGTCTGTTCTGGGGCGTGGCGATCATGATTATTGGTCTGGGAATGCAGGTCAAAGTGCTGGCCCTGGCCCCGGACGCCACGGACGTGGCAATGTCGCTGTTCTCGGGAATTTTTAATCTGGGAATTGGGGCCGGTGCGCTGGTGGGAAATCAGATCAGCCTGCATGTATCGATGTCGGCCATTGGCTATCTCGGGGCGATTCCCGCGCTGATTGCGCTGATCTGGTCGGTGCTTAT
Organism: Enterobacter sp. CCUG 70166; assembly: GCF_020224095.1. Lineage (NCBI taxonomy): Bacteria > Pseudomonadati > Pseudomonadota > Gammaproteobacteria > Enterobacterales > Enterobacteriaceae > Enterobacter > Enterobacter sp. CCUG 70166. The sequence continues at coordinate 27,279 of NZ_NRIQ01000019.1, forward strand.
CTTCCGTAAATGGCCGGTCGCGATGGAAGAACAGACCAGCCACGGTTGACGTTAGTTGTGCCGGGTGGCGGCTTCGGCCTACCCGGCCCAGGTTATTACGGACTTGTAGGCCGGGTAAGCGCAGCGCCACCCGGCAATGTCCTCAGTGATACGTCTTAATGATCTCCAGCACGCCGTTAATAATAAACTGCACGCCCATACAGACTAGCAGGAAGCCCATCAGACGGGAGATAGCTTCAATCCCCCCCTTGCCCACCCAGCGCATAATCGCCCCGGAGCTGCGCAATGACCCCCAGACGATAATGGCGATAAGCGCAAAAATGATCGGCGGCGCAACGGTAATAACCCAGTGCGGAAAAGTAACACCATCACGCACCGTTGAGGCGGAACTGATGATCATCGCAATCGTTCCCGGCCCCGCCGTGCTCGGCATGGCTAACGGCACAAACGCGATATTGGCGCTCGGTTCGCTTTCAAGCTCCTCCGATTTGCTTTTGGCTTCCGGAGATTCATGCGCTTTATGCGCCGGGAACAGCATCCGGAAACCAATAAACGCCACAATCAGCCCACCGGCGATACGCAGACCGGGAATCGAAATACCAAAAGTATTCATCACCAGTTGTCCGGCATAATAAGCCACCATCATAATCGCGAAGACGTAGACGGAGGCCATCCTCGACTGCTGGTTGCGCTCCGCGCTGTTCATGTTACCCGCCAGCCCCAGAAAGAGCGCCACGGTCGTTAACGGGTTCGCCAGCGGAAGCAACACCACCAGCCCAAGCCCCACTGCTTTAATCAAATCCAACATAATGCACCGCAGTCCTTATCCTTATTCAATACCGCAATTATAGGGGGAAAGTCTCGTCCTGAGCTATCCGCGCAACGTAACCATAATTGTCCCGCGTAACTAATAACCCCAGATTATCTATATGATTTAAAAGCGTACAGAAAAAGTTCCTGAAGCGTTTTAGCAATTCGTGGCATCAGCTGATCCATTCAGTTGACTTATACTTGCCTGAGCAATAATATCTGCCGTGACTAAACTACTTGCCAGGGCAACCATTGTGAAAAGCACCAGTGACCTCTTTAACGACATAATTCCACTGGGTCGTCTTATTCATATGGTTAACCAGAAAAAAGATCGCCTGCTCAATGACTACCTGTCACCGCTGGATATCACCGCAACACAGTTCAAAGTGCTGTGTTCCATTCGCTGCGAAGTGTGTATCACGCCGGTTGAGCTGAAAAAGGTGCTCTCTGTCGATCTGGGTGCGTTAACCCGCATGCTGGATCGTCTCGTCTGCAAAGGATGGATAGAACGAAGCCCTAACCCGAATGACAAACGTGGCGTACTGGTGAAACTGACCAGCGATGGCGCGGCCATGTGTGAGCAATGTCATCAATTAGTAGGACAAACACTGCACCAGGAACTGACAAAAAACTTAACGGCAGATGAAGTGGCAACGCTTGAGCTTTTACTCAAGAAAATCCTGCCGTAAACAGAAAAAGAGGTATGACGATGTCCAGACGCAATACTGACGCTATCACCATTCATAGCATTTTGGACTGGATCGAAGATAACCTGGAATCTCCACTTTCCCTTGAGAAAGTGTCTGAGCGTTCAGGTTACTCAAAATGGCACCTGCAACGGATGTTTAAAAAAGAGACTGGCCATTCATTAGGACAATATATTCGCAGCCGTAAGCTGACGGAGATTGCCCAAAAACTGAAAGAAAGCAATGAGCCGATCCTCTATCTGGCGGAACGCTACGGATTTGAATCGCAACAAACCCTGACGCGTACGTTCAAGAACTACTTTGACGTGCCGCCTCATAAGTACCGTATTACCAGTATGCCGGGTGAATCCCGTTATCTGTATCCGCTAAAACATTGCAGTTAATCATCGCCTGTTAAGACGTAACCGAGGAAATCATGAAATTTATCGTCTCCGCCGCCCTCACCTTGCTGGTGCTGGTTTCCGGCCAGAGCTTCGCGGAGCAAACCCCCAGTGCGGGGCAGCAAAATAATCGTGACACCATGATTATGCCGTCCACGCAAAACCAGTCGCCCTGGGACTTCAATCACATGGGCGCTGGCAGCGACAAATCCGACGAATTAGGCGTGCCGTATTATAATCACGACCTGTAATTCGTTTTTGCCCCGCTAATGCGGGGCTTTTTTCTGCCTTAACTCCGCACCCGCGTCGCCCGACGCACCCGCAAGCCAAAGACGTTGATATACAGCCCGGCCATAATCAGCCCTGCGCCACACAGTTGCAGCGCGCTGAGCGTTTCATCCAGCAACAGTGCGGCGCTGGCAAGCCCGACTACCGGTACCAGCAGCGATAACGGCGCCACGCGCCAGGTTTCATAGCGTCCGAGCAGCGATCCCCAGATGCCGTAGCCAATGATTGAGGCGACTAATGCCAGGTAGATCAGCGACAAAATGGTCGTCAGGTCGATCTCCACCAGGCTTTTCAGCATCACCTGCGGTCCATCCAGAATAAACGACGCGACCATAAACGGCACAATGGGGATCAACGCGCTCCAGACCACCAGCGACATGATCCCAGGACGCGACTCATGCTGCATTATCAGCTTGTTAAAGATGTTGCCGCACGCCCAGCTCAGCCCTGCCGCCAGGGTGAGCATAAAGCCCAGCAGCGCGACATGCTGACCGTTGAGGCTGCCTTCTATCATCACCAGCACGCCAAAGACCGCAAGGCTAATACCCGCCAGCTGTTTGCCCTGCAAACGTTCGCCAAAGACAAACGCGCCGAGAATAATGGTAAAGAAAGCCTGCACCTGAAGCACCAGCGAAGCCAGACCCGCAGGCATACCGAATTTGATGGCGCAAAAAAGAAACGCAAACTGACCAAAGCTGATGGTGAGGCCGTAGCCCAGCAGAAGCTTCAGGGGAATCTTTGGGCGGGCAACGAACAGCAGCGCCGGGAAGGCCACCAGCAGGAAGCGCAGACCCGCCAGCATGAGTGGAGGCATGTTGTGCAACCCCATTTTGATGACCACAAAATTGAGTCCCCACACCACGACAACCAGTAACGCTAACAGCCCGTCTTTCCGCGTCATTTTCCGCCCCTGAATTATTAAATTTTTGTAAACACTTCAAGGTAACAGAAAAAATACCCCCGCGAGAAGATCATTAATTCTGGTACTGAGGAGAAGCACTTGCGGATAAATTGGGTGCTATACAAGCTGCCGATGCCATGATAATCCTGTAATAACACAACAAAAAAAGCATAAGCATTTGTCGGGCAGGAAAATGAAACCATCAATCAGGCGCTCAACCGCAGCGCTACTGGCATCGTCATTGTTATTAACAATTGGCCGCGGGGCAACGCTGCCCTTTATGACCATATATCTCACACGCGTGTACGATATGAGCGTGGAGAATATTGGCTATGCCCTTACCGTGGCGTTGACCATTGGCGTGGTGTTTAGCCTGGGGTTTGGCATCCTGGCGGACAAGTTCGACAAAAAACGCTATATGCTGGTCGCCATCGTGGCCTTTATCGCCGGGTTTGTGGCCATTCCGCTGGTGAATAACGTGACGCTGGTGGTGTTGTTCTTTGCCCTGATTAACTGCGCCTATTCCGTCTTCTCAACGGTGCTGAAAGCGTGGTTTGCCGACGTGCTGACCTCCAGCGAAAAGGCGCGCGTTTTCTCACTCAACTACAGTTTCCTGAACATCGGCTGGACGATTGGGCCGCCGGTTGGCACTCTACTGGTGATGTACAGCCTGCAACTGCCGTTCTGGCTGGCGGCCTTCTGCGCCGCACTGCCGCTCGGGTTTATCCATTTCTTTGTGCAGAAAAGCGTAGCGTCTGACAGCGTGGAGGAAAAAGCGCCGTGGCAGCCCTCGGTGCTGCTGAAGGACCGGGCGCTATTCTGGTACACGCTCTCCGGCCTGCTGGCGTCCTACGTGGGCGGATCGTTCGCCAGCTGCATTTCCCAGTACGTCCTCGCCGCGTATGCGGACAGCGATTTCGCAGAAAAGGTGGTGGCCGTTGTGTTGCCCGTCAACGCGGTGGTGGTGGTCACCCTGCAATACGCGCTTGGCCGCAAGATCTCCGCCAGCAACATCCGCCCGCTAATGACAGCCGCAACGCTCTTTTTCATCCTCGGGCTGGGCGGGTTTATGCTTTCCGGCGAGAACCTGCTTTACTGGGGGATTGCGGCGGCGATTTTCACCCTGGGTGAAATTATTTATGCCCCGGGTGAATACATGCTGATCGACAATATCGCCCCGCCGGGCATGAAGGCGAGCTACTTCTCCGCCCAGGCGCTGGGCTGGCTGGGCGCAGCGGCGAACCCGATGATCACCGGGCTCATCCTGACCCATCTGCCGCACTGGTCGTTATTTATTATTATGATGGCCGCCATTATTGCGGCGTGGCTGATGGTTTTGCGCGGGATGCGCGTGAAAAGTGAAGATAGCGTGTCGGGTGGCGCTGCGCTTACCCGACCGGGAAAACCCTAATCCCACGCCGGGTAAGGCTAAGCCCCCACCCGGCAAATCCAACAGCCTAGTGGTGCAACATCTCCTCCACCACCTGCTCTTTGTACATCTCGTTCGGGTAGTAGGTCGGCCAGTTATCCATCTCTTTCAGCAGCGCCTCGTGGGAGGTGTTGCCCATAAAGATATGGAAGTGTGAAGAGGCTTTCGGCCCGATGGTATGATCGCTGAACTGCACAAACTTAGGCGCCTGGCTTGCCTTATCCTTACATTCAAACAGGTAGCGCACGCCTTTTTTCCCCGACGCATAGGTCAGAATTTTATAACCGCTGTAGTCGTAGCGGCAGCTGCTCACCGTTTTGCCTCTGTGGAATTCCATCACGTTGTTTTCAATGCCGATGGCGTCCACGTCCGTCGCGTAGCCCTTACGGTAGTAGGCTTTCACCTCGGCAGCGGATTTTTCCCCCTTCTGCGCTTTCTTTTCGAAAACCGGATCCAGCGAACCATCAAGCAGGAACGGGTAAACAGACTGCCAGGTCCCGTCCCAGTCAGACAGCGTCCTGTCCCTGACGTCTTTATCCTCAAAGACGCCGTTTGCCGCCTTCTGTTCCGCCTCCGTCATCTGATGACCGTGCGAATGGGCAAAAAGCGAGCCGCTTACCAGCAGCGTTCCCAGAGTCAGCGCAATTTTTCCAAGTTGTGCAGCCACAGCAAAACCCTCATTCCGTGTTATAAGAATGAGGATGTTATAGTATAACATCTCAGATCGCAACCAGTCCGCGAACCCCCTCCTGCTCCATGTTCTCACCGCGCCCCTGCTGGACGATGCTGCCGCGCGACATCACCAGATAGCTGTCGGCCAGCTCCGCCGCAAAATCATAAAACTGCTCCACCAGCAGGATCGCCATATCCCCCCGGTTCGCCAGGCTGCGGATCACCTGCCCAATCTCTTTAATCACCGACGGCTGTATACCTTCCGTGGGTTCATCCAGGATCAGTAACCGTGGACGGCTCGCCAGCGCGCGACCAATCGCCAGCTGCTGCTGCTGACCACCGGAAAGATCGCCTCCGCGACGGTGTTTCATCTCCTTCAGCACCGGGAAAAGCTGCCAAATCTCCTCCGGCACGCTCCTTGCGTTTCCCGCGGAGAAGCGCGACAGTCCCATCAGCAGGTTTTCTTCTACGGTCAGACGCGGAAAAATCTCCCGCCCCTGCGGAACATACGCCACGCCGGACTGCACCCGCTGGTGCGGTTTACTGTGAGTGATGGTCTTTCCCTGCCAGACCACCTCCCCGGCTTTCACCGGGATCAGCCCCATCAGGCACCTCAGCAGTGTGGTTTTCCCCACCCCGTTGCGCCCCAGCAGGCAGGTAACTTCCCCGACCACCGCCTCAAAGCTCACCCCGCGCAGAATATGACTTCCGCCGTAGTACTGATTCAGCTCGTTAACCTGTAACATTACCTCTCCTTAGCGTCCCAGATAGACGTCGATCACCTGCTCATTGGCCTGTACCTCGCGAAGCGAGCCTTCTGCCAGTACGCGCCCCTGATGCAGCACCGTGACGTGGTCGGCGATGGTCTCGACGAAGCCCATATCGTGCTCAACCACCATCAGCGAATGCTTGCCTGCCAGAGTTCGGAACAGCTCGGCTGTGTATTCCGTCTCTGCGTCGGTCATACCGGCGGCGGGTTCGTCCAGCAGCAACAGATGCGGATCCTGCACCAGCAGCATGCCGATCTCCAGAAACTGCTTCTGCCCGTGGGAAAGCAGCCCGGCGCGGCGATCGCGATCGCTGCCAAGCCGCAGCAAAACCAACATCTCGTCAATGCGGTCGCGCTGCTCGCCGCTGAGCGTTGCCCGCAGGCTCGCCCAGACGGACCTATCGGCTTTCATGGCGATTTCGAGGTTTTCCCCTACGGTCAGCGCTTCAAACACGGTCGGCTTCTGGAACTTACGGCCAATGCCCTGACGGGCAATGGCCGCCGGTTCAAGGGCTGTCAGATCGATGGACTGATCGTAAATAGCCTTCCCGCTTCTTGGCCGGGTTTTGCCGGTGATCACGTCCATCAGCGTAGTTTTACCGGCGCCGTTAGGGCCAATGATGCAGCGCAATTCTCCAACGCCGATATTAAGTGAGAGATCGGTCAACGCCTGAAAACCATCGAAACTGACGTTAATGGCCTCGAGCTGTAACACCGGATCGGTCTGCTCACGGTAACGATCGCCCGGTAGCTGGCGGGTAAAGAGTCCTTCAGAGGGCTGCATTAATTCTCTCCCTTACGAAACAGACCGAACACGCCGCGCGGTAAAAAGAGCGTCACGGCGATGAAAATCAGCCCAAGAAACAGTTGCCAGTACTCCGGCATCGCCACGGTGAAAAAGCTCTTCGCACCATTGACCAGCGCCGCACCAATCACCGGGCCTACCAGGGTGCCGCGCCCGCCCAGCGCCACCCAGATGGCCGCTTCAATCGAGTTGGTCGGCGACATTTCACCCGGGTTGATAATACCCACCTGCGGAACGTACAGCGCCCCCGCCAGACCACACAGTACGGCGGAAAGCGTCCAGACCAGCAGCTTGAAGCCGCGCGGATCGTAGCCGCAGAACGTCAGACGGTTTTCCGCATCGCGCACCGCCGTTAAAATGCGGCCAAATTTACTCTTCGCCAGCGCGTAGCCTGTGCCCAGGGCCAGAAGCAGCAGCATGACCGTTGCGAGAAACAGCGCGATCCGCGTGGTGGTCGCCGTGACGGAAAACCCGAGCAGCGTGGTAAAGCCGGTAAAGCCGTTATTGCCGCCAAAGCCGGTTTCGTTGCGAAAGAACAGCAGCATGCCCGCATAGGTCAGCGCCTGGGTCATGATGGAGAAATAGACCCCTTTGATCTTCGAGCGGAAAGCAAACCAGCCGAAGACCAGCGCCAGCAGCCCGGGGATCGTCACGATTAACACCAACGCCCAGGCAAAATGCTGCGTTCCCCACCAGAACCAGGGCAGTTCGCTCCACGAGAGAAACGACATAAACGCGGGCAGCCCGTCCCCGGCCGCCTGGCGCATCAGGTACATGCCCATCGCATAGCCGCCCAGGGCGAAGAATATGCCGTGCCCCAGCGAGAGCATACCGGCATAGCCCCAGACCAGATCGAGGGCCACGGCGACAACCGCGTAGCAGAGGATCTTGCCGATAAGCGTCAACATCCACGTCGAAACGGCCAGCGGATGGGTGGCGGGTAACAGCGCGAGAAAAGGCAGTACCAGCAGCGCCGCAACCAGCAGACTGCCGAAGATTTGCGCGGTGCGCGGTGCCCTGCGCGCCAGTGTTAAGGTCAATGGCTGGCTCATCAGTCTGTCACCCTCCCTTTAAGTGCGAATAACCCCTGCGGACGTTTCTGGATAAACAGAATGATCGCCACCAGAATCAGGATCTTGCCCAGCACGGCGCCCATCTGCGGTTCAAGAATTTTATTGAAGATCCCCAGACCAAAGGCCGCCGCGACGCTACCGGCCAGCTGGCCGACGCCGCCGAGCACCACCACCAGGAACGAATCGATGATGTATCCCTGGCCCAGCTCCGGCCCCACGTTCCCCAGCTGGGACAACGCCACGCCGCCCAACCCGGCAATGCCGGACCCGAGGCCAAACGCCAGCATATCTACCCGTCCGGTGGGAACGCCGCAGCAGGCCGCCATGCTGCGGTTTTGCGTCACCGCCCGCACGTTGAGACCCAGACGCGTTTTGTTCAGAATGAGCCAGGTGAAGAACAGCACCAGCAGTACAAAGCCGAGCACCACAATACGGTTCCAGGGCAGCGTCAGGTTGGCGAAAACCTGCACCCCGCCGGACAGCCAGGCCGGGTTAGCGACCTCAAGGTTCTGGGCGCCAAAGGTCATGCGGACCAGTTGGATAAGCATCAGGCTGATCCCCCAGGTGGCGAGCAGGGTTTCCAGCGGGCGGCCATAAAGATGGCGTATCACCGTGCGCTCCAGCACCATTCCGATGCCTGCGGTCAGGCAAAACGCCACCGGCAGCGCCACCACCGGATAGAGCGCCAGCCACTGAGGCATCCACTGCGCCATTACCTGCTGCACCATCCAGGTGGCATACGCCCCGAGCATCAGCATTTCACCGTGAGCCATGTTAATCACCCCCAGCAGACCATAGGTGATAGCCAGCCCGAGCGCGGCCAGCAAGAGTACCGACCCCAACGACAGGCCCATGAAGGCCTGCCCCAGCAGTTCGCCCCACATCAGCCGGTGCTGAATACGCTCCAGGCTCTCAGCGGCGGCGGCACGTACCCGTGCGTCCGGCTCGGTTTGCGTCCGGGTGAACGGCGTCAGCGTGGCCTGCACGTCCGGATCGTCAGACTGTCCCAACAGCTCAACAGCCTTGAGCCGTACTTCAGCCTGTGGGCTCGTCAGCTGGAGGTTTGCCAGCGCCAGCATCAGCGACTGTCGGGCGACGTCGTCCGTTTCGCTACTGGCCCGCTGTTGCAGAAAGCCGAGCATATCCGGCTGGGCGTCACGCTGAAGTTGCCGCGCGGCATGACGCCTTTCGGTGACACTGTCACTGACAAGCTGATGCGTCGCCAGCGCCGTGACGGTTAACACGCGCAGTCGGTTGGTCAGCCGCACGGCTTTGGTCGTGCCTTCAGCGCTTTTTGCCGCGCCCAGGGCAACCATTTCGCCGTCGATGCGGGTAAATGCCTTCTTCTGGCTGTCGGTATAAAGGTTCTCCTGTTGCAGCGCCTTAAGCAGCGGCAAACGTGCAGGTTCCGGCGTGGCTGCCCAGCGGGTCAGCATGGCGGTTTGCTGGCTGCGGCTAGCGGCAACGAAATCATCGGCATCCGATGCCTGCGCCATCCCTGGCAGCAGTCCGGTAAGCCACACAATCGCAATCATCATGCGTATGGCGTTCATGACGTCTCTCCCTGGTGGTGGCTTAGTTGCTGGCGGTTTTCATCGGCTGGTCAGGCTTTTTGTCATTCCCGGCGATAAACGGGCTCCACGGCTGAGCGCGTACCGGCTGTTCGGTTTGCCAGACGACGTTGAACTGGCCGTTGCCTTCAATTTCACCAATCATGACGGGCTTATGCAGGTGGTGGTTGGTGGCGTCCATGGTCAGCGTAAAGCCGGACGGCGCGTTGAACGACTGGCCCGCCATTGCCGCGCGCACTTTGTCCACGTCGGTTGTTCCCGCTTTTTCAACCGCCTGCGCCCACATATGCAGGCCAACGTAAGTCGCTTCCATCGGATCGTTGGTGACCACGGTATCGGCATTCGGCAGCTTATGGGCTTTCGCGTAGGCTTTGTAAGCCGCGACAAAGGTCTGGTTGGTCGGGTTGTCGACGGATTCAAAGTAGTTCCACGCCGCCAGGTTACCCACCAGCGGTTTGGTATCAATGCCGCGAAGTTCTTCCTCGCCCACCGAGAACGCCACCACCGGCACGTCCGTGGCTTTCAGCCCCTGGTTCGCCAGTTCTTTATAGAAAGGCACGTTGGAATCACCGTTGATAGTGGAGACCACCGCCGCTTTGCCGCCCGTGGAGAACTTTTTGATACTGGCGACAATGGTCTGGTAATCGCTATGACCAAATGGGGTGTAGACCTCTTCAATATCTTTATCTTCAACGCCTTTCGAGTGCAGGAAGGCGCGCAGGATCTTGTTAGTAGTGCGCGGGTAAACGTAGTCCGTACCCAGCAGGAAGAATCGCTTCGCGCTGCCGCCGTCCTCGCTCATCAGGTACTCCACCGCCGGGATCGCCTGCTGGTTAGGCGCCGCGCCGGTATAGAAGACATTAGGTGACATCTCTTCACCTTCATACTGCACCGGATAGAACAGCAAACCGTTCAGCTCCTCAAAAACCGGCAGAACCGATTTACGCGATACGGAGGTCCAGCAGCCAAACACCACGGCGACCTTATCCTGGCTCAGAAGCTGGCGGGCCTTTTCGGCAAACAGCGGCCAGTTGGATGCCGGGTCAACCACCACCGGCTCCAGCTTTTTCCCGAGCACGCCGCCTTTAGCGTTGATTTCATCGATGGTCATCAGGGCGACATCTTTCAGGGGCGTTTCTGAAATGGCCATCGTGCCGGAGAGAGAGTGCATAATCCCGACTTTAATGGTCTCTGCGGCCTGGACGCCAAAGCTCATTCCCATGGCGATGACGGAGGCGGACAAGGTGAACGCTTTAATAAAGGTACGACGGTGCATATTTTCACTCCTGAAAAGAAAGCTGTGCGAAGACGTCCGTTACCGCCGGACGCAGAAAAAAGTAACGCCAGTTTCAGGAGAGCAAAAACAGTGCCAGGTTGCAGAGACAGGATTTTAAAGGGATCGAAGAGAGGAGTGACGGGAAACGACTCAGAATGGTACAGCGCTGCACTGTAATAATGCAGCGCTGTAAACGGCGTTACCAGACGTCGCTGGCGATTTGCGTCACCAGGCGAACTTTATCCCACTGCTGGGCTTCGCTCAGGCTGTTACCCTCTTCCGTAGAAGCAAATCCGCACTGCGGGCTGAGGCAAATCTGCTCTTTCGCCACGTAGCGCGCAGCCTCTTCCAGACGCGCTTTCACCCCTTCCGGGTTCTCCAGTTCACCGTGTTTGGTGGTGATCAGCCCCAGAACCACCTGCTGTTTACCCGGGCGCACAAAACGCAGTGGCGCGAAGTCCCCGCTACGGTCGTTGTCGTACTCCAGGAAGAACGCGTCGACGTTCACCGTGCCGAACAGCACCTCCGCCACCGGCTCATAGCCGCCCTCGGAAATCCAGGTTGAGCGGAAGTTGCCGCGGCAGACGTGCAGCCCGACGGTCAGATCGTCCGGTTTGCCCTCCAGCGCCTTATTCAGCACCCGGGCATAGGTCCGGGCAAGTTCGTCTGCATCGTCACCGCGCTCGCGGATCTGGCGGCGCTGGTCCTCCGAACAAAGATAGGCCCAGACGGTGTCATCCAGCTGCAGATAGCGGCAGCCTGCATCGTAAAAGGCCCGAATGGCATCGCGCCAGGTGGTCGCCAGATCGTCAAAGTAATCCTTCAGATCCGGGTAGACCGTAGCATCAATATCCTTGCGGCCACCGCGGAAGTGCAGCACGCTCGGGCTCGGAATGGTCATCTTCGGCTGTGCATTACCGCTAATGCTTTTGAGGTAGCGGAAATCTTCCAGCATAGGATGATCGCCGAAGCCCAGTTTGCCCGTTACGCGCACGCCATGGGCTTTAGTCTGCACCCCGTTGAACTGAATGCCCTGCTGGGAATCATAACGCTCCACGCCCTGTAGCCCGTCAAAGAAGTCAAAGTGCCACCAGGCGCGGCGGAATTCACCGTCCGTTACCACATGCAGACCGCAGGCGCACTGCTGCTCGACAACATGACGAATGGCCTCGTCCTCAACCGCGCGAAGCTGCCCGGCATCGATTTCACCGCTGGCAAATTGCAGACGGGCCTGTTTAATGGCATCCGGGCGTAAAAAACTGCCGACTACATCGGCGCGGTACGGGGCATGGTGTCGCTGCATGGAAATCTCCTCTGTCTGTCGGCGTTAATTGCCCACAGTGATAATTCATCTCTTGAATCTTTAGACTTCTGGATGTCTAAACGTCCTGAAAAGATGTCATACCGGCTCGCCGCCGACAAACGAGAAAATTTCATCTGTGTTGAAATAAATTCATGTTCACAGAGCGGGTGATGAAGATCCTGCAAACGCGAACCGCTCATCTTCCCAGCCGGTCATGCCCCCGAGCATAATCTTAACCGGCAGACCCAGACGCGCCAGCTTCAGCGCCGCCCTGTCCGCCCCGTTGCAGTGCGGGCCTGCACAATAGACGACAAACAGCGTGCCCTCCGGCCACGCTTTCATCCGCTCTGCGGTGATCTGGCTCCAGGGTAAATGCAGCGCGCCGGGCAGATGCCGCCGGGCAAAATGTTCAGGCTTTCCGACAACGTGCAGCAGAACAAAGTCCTGCTCACCGCTGGATACCGCATGATGGACATCGGCGCAGTCCGTCTCGACACTCAGACGACGCAGAAAATGTCCCACAGCTTCCTGCGGCTCAGCAGCCGGAAATTCAGTAACATAGCTCATGAATCTTCCTCATTTGTGGTGTTTGTGTTAACACTACTCTATCCCTTAACTCAGCCCATGAATGCGTCCGCCTATGCCAGAAAACAGCAAAAAGATGACAAACTTAAGACATCCCTCGCCGCGCGCGGTCGTGCTGGCATATGACGGTTTATGTACCTTTGAGTTTGGCGTGGCGGTAGAAATCTTTGGCTTGCCGCGCCCGGAGATGGGCGATGACTGGTATCAGTTTGCCGTGGCGAGCGTGGATGATGGCGAACTCCGGGCAACGGGCGGGATCCGTATTCTGGCCGATGGCGATCTGGGTCTGCTGGAGACGGCGGATCTGGTTGTCGTTCCCGGCTGGCGAGGGCTGGACGAACCCGTACCGGAAGCGCTCTGCCAGGCGCTCCGCGCGGCGCATGCCCGCGGCTGCCAGCTACTCTCGATCTGTTCTGGCGTTTTCGTTCTGGCAGCCTCAGGCCTGCTTGACGGGCGGAAGGCGACCACCCACTGGCGCTATACGCAAGCGCTGAAAACACGCTATCCCGCCATTACCGTGGTCGAAGATGTGCTCTACCAGGACGAAGGCGATATTCTCACTTCCGCCGGAAGCGCCGCGGGGATTGATCTGTGCCTGCACGTGGTGCGCCGGAATTACGGTATGGAAGTGGCAAACCGCGTGGCGCGTCGGCTGGTGATCCCGCCCCATCGGGACGGCTCGCAAACCCAGCAGTTTAGCCGACCGGTGGCTCAGTTGCGGGAGAGCCAGCGCCTGGGCCAGCTGTTTGATTATCTTCACCAGCATCTGGCCGTTTCCCATACCGTCGAATCGCTGGCCCTGCGGGTGGGTATGAGTCAGCGCACCTTTCTGCGCCGTTTCCAGGACGCGACCGGAACAACGCCCGCGCGCTGGTTATTGACTGCGCGATTGCAGCGGGCAAAAGATTATCTCGAAAACAGTCGGCTCAGCATCGACAATATTGCGGAACAAACCGGATTTGGACAAAGCGCCACGCTGCGCCACCATTTCCGGCAGCAATTTGCGCTTTCACCCGCGCAATATCGCAAACAATTTTTACAGCCGGTACGATAAACGGGCAAAAAAAAACCGCCATAATCTGGCGGTAAATGCTTGCATGGATAGATTTGTATTTTGGTATCTACGCTCCGGTATTCCATACCGGGATGTGGATCACCTGCAATCTACCACTGTGAGCCTCAACGAAGCATAAACGAATCGATTAACCCGCTTTGGTATTAATTTGCAGATAACGCATCAGCCCCTGCTCTGCACTCTGGCGGGCATCATCATTAATCGCTTCGAGATAAAACGCACGAGAGACCCCATACGGCGCCTGCTCGGATGGGTAAACAGCGAACTGGAAGGTTTTGCCCCTCGCCTTATTGGTACAGCCCAGCTCCCAGCGATCTTCACTTACCTGGGTGCTATTACATTCGACACGTCCGTAATCGCTGGTTAAATACGATCCGACACGGCTTTTTGCTGACTGAATATATTCTGGTTCTTCATTTGAATAGATGCTGGCCGCAGCACCCACCGCAACCACTACGCCCAGAAGTGATAGCACGATTATTTTTTTCATTTATTCGATCCAATCCTTAGCCAGAAAAATCTTATTGTAAATGATTTCCCAATAAATCTAGCTTCTCTTTGCATACCAGAAATGGGAGTTTACAACGGCGATATTGCTTTTAAGAATAGTCTTAAGTGAGTTTTATGGCGACCACAATTTTTGACAGTCTATTTTCTCAAATTTAAAGAGTCGAATAATTACTCTATGAAATTATCCCTACGATGACCGTAGCGTATTTTCGGGGGTAAAAGATGTTCAGAAAAGGCTTTTCGCTACTGCTGCTGATTAGTGCACTGTTCTCGGGGCAGATTATGGCGGAGCACAAAGGGCATGAATTTGTGTATGTGAAAAACGCCGACCATCAGCTTCGTCATGAAGCTGACAGCGACGAGTTACGTAGCGCGGCAGAGGAGTCTGCGGAGGGGTTGCGCGAGCACCTTGCCTGGCAGAAATCGCGCAAACCGGATACCCACTCTGCGGGTTAGCTGCCTTTACGCTTCGGCAGGGTCTTCATCAAATCGTCAGGGCTGACGGAGGCCACAATGCTGCCCGGAGACGGCATTTTGAAGATGTGATTCTTCATCTTGCCGATAACGTGCATTTCACACGGACGGCAGTCAAACTTCAGCGTCAGTACTTCATCGCCATTCACCAGCTGCATCGGCGTCGCTTTCCAGCTTTTAATATTCCCTTTCGCCTGTTTCGGACAAAGGTTAAAGGCAAACCGCAGGCAGTGTTTGGTGATCATCACCGGCACATCGCCCTTCTCTTCATGCGCTTCATACGCGGCGTCAATCAGTTGCACGCCGTGACGATGGTAAAACGCACGCGCTTTGTGGTTGTAAACGTTCGCAAGGAAGGAGAGATGCGTGTCCGGGTAGACCGGCGCAGGCACCGCTTCGGCCTTACGACTGCCGCGCGGATAGTTTGCCAGGCGTGCTTCATCCAGCATCTCAGCCGTTTCACGGCGGAACTGGTTCAGCAGGCTGTTCTGCACGAACAGCGCGTCCGGCAGATTCACCTCAATATTGCGCGCATAATAAATGGTCTGCCCGAGCTTCGCTACGCCATCCTTGAGGTTGCTAAGCGCTTTCTCCGCATTGTTCGCCACCTCGAACAGGCCATCGAGCGTATGCGTTACGCTGATGCCGTCTTCGCAGGTCATGGTCAGGATCAGCTGCTCTTCCCAGCCACCCAGCGCGATATCCACCGCAATGCGACGCTCGCTGGAGGTCTTGAGCAAGGCCTGCTGCCAGTTGTGATCCAGGTTACGGTTCAGCGCCGCATTCGGGCGGGCTTTGTAAAGGTCGGCAGGCATTTCGTTCGGCCAGACGCGATAACGATTTTCGCCGGTTTTCTCCACCGTATTGGCGCGAAAACCAACCACTTCACGTTTGATCATCACGTTGAGACCATCGCCGTTCGCCAGCGGCTCTGTAACCTGAACGTCAAGATGATCCTTCGCCACTTTCAGCACTTCACCCACCGGCAGACCAATAAACTTCGGTGAATCGAACGCGCCAATATCCCCTTTGCGCGCATTAACGAAATAATCCGTACTGCCGCGGTGGAACGTTTTGTCCGTCGATGGAATAAAGAAATGCTCTGTACGACCGGCGGACGCGCGCGCCAGGTCACCGCGATCGTCGATGATGGCATCCAGCATCTGACGATAATGGGCGGTGATATTTTTCACGTAGCTCATGTCCTTGTAGCGGCCTTCAATTTTGAAGGAGCGTACGCCGGCATCGATCAGCGCGCCGAGGTTTGCCGTCTGATCGTTATCTTTCATCGACAGCAGGTGTTTCTCGAATGCCACCACGCGGCCCTGATCGTCTTTCAGGGTATACGGCAGACGGCAGGCCTGAGAGCAGTCGCCGCGGTTAGCGCTGCGCCCCGTCTGGGCGTGAGAGATATTACACTGCCCGGAATAGGCCACGCAAAGCGCACCGTGGATAAAGAATTCAATGGTCGCGTCGGTGGCCTGGTGGATATCGCGGATCTGGTTCAGGTTCAGCTCGCGCGCCAGAACAATCTGCGTAAACCCGACGTCTGAAAGAAACTTCGCCTTCTCAACGGTGCGGATATCGCACTGGGTGCTGGCGTGCAGCTCAATTGGCGGGATATCCAGTTCCAGAACACCCATATCCTGAACGATCAGAGCGTCAACGCCGGTCTGGTAGAGATCGGTAATAAGACGCTGCGCGGGCTCCAGCTCATCATCATGAAGAATGGTGTTCAGGGTCACGAACACCTTCGCCCCGAAACGGTGGGCGAACGGTACCAGTTCGGCAATGTCGCGCAGGCTATTGCTGGCGTTATGACGGGCACCAAAGCCTGGGCCGCCAATGTAGACGGCATCCGCACCGTGAAGAATGGCTTCACGGGCAATGGCGGCGTCGCGGGCCGGGCTTAGCAGTTCAAGATGATGGGGGTGCAGGCGCATACTTCGTCGTTATCCGTTATGGTCAAAATGGCGGCTATTGTAGTCAGAAGTCTGTGCCAGTGAAACCGTTTTGCGACGCTTTAGCGGGGATAATGGATCAGAGAGTGAAAATGCACCGTCCGGGTGCTGCTGTTGCGGTACGCGTGCGGTTTATCGCCGGCAAAACGCACGCCTGAATCAGCGTATAGAGTGCGCCAGACACCGTCGATATGCATATCCAGCTCACCGCTTATCACCACCACGTGTTCAATCACCCCGGCTTCGTGCGGCGTGGACTCACTCAGCGCGCCGGGCGACAGGGTGATGGAGAAATGGTCGAACTTAAGCTGTTCATCCCAGGGGAAAAGCGGTTTCACCACCATCGCCTGCTGCTGCGGATCGAACACCGCCTGCGGTTCGCTCTCTGGAGTGATAAACGCCGAAAAAGGTACGTTCAGCCCGGTGGCAATTTTCCACAAGGTTGAGACCGTCGGGCTGGACTCATTGCGTTCGATTTGCCCAAGCATCGCTTTCGACACGCCCGTCTCTTCCGCCAGTTTCGACAGGCTCCAGCCCCGCGCCTGACGCAGCGCTTTCAGTGTGGTTGCCAGATGTTGAGTGATATCCATGGTTCCTCCCGTTGCAGCAAAGCATACCACTTGTACGCTATAGCGCACAGTGATACCTTATCCCGGACGTTATAACGCACAACGGAGTTCACATGCGATCGACTGCCTCTCTCTTTCCTGCCGTGCTGGCTGGTTTTGTTGCCGTTCTGGTGGGCTACGCCAGCTCTGCCGCCATTATCTGGCAGGCGGCTGCGGCGGCGGGCGCCAGTACACAGCAAATCGCCGGATGGATGACCGCGCTGGGGCTCGGGATGGGGATCAGCACGCTTGCATTGTCGTGGTGGTATAAAGCCCCGGTGCTGACCGCCTGGTCGACTCCTGGCGCGGCGCTGCTCGCCACCAGCCTGCAAGGCGTGACGCTGGCGGAAACCATAGGGGTATTTATATTTGCGAATGCGCTGATTCTGCTGTGCGGCGTCACTGGCCTGTTTGCCCAGTTGATGAAACTGATCCCGCACTCGCTTGCCGCCGCTATGCTGGCAGGCGTGCTGTTACAGTTTGGCCTGAAGGCATTCAGCAATCTTGAGGGACACGTGCTTCTTTGCGGCAGTATGCTGGCCGCCTGGCTGGTGGCTAAAGCCGTGGCGCCCCGGTATGCCATTGTCGCCAC
Organism: Enterobacter sp. CCUG 70166; assembly: GCF_020224095.1. Classification (NCBI taxonomy): domain Bacteria; kingdom Pseudomonadati; phylum Pseudomonadota; class Gammaproteobacteria; order Enterobacterales; family Enterobacteriaceae; genus Enterobacter; species Enterobacter sp. CCUG 70166. The sequence continues at coordinate 45,068 of NZ_NRIQ01000019.1, forward strand.
GCTGCTGGTGGGGGTGTTCGTGGCCTGGGCTGGAGGTGACGTTGTCACGAATAAAATGACGTTATCGGTGATCATGCCGGAATTCATTGCCCCTGCGTTCACCTTCACCAGCCTGATCAGCATCGGCTTACCCTTCTTCCTGGTGACCATGGCGTCGCAGAATGCGCCCGGCTTCGCCACCATGCAGGCATCGGGCTATCCCCTGGCGGTCTCACCGCTGATCGTTGCCACCGGCGGGCTGGCGCTGCTGTTGTCCCCCTTCGGCGTCTATTCCATCTGCATCGCCGCCATCACCGCCGCCATCTGCCAGAGTCCGGACGCCCACCCGGATGCCACTAAACGCTGGCTGGCAGCGGCGGCCGCAGGTGGGTTTTATCTGCTGGCGGGGGTGTTCGGCGGGTCGATTTCGGGGCTGATGGCCGCCCTGCCGCTGAGCGGCATCCAGACGCTGGCCGGGCTGGCCCTGCTCGGCACTATCAGCGGGAGTTTGTATCAGGCACTGAATCATGAAGCAGAGCGCGACGCGGCGATCGTCACCTTCCTGATGACCGCCAGCGGCGTCACGCTCCTGGGAATTGGCTCCGCTTTCTGGGGGCTGGTGCTGGGTGGGATCTGTTACGCTGTCTTCTCACGCCTTCGCCGCGCGTAGCTGTGACGGCGTGATGCCGGTCATGCTGCGAAAACGGTTACTGAAATGGCTGGCGGAGTTAAATCCGCAGGCCAGCGCGATGTCGGTGAGCGGCGTGGTCGTGTGCTGAATCAGCGCTTTGGCCTTCTCCATGCGGCGCTGCATGACGTACTGATGCGGCGCCAGCCCCATCGACTGGCGGAACATCCGCGCAAAGTGATACTCACTGAGTGCGGCCTGGCCCGCCAGTTCCGCCAGCGTTAAGGGTTGCGCCAGATTTTCCTCGATAAAGGCCAGCACGTTGCGCAGCACAAACGGCGATAGCCCGCCGGTGACCACCGGTAACTTCCACTGGACGCTGGAATAGTGCTGGACCAAATGCGTCAGTAATAAGGTCGACGCAGTGCTCAGGGTGAGCTGATTGGCGTTTTGCTGCCAGTCGCAGCCGAGCAAAAACTGGCGATAAAGGGCGGTGATTTTCGGATCGCTGCCGAAGATTTTTTCCTCCAGCGTCAGCGATAGCGGTCGTTTATCCCAGATTTTCTCCCCCACGTCCCGCAGGTGTTCATCGGTGCAGTAGAGGTGCACGAACGACAGGTCATCACGAATATCCCATGTGGATTCGCTCTCTTCCGGCATCAGACAAAAACGGTCCGGCCCACCGCCATTTTTCCAGCCACCCGGCGTTTTTTGATAGCTTTCATAGCCATCCGCCACGTACAGGCTAAGGGTGTGATGGTTGCTTTTCACGGTGATCGTGTCGTGCTTGTTGTACCACGCCGCCAGTTGAATGCCAGTATTGAGCGCGACGGTTTCCCGCAGCACTGCATTTTTTTGGCGTAACGTTTCAAAGGTGTCGTAAACGAGAGACATGGCCGTAAACAGGTGATTAATCAGACTGTCAGTCTAAGAAGTGTTGCAGCCTGTTACCAGCCATTGTGCGAGAAAAAAGCGCAAGAATTTGCAAGTCCGGCGCAAGGCGATGAAAGCCGGGGCCCCCTTCTTTCGCCACACTGTTGTTTTCCGCGGTATGAGAAGAGAGATACCATGAACGCATTACTCTATGGGCTGGTTGTTGTTATCTGGGGCACGACCTGGATCGCCATTTTTTTACAACAGGGGCCGGTTGCAGCGCCGGTCTCCATTTTCTGGCGCTTCGCCGTGGCCAGCGCCACGATGATGATCGTCCTGGTCGCCCTTCGTCGCCTGCGCAGGCTGGCGCTGCGGGATCATCTCTATTGCATGCTTCAGGGTTGCTGCGTTTTCTGTTTCAACTTCTGGTGCTTTTACACCGCCGCCGCCCATATCAATACCGGCCTTGAGTCGGTGATTTTCTCGATGGCCGTGCTGTATAACGCCATCAACAGCTTTATCTTCTTCGGCCAGCGTCCCCCCGCACGCTTCTGGACGGCGGCAGCGCTGGGGCTTATCGGGATCATTACCCTGTTCTGGCACGATCTGCTCGCCAGCGGCTGGAGCGCGTCATTGCTGACGGGCATCGGGCTTTCCGCCCTTGGCACCTACGGCTTCTCGCTGGGGAATATGATCAGCATGCGTCATCAGCGAAACGGGCTGGAAACCATGACCACCAACGCCTGGGCGATGCTGTATGGCACCGTCGTGATGGGCCTTATCGCTCTCTTCAGGGGCGATAGCTTTATGCCGGAATGGACGGTGAGCTATATGGGGGCGCTGCTCTATCTTGCTCTGTTTGGCTCGGTGATTGCCTTCGGCGCCTACTTTACGCTGGTAGGCCGCATTGGTCCCGGTAAGGCCGCGTACAGCACCCTGCTGTTCCCGCTGGTGGCGCTGTCGATTTCAACGGTGTACGAGGGTTACGTGTGGCATATCAACGGGATCGTCGGCCTGCTGTTGATTTTAGGGGGAAATATGGTGATGTTTACGAAACCGGAAACCTGGTTCCGCCGCCTGCTGACGGCATAAAATAACGGCCTGCGTAGATGCAGGCCGTTTTTATTATTTTGCTGTCTGATGGACATCAAACATGGTGGCATCGGTCGCCATATCATCCACAACCTGTTTCAGTGTGGCGAATCCCAACGGCGTGTTCTCGTTGGCAAGCTCTTTACCTTCACCTTTACGAACAACTTTAACTACCGGTTTGTTCGTGGCGGCATCAATCAGCTCACCTTCAAAGAAAAGATGCGTATCCATGGTGCGATGGCCAGTTGCCATCTGCGTACCCGCAACCAGCAGCGCGACGGGCACCACTTCATAGAACTGCAAACCTTCTTTCTCTGAGCTCACACCCGTGATGGCGCCGCGGAAGATCAGGCTATGTTTGCCCGGCGTCGTCACAATTGGCTTACGCTGGCCTATCGCGTTTTTTAATGTGTTATTGGTGTAACTCAACAATTCATCAAGCGTTTTTTGCCCAAGCTGTGTGGTTGGCTTTGGTGTCGGATAATAGGTTATCGGGGTCCAGATAATACTGTCGTAGTTCGCCGGATCATAGGAAGGATCGACCCAACGCAAGGTTGGTTTCCCGGTTGCTGATGTCATCTCCTGCAAGTCAGAGTAATCTTTTAAAAAGCCTGAATATTGATCGGGGGCTGCGACTTTTGACGCACAGCCAGAAAGGGCCAACAGGCCAGAAAGCACTGCAACTTTAAAAAAAGTGGAAGTACGCATGATGGAGTTCCGAGTTATCTGCAAGTATGCACTTGAAGTTATAACAAAAAACAGAGGGAAATGTTGTGGCAAAAAATGACGGGGAAGGCACAAATTGTAAAAATAGTGCCCGGACGGGATCCGGGCAGAAAAATATTACTGTTTTATATCTACCTGCCAGAACAGATGTTTGCCGAAGGGATCGATTTCATAGCCCGTGACCTCTTTTCTGACTGGCTCAAAAATGGTCGAGTGGGCAATCATAACCGCCGGCATTTGATCGTGCATCATCTGCTGCGCCTGCTTGTACAGCGCCACGCGTTTTTCGCGATCGGTTATCGATTTTGCTTCGGCAATCAGGTTATCAAACGGCTTATAGCACCATTTGGCCGAGTTCGACCCGCCGTTGGCGGACGTACAGGTAAACAGTGGTCCGAAGAAGTTATCCGGATCGCCCGTCGCCGTTGTCCAGCCCATCAGCGCAGCCTGATGCTCCCCGCCCTTCACGCGCTTCAGATATTCGCCCCATTCGTAGGTCACGATTTTGGTCTGCACGCCTACTTTCGCCCAGTCCGCCTGGATCATTTCAGCCATACGCTTCGCGTTCGGGTTATACGGCCGCTGCACGGGCATAGCCCACAGATCGATGCTTACGCCGTTGGCAAATCCCGCCTCCTTTAACAGCGTTTTCGCTTTTTCTGGATCGTAATCGTAGTCTTTCAGCTCGCTGTCGGCACTCCAGACGCCAGGCGGCAGCAGGTTTTTCGCCGCCGTGCCGGTGCCGTGGAAGACCGCCTCAATGATGGCCGGTTTGTTAATCGCCATCGCCAGCGCCTGGCGCACTTTTACGTTATCCAGCGGCGGCTTTTGCGTGTTAAATGCCAGGAAACCGGTATTCAGACCGTCCTTGCTCATCAGGTTGATGTCTTTGTTAGCCTTCATACGCGGCAGATCCGCCGGGTTTGGGAACGGCATCACCTGGCACTCATTCTTCTCGACTTTGGCAAAACGCACCGAGGCGTCCGGCGTGATGGTGAACACCAGTCGATCCAGCTTCGATTTTCCCTGCCAGTAGTCCGGGAAGGCGGTAAAGAGGATGCGGGAATCCTTCTGATATTGCGCCAGTTTAAACGGCCCGGTGCCAATCGGCTGCATATCAACCTTTTCAGGCGTGCCCGCTTTCAGCATGGCATCGGCATACTCCGCCGACAGGATGGAGGCAAAATACCACGCCAGATCGGCAACAAACGGCGCTTCCGGGTGCGCCAGGGTGAAGCGCACGGTGCGATCGTCAACCTTATCAATGGCGGTAATCAGGCTGCCGAACTCCAGACTTTCGAAGTTGGAATAACTGCCGTTGGATACGTTATGGTAGGGATGATTCACATCCTTCTGGCGCATAAACGAGAAAATCACGTCATCCGCGTTGAAGTCGCGCGTCGGCGTGAACAGTTTATTACTGTGGAATTTCACCCCTTTGCGCAGGTGGAAGGTGTAGACCTTACCATCCTCGCTCACCTCCCAGCTTTCCGCCAGGCTCGGCACCAGTTCGGTAGTACCCGGTTTGAAATCGACCAGACGGTTATAAACCGGTACGGCGCTGGCGTCCACGCTGGTTCCCGACGTGTAGAGCTGAGGATTGAAATTTTCCGGCGATCCTTCGGAGCAATACACCAGCGTTTTTGCCGCGACGGTGGAACTGACCGTCAGCGCAGCAAGCGCCAGCGTTATCATTGTGAATGTGCTTTTCATCATTTATTCCTGTCTTTTTAATTCGACGGCTAATTACTTCTTTTGCCATTTCATAAATAACATTAAAGTGATGGCGCAAACACATGAAAAATAAATACAGAAGGAAACACTATGGGCTCAGAACTCTCCAGACAATTAACCCAACGCTTTTTCCGCTATCTCGCCATCACCAGCCAGAGCGACCCGAAAGTCAAAACCCTGCCCTCCACCCCGGGCCAGCACGACATGGCGCGGGAGCTGGCGAAGGAGCTGGAAACGCTGGGGTTAGACGATATTGTGATTGATGAGTTCGCCACCGTTACCGCCGTGAAAAAAGGCAATATTCCCGGCGCGCCGCGGATTGGTTTTATTACCCATATCGATACCGTTGACGTCGGTTTATCCCCGGATATTCATCCACAAATATTAACCTTTACGGGAGATGATCTCTGCCTGAATAAAGAAAAAGATATTTGGTTGCGCGTAAATGAGCACCCGGAAATTCTGGCTTATCCTGATGAGGAGATTATTTTCAGCGACGGAACCAGCGTATTAGGCGCAGATAATAAAGCGGCCGTCACCGTGGTCATGACGGTGCTGGAAAACCTCACCGCTGAACATAAGCATGGCGATATTGTGGTGGCGTTTGTGCCCGATGAAGAGATTGGTCTCTGTGGCGCGAAAGCGCTGGATTTGAAGCGCTTCGACGTCGATTTTGCCTGGACCATCGACTGCTGCGAGCTGGGGGAAATTGTTTACGAGAACTTTAACGCGGCGGCGGCTGAAATTCGCTTTACCGGCGTCACGGCGCACCCGATGTCCGCCAAAGGGGTGCTGGTCAACCCGCTGCTGATGGCAACGGATTTCATCAGCCATTTCGATCGCCAGCAAACCCCGGAATGCACCGAGGGGCGCGAAGGTTATATCTGGTTTAACGGCATCCAGGCCGGGCAAAACGAAGCGGTGCTGAAAGCCAACATTCGTGATTTTGACAAAGAGGGTTTTGCCGCCCGCAAGCAGCAAATTGCCGATGTGGCAGCGCGGATTGCTGCGCAGCATCCCACGGCAAACGTGGAGTATCGCATTGAAGATACCTACAGCAATATCAGCAATGCGATTGGCGAAGACCGCCGCGCGATCGACCTGATGTTCGAGGCGATGGAATCGCTCGGTATCACCCCAAAACCGATCCCCATGCGCGGTGGCACGGACGGGGCGGCCCTGTCAGCCAAAGGCTTGCTCACCCCGAACTTCTTCACCGGCGCCCATAACTTCCACTCGAAGTTTGAGTTTTTACCGCTGTCGTCGTTCGAGGCCTCCTGTCGCACGGCCCTGCAACTCTGTCTGCTGGCCGCGCGTTAAGCGGGCTTGCGTGCGATCATGGTGGCGAAGCGCAGCTTGATACGGTTGCCGTTGGCATCGGTACGGTGGAGTTCCCCCACCTCTTCGTTGTACTTGATCAGCTCCCAGCCTTCGTAGTAGTGGCTCAGTTCACCGGTCTTGAAGGCAAACGGGAAACCGACGGTACACGGATAGTCCTCCGTATCCATGGCGGCAACGATCAGGTTATAGCCGCCTGGTTTAGTGCAACGCTGCATATTGGCGATAAGACCAGGGATGGTTTTCGCTTCGAGAAACATCAACACGACGGTGGAAAGAATAAAGTCGTATTCGCCGTCAAAGGTCAGGTTGTTCAGATCCTTTATCGCCGTTTGCAGATTCGCGATCCCTTCCGCCGCCTTAATGCGTTCGATGTTATCGATGCTCATCGGGTTTTTATCCCACGCCGTCACGTCATAGCCGTTGGCAGCGAGGTAGAGGCTGTTACGGCCATTTCCGCAACCGAGATCGAGCGTTTTTCCCGGCTTAACAATGTCCGCGCTGAGCAGGACCTCTGAGTGCGTGCGGGTCAGCCCATATTTCTCAGTAAAGTAGTTTTCATCGACAGTCATTATTTTTCCTCAGATTGCATTAGCAGTGCCTTATCAGCGCGCACCAGAAGTTTGCCCTGCATCAGCAAGATAAAAGTACGGACCAGCAGCATCGCGATGATGATGTTGGTGAAAATAAACAGGGGAACCGCGAGGGCATGAAAGAACCCTGACGGACTGCTCTGCCCCAGATGTAAACCGGTGGTCGCCAGCGCCGACACCCCGAACGAGAAGCTCCAGAACGACACGTTGAACGGCTGCGACAGATACCACGGCATCAGACGCAGCATAAACAGGAGTTGCAACAGACCATAGCCGAAAAGCATTTTGGCGAAGGTGTCCGCTTCGCCGCCGTTGACGCTAAACCAGGCGCTACAGGCCACCAGGGCAGGCGCAAGCTGGATCCCGAGCGAAGTACGAAGCGCCGCGGGCAGTTCGCCCGCGCTGCGCAGGCGTTGCAGAATGACCGGCTCGAGGCTCAGCCAGGAAAAGACCCCGGCACCAAGGAACACCAGCCCCGCATCGTGGAAACCCAGCGCACCGCAGGCCATGGCGCTGATAAAATTGTTCGCCACCGTCGGCAGATACAGTCCCGGCGTCGTGGCCTCTTCCGGATGCTTACCGCGCCACAGCCCGGCGCTTTGCCAGGCGGCATACGCAAGCTGGATCACCACGCCTACGCTAAACAGCACCAGCGACACTGGTCGGCACCACGGCACAAAGCCAATGGCCACCAGTAGCGTTGTGGCAGGAAACAGGCTGACAAAACTGCTCATTACCGGATGCCGCATCTCGGCCAGCACGCTATGTGGAAACCGTACCGCACGGGTAAGAAACGCCACGCTCAGCAGGAACCAGATCGCCACCGCCAGCGCCACCAGGATCTCGCCCGGCCAGCGCGTCACCGGCCAGATAGTACCGGCATAACGCCAGGCGAACCCCATACCTATGGTACCCAGAACCATACCGAAATAACCGGCGGGCAAGTTAAGAACGCGTTGGTCTTGGTTATGCATTTTTTTTAAACTTTAAAATGTATTTTAAATGCCATTTTAAGGGGTTTACCGTGCAGACGCCAGCACTTCGAAACGCCAAAAGTTTGCTACGTTTAGTGAATGGCTTTTCAGGGAAAACACGATGACAAAATACAGGCTTAGCAATGAAACGCGTCTCTGGCGCTGGCAGGACGGATCAACGCCGTGCACAACCCTACTCAGACAGATTATTGCCGCAAAGAATTTTAACGATGTGACCAGCGGGACAAAAGGTGGTTGGGTTGAGGATGAACACGCGCTCGCCCAGGACGGGGATTGCTGGGTTTATGATGAAAACAGCGTGGTGTTTGCCGGGGCCAGGATATCCGGCAACGCCCGCCTCACCCAACCTTGCATCGTAAGCCACCGCGCACTCGTAGGCGGCAACAGCTGGCTTGACGCGGCAGAGGTGAGTCATGGCGCGGCAATAAGTGACAACGTCACTATCCAGCACTCCACCGTACGCGGGGAATGCCGTATCGCGGGTGACGCGCGGGTGCTGCATAACAGCATGGTGATTGCAGCCAAAGGGCTGACACCCGACCGTGAGCAGATCCTGCAGATTTACGACAGAGCCACGGTCAGCCAGTCGCGTATTGTGCATCAGGCGCAAATCTACGGCGATGCCATGGTGACCTGGGCCTTTGTTGAGCACCGCTCGGAGGTGTTCGACCGCGCCATTCTTGAGGGCAACGCGCTTAATAACGTCTGGGTGTGCGACTGCGCCAAAGTGTACGGCAACGCCCGCCTGCTGGCCGGTTTAGAGGATGATGCGATCCCGACCGTGCGGTACAGTTCACAGGTCGCGGAAAACGCCCTCGTCGAAGGTAACTGCGTGATTAAACACCACGTATTGATTGGTGGCGAGGCGTGGTTACGCGGCGGGCCGATCCTGATTGATGACAAGGTCGTTATTCAGGGGCGCGCGCGTATCAGCGGTGATGTCCTGATTGAGCATCAGGTGGAGATGACAGACGATGCGGCGATCGAGGCGCTGGAGGGTGCAAGCATTCACGTCCGGGGAGCCAAAGTGATCAACGGTGACACGCGGATCTCCCGGACGCCGCTGCTGGGGGCGCTATAGCGGGAATAACCTGGCGTACAGGTTTACGTCATCGAAGCGGCCGTTGAGCATTTCCGCTTCCCGCAAACAACCTTCCAGCGCAAAACCGTTGCGCTGCGCCACGCGGTTACTGTTATGGTTAGCCACGCGACATTTGATCACAAAGCGGCGGATCTCGCCGCGCTCAACGTAATAGCGCATAAACGCCTGTAGCGCCTGAGAGAGAATGCCCTGTCCCTGATGCGCTTTGTCAAGCCAGTAGCCGATGTACCCGGCCTTATTCGCAGGCTCTATCGCGTTAAAAGAAAGCACGCCCACCAGCTCGTCCTTCATGAAAATCAGGAACATTTTGGCGTAGCCGCGCTGGTGCAGCATCTGGTTGCTCTGCACGTTACGGCGCGTGTCCTCTTCAGTGCCGACATGCTGCGCCCAGTCGAAGGCGGTTTGCAGCCAGGTTTTGTTTTTAATAACGAGGTTGTGCAGATCGGTGGTATAGCGCTCTTCGACGGCGCGAAGCTCGATTTCCTGGGTTACGGGGATAATTTCTGAAGACATAGTGCCTCTTAATTGCCGGGTGCGCTAACGCTTACCCGGCCTACAAATGCGTCCGGATCAGGCCGGGTAAGGCGAAGCCGCCACCCGGCACAATCCCATAAGGACTAACGCATGATCCGGTCGTCAACGTAGTTACGTTTGTCCGGCGCGGGCGGGAAATACTGGTACAGCCAGGTCTCGCTGATGGCGTCGCCCTGACAGCGCAGGAACAGACGCATATCGACCGGCTCGGTGGAGTCAGAGGTTGGGTACCAGTCAAACAGAATGCGATACCCGTCGAACGGCTCGACGTAGAGGATCTCCACCTGCTTCGCTTCACCGCTGGACAGGGTGATCACCGGCTCAATGCCCTTCGGTGCGGCGGCCTTCAAATCGCCCCCGACGAAGTCGATGGCAAAGCGACGGGCCCACACTTTCGGGTAATTTTCACCCGGCGCCCAGCCCTCCGGGAAGCCGCCCATACCGGTACGGGTAGCGTAGACGTTTGCCAGCGGTGAACGCACCGGCGGCTGCGCGCTCCAGTAGAGACGGTATTTGAAGTCCAGTTCATCACCCGCCTGCACCGGTTTTTCCGGCTGCCAGAAGCAGACCACGTTATCGAGCGTCTCGCCGGTTGTCGGGATCTCCATCAGGGCGATGGATCCTTTACCCCAGTTGTTGCGCGGCTCGACCCACAGGCTTGGTCGCTTGTTATACCAGCCCATGACGTCCTGGTAATGGGAGAAATCACGGTCAAGCTGCAACAAACCAAAGCCTTTCGGGTTTTTATCCAGATAAGCGTTAAATTGCAGCTTTTGCGGGTTGTTCAGCGGTCGGCAGATCCACTCTCCGTTACCGCGCCACATTGCCAGGCGGTCTGAATCGTGGATCTGCGGATGAATGGTGTCGCACATGCGGCGTTCGTTGTTGCCGCAGCTGAACATGCTGGTCATCGGCGCGATGCCGAGCTGCTTGATGTCTTTGCGCGCATAGAGATGGTTTTCGACGTCCATGATCACCTGGCTCTTCTCACAGTGGATCACAAACTTATAGGCACCGGTAATGCTCGGGCTGTCCAGCAGCGCATAGACGGTAAAGGTGGTATCGCCCGGCTTAACGGTTTCAAACCAGAAGGAGGTGAAATCCGGGAACTCTTCCGGGGTGTCAGTAAAGGTATCCACCGCCAGCCCGCGTGCGGAAAGGCCGTACTGGTAGGTATCATCCACTGCGCGGAAGTAACTCGCGCCCAGGAACGAAACGATATCGCGTCGCGCCAGCTCCGGCGCTTTAAAGACGCGGAATCCGGCGAAGCCGAGGTCACTCTGACCTTCAAGCTGTTTGGTATCCACGCCCGTATCGCCGTAGCTGAACAGCTCTGGACGGAAGTGGATCTCACGCGCCTGAGAGGTGCTTTGATCCAGCGAGAACATGCGCACGCGGCGGCGGAATCCCATCCCCATATGGAAGAACTGGGCGTCCAGCTGGCGACCTTCAATGTTATTCCACAGCGACTGTTTCTCATCGTAACGGATGGCGTTGTACGCCTGCGGCGTCATGGTGGCCAGCGTTTCCGGCAGCGGACGCGGCGCACCACCCCACGGGGTTTTCGCCAGATCGTGCGCCATGGATTGCAGAACAGAGAAGTCAAAGCGACGGCTCTGACCGTCGGCAATGTCGGAGTCAGCAGCATACGCCGCCTGGGAAAACAGAGAAGCAAGGCCAGAAGTGCCGCTCAGGGCAGCCATTGCCAGGGAACCTTTGAGAAAACGTCTGCGATTCATGCCTGAGAAAACGTCCTTATGGTCGTGTGAATGAGTTTCGCGCGCAGCGAAATGACGGCAAGAAAGAACGCACAGCCTAAACAAAAACGGTTAAGAATCCAATTGTTGGCGGATGATTATCTGAACAAACCGAGAAATATTTTCTGTCGACCAGAACGGCCTGAAAAAGGGGTAAAGTTATGTATAAAAATGTCCCGGCTGGACATCGTCAGCCGGGACCAACGAGGCGGTTATTTTACGCTGACATCGATACCCGGGAAGTACTTATCAGCCAGTTTAGCGATCGTGCCGTCGGCACGTACTTTATCAATTGCGGCATCAAGCTGCTTTTTGGTGGCCTCATCCCCCTTACGCAGCCCAAAGCCGATCCCACTGCCGAGGATGGTGTCGTCCGACACCGGTTTGCCGATAAAGCCAAACCCTTTACCCTGCGGCTTACTGAGGAAACCTGCCTGCCCGGCCGCTGACATCACCAGCGAGGCATCGATGCGGCCATTCAGCAAATCCCCCCAGGCCATATTCTGATCTTTATAAGACACCACGGTGACACCGTGCTTTTCCCAGTGCTCTTTGGCGTAAGTTTCCTGAATGGAACCCTGGAGAACGCCGATGGTTTTGCCCTTCAGCCCTTCCGGCGTGGCCTCTACCGCAGAACCGGCTTTGCCCACCAGCTGGGAGGGAATACGGTAGATGGGCTGGGTAAAATCAATGCTCTTACGACGCTGTTCGGTGATGTTCATCGCCGAGTTTATGGCGTCGAACTTTTTCGCCACCAGACCGGGAATCAACGCATCAAACGAGGTTTCTACCCAGCTGCACTTCAGCGCGGCGGCTTTACAGATGGCATTTCCCAGTTCTACGTCAAATCCTTCCAGCTCCCCTGAGGCATTGCGGCTTTCAAACGGCGGATATTCCGCTTCCAGCCCGTATCGCAACTCGGTAGCAGCAAACGTCGAGAATGAACACAGCAGTCCTATGCCGACAACTAACGCGCGTAATTTCATCTCAAATTCCTTAACGTGGTGTAACCCGACAAAGGGCCTGGGCACCTGCCCGTAACGTCGCCTCATCTTTCGCAAAAGAGAGACGGATCAGTTTATTGTCCGTGCCATCGGCATAAAACGCTGACAGCGGAATGGTGGCAACCCCGTACTCAACAATCAGCCTTTTCACCATCTCGCTGTCGCGCTCGTCGCTAAAGCCGCTGTAATCCGCAAGCAGGAAGAACGAACCGGCACTCGGAAGCAGCCTGAACGGTGAGTCGGCGAGCAAACTTTGCAGCAGATCGCGCTTGCGCTGATAAAACGCCGCCAGCGACAGCCAGGTTTGCGGATCGGTCATGTGTTCGGCAAACGCGTACTGCATCGGCGTATCGGCCGAGAACATTAAAAATTGATGGACCTTACATATTTCATCCATCAGCTCCGCGGGCGCCACACAATAACCCACGCGCCAGCCGGTGACGTGATAGGTTTTTCCGAAAGAAGAAATAATCACGCTGCGCTCCGCCAGTTGCGGGTGCGTTGCCATCCCATGGTGCGGTTCGCCATCAAAAACGACGTGCTCGTACACTTCGTCAGACAAAATGATGATGTCGGTGTGGCGCGTCAGCGCTGCCAGCTGGTGCAGATCGGCGGCTGAAAACACCTGTCCGCTCGGGTTGTGCGGCGTATTGACGATGATCATCCGCGTGCGCGGGGTAATAGCCGCGCGTACTTCATCCCAGTTCACGGCAAAATCCGGTACCGTCAGCTTAATAGCGATCGGCGTCGCCCCCTGCAGACGGACAATCGGCGCATAGCTGTCAAAGGAGGGCTCGAAATAGATCACCTCATCGCCAGGATGAACCAGCCCGCTGATGGCTGAGTAAAGCCCTTCGCTGGCGCTGGCAGTCACCAGTACCTCACTCACCGGGTCATAGCGGGTGCCATAGAGCGTGGCAATTTTGTCCGCGATGCGCTCTCTGAGCGGTTGCAGCCCGGTCATGGAGGCATACTGGTTATGCCCTGACTCCATGGCGCGAGTGACGCCGGAGATAAGTTTTGGGTCGCAGGAAAAATTCGGCGCACCCTGAGAAAGGTTGATGGCGTTATGCCGGGCTGAAAGCTGGCCGATAACGGTAAAAATGGTGGTTCCTACATCGGGCAATTTAGAGCGGGTCTGCACCGGCGTTTTCAAAGTCATCCTCTGTCCCTTCTCGTGGTGAATGCATAACTATTCAAACAATAACTTGATTGCCGGGACAATCGAATTGTTGTCATAATAGCCATGACAAAAACGCATAGCTAAGGTGAGATATGTCGCGTCGTTCATTTCCGCTTAATGCCGTAGAGACGTTTATCGTGACCGCGCGTCACCTGAATCTTACCCATGCCGCGAAGGAGCTTTGTCTGACGCAGGGGGCGGTAAGCCGCAAAATTGCCTCGCTGGAAAGCTGGTTCGGCTTCCCGCTGTTCGAACGCCATGCTCGCGGCCTGCGTCTTTCTTCACAGGGAAGCGCCCTGCTGCCGGAACTGCAATCTGCGTTTGAGCACCTGCTTAACGTTGCTGAACAGGCGCGGACGCACCAGACCGTAATTCGTCTGAAAGCGCCTACCTGCGCGATGCGCTGGCTGGTACCGCGTCTGTTACAGGTCGAGCGCGAACAGCCGGAACTCCAGATTGCGCTGACCACTACCACCGATCATAACGTCAATTTCAAAACCGAATCCTATGACGCGGCGATTGTGTTTGGAACGCACATGAGCGCCGGCGATCTGCTGTTCGAAGAGGCCTTAACCCCGGTGATGAGCCCGCTGCGGGCCGGTTCTGCGCTGGAAACACTCACCTTCCTGCACCCCACGCGGGACAAAACGGACTGGACGCTGTGGCTGGCGAAACAGCCGCGTCCGGCGCCAGCTATGCTCAAAAATCAACACTTTGAAACCATGGATCTGGCCATTACCGCCGCCATTCAGGGGCTGGGCATCGCCATTGCGGATGAAACGCTGGTGGAGGAGGACGTGCACGCCGGACGGCTGATGCGGCCTTATGATACGAGCATAAAGACGGGGGCGAGCTACCGGCTGGTGTTACGCGACGCACCCGACCCGGAGAACGTGCTGGATGCGTTTCGTGCCTGTCTGCTCAGTCGAGGCTGACGTGGTGTTTCATTACCCGTTTGAAGAGGCTCATACGGGCACGCATAAAACGGTTTTCAAGCCGAAAACCTGCATGTTTATTCACACCGATGCGCAACAACACGTCCCGCCCTTTCCGGCAGGCGGGCCAGCGCGTGGGCCCCACCAGGCTATCGCGTGCTCCCGCATCCCGGTCGAAGCTCACCCAGTAGTCCGCCACCTGAGCGGCGAAGGCCAGATCGCGTTCATTTACATACTGCCGCGAGGGTTCCACCTGCCCAAGGGTATCGAACACGTAGGGCACTTCGTTACCGTGCCAGGCGCCGTTGGTATACGTCGCGTGCTCCGCTTCGGCCACATAATCAAACCAGTATCGCCAGCACAGGCCGCCTGCCCGCTGCTGCGCCTGCATCACCACGTATCCCATGGTGGTAAAGGCCATGTCGCGGCAAACCTGCCTGCCGAGTTCCTCATCGCCCTTCACGCCCGGATAAAGCAGCTTGATCAGCCCCAGGCCAAAGCGCCGCTCGCGACGGAGCTTCTGGATCTGCCCGGCAAGATCGACCCCGAACACCGACATCACGCTGGCTTCGTCGCTGTTTGACCCAATCATCACCGGTACTGAATGCTGACGGGCAGCGAAAAAGACATCGAGCATGGCCTCAGGCAAAACGCAGTCACCCACGATGGGCGCAGGGGCGATATTCAGCGGCGAGATCAACGGCCAGAACGCCTCAGGCGGGATCGCGCGAAGCTGTTCCGCGGTGGCATTTTGCAGGCCAAAATGGGCAGCAATCACTTCGCCTTTATGCATGGCCTGCTCGCGCGGGGTGTCGGGCAGCGTGTACCCGCTTTGCACAATGGCTTTATGGAACAGTCCTCCCGCAAGCGGAGAAGCCATCAGCGACAGCACGCTGCGCGCACCGGCCGACTCGCCAAATACGGTGATGTTCTCAGGATCGCCGCCGAACGCGGCAATGTTATCGCGCACCCATTCCAGGGCCTGGATCTGATCGAGCAGCGCAAAGTTATGCACCACGCGTTCTTCTTCCCCCTCCAGCGCCGGATGGGCAAAAAAGCCGAGGTGGCCGAGACGGTAATTAATTGTCACCACCACCGTGCCGCGCTTCGCCAGCGCCCTGCCGTTATACGGAGGCAGACCGCCAGCGCCGAGTGTAAATCCTCCGCCGTGCAGCCAGACCATCACCGGAAGCGGATCGGCGCGTACGACTGGCGACCAGACGTTAAGGTACAGGCAGTCTTCAGAGAACTGGCCAGGATCGCCGCCGCCCAACTCCTGACAGCTTTCGCTGCTCTGCCAGCTGGAGGCGGAGAACGCCGTCGCCGGACGCACGCCATCCCAGCGTGCAGGGGGGCGTGGGGAGCGCCAGCGCCACGGGCCAACCGGCGGTGCCGCATAAGGAATGCCACACCACACATGGGTATCGCCTTCAGTAGAACCAATTAGTGCGCCCTGGCGCGTTTCAACCACAGGGGCGGAGGGATTTTCCATACCAACCTTCTTTTTCCATCACACCCCTGCAGAGTAACGGTTTCAGAGCAAACCGCAACGCTGTTTGCTGCGCGCTTCCGCCTCCTCGTAAAGCGTAAACTCGTCGTACACCGCACAGCCGAGCGCGGCTTCGAAGGCATTGCGGCTGGCATTGCCGTGGCTGCGCGCCTGCGTTTCATTGCCAAGATTCGACTGGAAAATCCCCGCCGCGCTGACGGGCAGAAAATCCTCATAGGTGATCGGCTGCGCCACAACCCAGCCGCGTTCGATCAGCGGCTGCGGATCGTCGCCGGGACGAAACGCGTGGCGATGCGCCTCACCTGTCGGAGTCAGACGGTAGCGGAAATAAGCCAGCCCCTGACGGCGCAGGAACATTTCGCTGTCCGGGAAGGTGCTGAAGATCTCGCGCAGGTGAAGCTGATGGGTCAGGTTGTCTTTGCCGGTCCCGGCCTGATTTAACAGACAGTCGTACAGCTCGCGCCCTTTCGGCGTAAGGGCCACGCCCCGCTGCTCAATCTCACCGAAACGCGCGGTATGCGTACCCTTGTGTTCTCCCGCGAAAAGCACCGGCTCTTCCAGCGCCTTAAAGCTGGTCTGGCGCAGGAGGATCGGCACCTCGCGGCGCGGCGGGCCTTCAATCAGGATTTTCGGCTCAATGCCGTACTTCGGCATCAGTTCCTGTACCCGGTCGATATCCAGCGTGCGCGGCGTGAGATGGTTGATATGGCACCCCGGGAAACAGACCACGTCGGCTATCA
Source organism: Enterobacter sp. CCUG 70166 (assembly GCF_020224095.1). Classification (NCBI taxonomy): domain Bacteria; kingdom Pseudomonadati; phylum Pseudomonadota; class Gammaproteobacteria; order Enterobacterales; family Enterobacteriaceae; genus Enterobacter; species Enterobacter sp. CCUG 70166. The sequence goes on from NZ_NRIQ01000019.1 coordinate 61,791, forward strand.
GGCGATGTTCGTTGCTAAGCGCCAGATAGGTTTCCTGATCGACCGTCGCATGGCGATGCCAGCGGAAGGTTTCTAAGGCTTCCTGCACAAATTCGCGCGCCTGTGCCTCGGTAAAGTGTCCCTGCGCATCATGCAGGTCGATCAGGTCCAGGCAGCGCGGCGTAAAGATGTTGCGCCGGGAGAGGATCTCTGCCGCCCTTTCGCGCAGCGCAACGTTTTCAATCAGCTCCAGGCGCAGCAGCGAGGTAAAAATGCGAAACGGATTACGGCAGAGCGCCGCATCGTCAGTCGGACGAAACGCCGTCGAGTGGACGGGCACGCCCGCCTGGGAGAGATCGTAGTAGCTGACCGGGTACATGCCCATAATGGCGAAGATCCGGCGCAGGGTGGAAAGCTCCTGCGCGGTGCCAACGCGGATCGCACCGTGACGTTCAACATTCAGGCGCGCCAGTTCGTCTGCATTTGCCAGTTGTTCATGTAAAAGTGGGTTATTTTCCAGAACCGCCAGGTTAACGTCCGCCACCAGTTCCAGCAAGGTGCCGTACTGCGGAACTTCCTGCTGGTACATCGCCGACATAGCCTGCGAAAAGTGTTCCCGAATATCATCAGCCGTGATGGTGTTCGCCATGATGTCATGCCTCCAGTGAATACTACCTGGAGTGTAGAGAAGCCCGTTCTTTTCGTTGGGAAGAATTTACAAATTGTGATCCAGGCAGACGAGTGGTCAAAGCATGGGCGTTTTCGAAAAACAGTTGTAACTCAAACAGATCGAATGTTAAAAATATTTTGCTATCAGGTTATCAAATTCAAACAACTTAACTTGTCACCCGCGTCGCTCTGTTTTTAACATCGCCTATGGAAAAAAATGGTCTGTTCAGTCAGCGCATACGCTTGCGCCATTTGCATACATTTGTGGCCGTCGCTCAACAGGGAACGCTGGGGCGAGCGGCTGAAACCCTTAACCTTAGTCAGCCTGCACTATCCAAAACGCTGAACGAACTGGAACAGCTTACCGGAACCCGTCTGTTCGACCGCGGCCGTCTGGGCGCTCAGCTTACGCTCGTAGGCGAACAGTTCCTGACGCATGCCGTTAAAGTTCTTGATGCCCTCAATACCGCCGGTCAGGCCTTAAACCGTAAAGAAGAGCAGGCCAGCGACATCGTGCGCGTGGGGGCACTGCCAACGGCGGCGCTGGGCATATTGCCTGCGGCGATCGGCCAGTTCCACCGCCAGCAAAAGCACGCCACGCTTCAGGTCGCGACCATGAATAACACCATGCTGCTGGCGGGCCTGAAGTCAGGGGAGCTCGATCTGGGCATTGGCCGGATGTCCGATCCGGAACTGATGAGCGGCCTGAATTACGAGCTGCTGTTCCTGGAATCACTGAAGCTGGTCGTGCGTCCGAATCATCCCCTGCTGCAGGATACCGTCACCTTAAGCCGCGTAATGGAGTGGCCGGTGGTAGTCTCCCCGAAAGGAACGGTTCCGCGTCAGAATGCGGAAGCGTTGCTGCAAATGCAGGGCTGCACGCTGCCTTCAGGGTGTATTGAAACGCTCTCGGCGTCTCTTTCGCGCCAGCTGACGGTGGATTATGACTACGTGTGGTTTGTGCCGTCCGGCGCGGTGAAGGACGATCTGCGACGCGGCGTGCTCACCGCGCTGCCGGTAACCTCACCCGGCGCAGGAGAACCCATTGGGATCCTGACGCGGGTAGATGCCCCGCTCTCTGAAGGCGCCCAAACGCTGTTAAGCGCCATTCGTAAGTCAATGCCTCTCTGACCCTAAACGCAGAACCCGCCGCGAGGGCGGGTCTGTCTTACTCAGAACGTTTCCCAGTTATCACCTGAGACAGCCGCCGCCGGGGTTAAAGGCGCGGGTTTTGCTGCGGTTGCGGCAGCAGTCCTTCCTGCTCGTGCCCCATTGAGACGAAACGCGCCAACGGCTTCCGTCAGACGCGCGCCCTGCTCTTCCAGCGAGGCCGCCGCCGCAGAGGCTTCTTCCACCAGCGAGGCATTCTGCTGCGTCACCTTATCCATCTCGGAAATCGCCTGGCTCACCTGAACAATGCCGCGGCTCTGCTCATCAGACGCGGCCGCAATCTCCAGCATAATATCGGTGACGCGTTTAACCGCCTCGACGATCTCATTCATGGTATTGCCTGCCGCAACCACCTCCCCGGAACCCTGATCGATAAGCGACACCGATTCATTAATCAGGCTTTCAATCTCTTTCGCCGCGTTCGCGCTGCGGCTTGCCAGGGTGCGGACTTCACTCGCCACGACCGCAAAGCCGCGTCCTTGTTCACCCGCACGCGCCGCCTCGACCGCCGCATTGAGCGCGAGAATATTGGTCTGGAACGCGATGCTGTTAATCACGGCGGTAATTTCAGAGATCTTCTTCGAGCTGGTGGAAATATTACCCATGGTTTTCACCACGCCGGAGACCATCTGCCCCCCGCGGCTGGCCTTACCGGAGGCATCTTCTGCAAGTTTACTCGCATGATGCGCGTTATCGGCGTTTTGCTTCACCGTCGCGGTGAGCTGCTCCATGCTGGCCGCCGTCTGTTCGATGGCCGCCGCCTGCTGTTCGGTTCGGGATGAGAGATCGGTATTACCCGCGGAGATCTCACTGGTTCCCCGGTAGATCTCCTCCGCCCCCTGCCGCACTGTGCCCACGGTTGTCACCAGCGCGTGCTGCATTGTTTGCAGATCGCGCGTCAGGCGGCCAATTTCGCTGCGCCCGGTCGGTTCGTCCGGCATGGTTAAATCGCCTTTCGCGATATTTTCGATACGCGTAGCGGCTCGCTGAAGCGGGTTTATCACCGTACGGCGCAGCACCACAAAGGTGATCACCGCCAGCGCCAGCGCCAGGCCAAACGCGCCGAACATAAACATCAGCCCCAGCCGGGTGCGGGTGTGAGCCTGCGCCGTCAGTGCGTTGGCGCGTTCGGTGCGGATTTTTATCGCCTTCAGCAGCACCGCGTTATAGGCATCGTCCAGCGGACGCGCGGTCTCATTTTCATGGTTGATAATGGCTTCAAACATGCCGTTTTTGGCATATTTCAGCATCGGCTGCATACCGGCGATGTAGGCGTCATAGCGGGCTTTCAGATCGCCATCCAGCGCTTCATCAGCCTGAGTGCGAACGGTGCGCTTCATATAGGCGGCAAATCCATCCTGCGACTGCCTGATGCGGGTCTCAGCCTCAGCGATGTTTTGCTTCATCGCCTCCATCTCCGCGATGCGGCTCGCCGCCCCCGCGTGGATCATGTTGATACGGGCGGTGCGTAAATGGTTGGAACTGTTTGACAGACCGGTGCGCACCTGGATTTCTGCTGTGACATCCTGCTGATCGTTATCGGCCTGGAGCAGGAAATAGCCTGCCAGACCCGAGCTCAAGGCAAACAAAAGAATAATGCCACCGAGAATGGAGGAAAACAGCGGAACCAGCCGGATGTGATGCAAGAAACTCAGCTTGTGCTGCGCCTGCATCGATGTTGTGTTGTCCATGACCGTCGACTCTCTTATAGGTAAGATGCGTAAAAACACGCCTGTAAAAGAGTCATCGGCACAGCGGGGAACTAGATTACGCCTAAAAGCGCCAGACAGGTCACACTTTAGAGAAGATCAGGGAAGAAATGCCAGCGGGAAAAACCGCTGGCAGAATAATCAGTTGTCGCCGAAATGGATGACGGTACGAATGGATTTTCCTTCGTGCATCAGATCGAAAGCTTCGTTGATCTGCTCCAGCGGCAGGCGGTGCGTAATGAACGGGTCGAGCTGAATTTTGCCGACCATCGCATCTTCAACCATGCCCGGCAGCTGTGTACGGCCTTTCACGCCGCCAAATGCCGACCCGCGCCATACGCGCCCTGTCACCAGCTGGAAGGGACGGGTTTTAATCTCCTGACCCGCGCCGGCCACACCGATAATGATGCTCTCACCCCAGCCTTTGTGGCAGCACTCCAGCGCTGAGCGCATCACGTTGACGTTGCCGATACATTCGAAGCTGAAATCCACGCCGCCGTCGGTCAGCTCAACGATCACGTCCTGAACCGGTTTGTCGTAGTCTTTCGGGTTGATGAAGTCGGTCGCACCCATCTCACCTGCGAGCTTAAATTTCTCCGGGTTGGTATCCACAGCAATGATACGCCCAGCTTTCGCCTGTACCGCGCCCTGGATGACCGCCAGACCGATCCCGCCCAGGCCGAACACCGCCACGGTGTCACCCTCTTTCACTTTCGCCGTGTTATGCACCGCGCCGATACCGGTGGTGACACCGCAGCCGAGCAGACAGACTTTATCCAGCGGGGCCTGCGGATTCACTTTCGCCAGTGAGATCTCGGCGCACACCGTGTATTCGCTGAAGGTGCTGGTCCCCATGTAGTGATAGATTGGCTCGCCGTTATAGGAGAAACGGGTGGTACCGTCCGGCATAAGACCTTTGCCCTGCGTGGCGCGCACTGCCTGACAGAGGTTAGTTTTGCCGGATTTGCAGAACTTACACTCGCCGCACTCTGCGGTGTAGAGCGGGATCACATGGTCGCCGGGCTTCAGGCTGGTAACGCCTTCACCCACTTCCACCACCACACCGCCCCCTTCGTGGCCGAGCACCGCCGGGAATACGCCTTCCGGATCGTCACCGGACAGGGTAAACGCATCGGTATGGCAGACGCCGGTGTGAGTAATTTTGATCAGCACTTCGCCTTTCTTCGGCGGAGCAACATCAATTTCAACGATTTTCAGCGGCTGGCCTGGGCCGAACGCGACAGCTGCGCGAGATTTCATGATGTCTTTCCCTTGTTGTGAGGTGTGTGGGTTTATTTTAGATAAGAGCGCAGCAAATGGCCGACTTCCGCCATCCGCACTGCCCGCTGATCCGGGGTGGTCTCCCCCGTCACCAGCTCATCTTTGAGGTGAATTTCAACCATTTCACCCATCAGGCCATTGGCAGCACCGCGCACGGCGGCAATTTGCTGCAGAATGGCGAGACAGGGATCGCCCGACTCCAGGGCGCGTTCAAGGGCATCAACCTGGCCTCGAATGCGGCGGACGCGGGTCAGAATACGTTTTTTATCTTCGGGTGAATGCGGCATACGCCCTCCTGATACTATAGGAGGGTATGGTACCTCGTATGTTATTGCCCTGTAAACCACAAGATAGAGACGCTGCAATGAGCACATCGCCGGCAAGGAACAAAAGATATTTAGGGTTTATTCTGGCCGCTACGAATCCTATTTAGCTCGTAATGTTAAAATTCAGCACTTATATGGCACGATGTGAACAGAAATAACATTCTCGTCACCTAACATACTGCTACAAACAAAATGGTGGTGTTAATGATTGTACTAAAGAGCTTTTTATTCTTTGTTGGCGCGGCGGTCGCATGCGCGCTTATTATACTTTGTCTTTGGGTTGATATGCGGTTTGTCGGCCATGATATTCCGGAATTATCACTGACCGAAATTATGCAGGAAACGGTATTAGCGACTATCGTTTTTCTCCATTTTCGTCTGGCGAAAATGAACGAATCCATGCGTTACTGCAATATTCTGGTGGGTGGATTTTTCCTGACAATGCTAATTCGTGAGCTGGACGCGCTTTTTGATCTCATTTCTCATGGGAGTTGGGTGTGGTTCGCGCTGATTACCGCTCTGCTGGCGTTAATTCGCCCCGTTATGCATTTTCGCGCTACCCTGGAACAGCTGGCAAAATATACCCAATCCCCCTGGTACGGTATTCTGTTGAGCGGCCTGCTGGCTGTACTGGTCTTCTCCCGCCTCTTTGGAATGCAGGTGCTGTGGCACGCCATCCTGGAGCATGGCTATATGCGTGTCGTGAAAAACGCCGTGGAGGAAGGTTCGGAATCGTTCGGCTATATGCTGTGCCTGGCCGCATCCCTTGGCTATTACATTACCTTTCGCGCTAACGCACGAGAGAAATAGTCTCTTCCCGCTACGTAGACAGAGACGGCGAGGGAAATATTTATCCACTCCATCCTTAGGGCGTTATGGTGGACATGTAAGAAAGACATATCCTAAAAAGAGGTAATCAGGCGTCGATTTTAGCGAATTCTCTCTCACTCTTGCCATCAGCGTCTATCCTTAGACTATCAACAAAAGGAGGCTGGAATGTCTGATTTCGACACTGATAAAAATGCACAATACGCTGGCGATAAAGCCAAAAACAAACTTGATGAATTATCCGGCTCTGCGCAGCAGCAGTTTGGTGAATTCGTTGATTCCCCTAAACATCAGGTGAAAGGTGCAGCGAAAAAATATGCAGCCCAGGCCAGTGATGCCGTCTCGGATGTTACTGAAGCCGTCAGAAATAACCCGTTAACGGGCTTAATCGCTGCGGGTGCGGTAGGCATCGTTCTGGGACTTCTGCTGGGACGGAAATAATTTCAGGCCCTCCGGGGCCTTTTCTATGCCCCACGTTTTTCTCCCTCTCTTCCCCCCTAATTTTGATAGTTCTTATGACAAATCACCGAACCGCACGAAAAACTTGTACAATTTAGATGTACAGATTTGACCGGATAGTATAAATTCGATGCCAGTGATGTTACAAAATTGTTTGTCAACGGTGGAAAATTATGCGTCGCAACCATGCTCCCTCTACAGCAGAAAGCGCTATAACCTTGTATTTTAACAAGGATAACGTCCCAACACAGCAGGAAACCCTTGGTGCCATCGTCAGTGAGATCATCAAAGAAAATGTACAACTGAGCAGAATGACAATTTGTACAAAGCTGTTGCGCAGAATTGAAGAATCAACGTCTGACGTTGAGAAAGCGCACTATAACGGTTTGATAGCCCTCTTCTTCGAGCGTTAACCTGAACACTGTTTTTAACTTACTAAGTTAGTCATGCTGAGTGAGAATAGAGCATCTGGATGCGATGACTAACCCCATGCTACAGCCGCGTGTAGCAGAGTGAGATTAAGCTATGCATAGAACTAAATTTGAACGACTTAAGGATGACCTTATCGGTGAGGCCGTATTATCCATACTGAAAGAGAACGGGCCTATTACCTTTGCGTCTCTTGCTAATCGCCTGCTGGCGATGGCTAACGTTGAATCAAATGATGAGCGTAAAAATGCATTGATTGCCGCTGAAGATGAAGTGCGCCAGCGTGTAACCGGCGTATCGCACGACCGGGGAAGAGTGATGGGCGATTATGAAATTGGCCGCATGCGCTCTCTCTTTACTCACAACACGCTTCTGAGCCCAAATAAGAAACACTAATTTTAACCGAGACGGTGACCACCATGAGTAAAGCGACTATGCACCAGACGTATAATTTTGAAGCCCTGCACGATAAAGGACTGGCGGAACACTTTCTTAATGCTGGAAAGCATCTCAGTGGTGAAGTTGAAGTGTTAGGCTCGGCAATACGCTGTATTATGCTGACCGGTGACAACCTTTCGAATAAAGAGATCATCCTGCAACTGATTCACGCCCTTGAAATTACCGAGGAGCCTGAAGCCTGCGATGTCATTCGCAACACACTTGAAATTGTTGTCGGCTTTACGCGTGATGATATCTGAGAATACACTATTGCGACGGTGATTGAGTGTTTTTTACTGGTGGTCGAATACTGTAGTCTGTCGTACCACCAGCATAGTGAAGCCGTTAACTAAATAGCCGTACCATTCGATCCAACTCTTCTTCTTTAACCGCGTGGGAAAGATAATAACCCTGGAATCGCTTAACCCCTAACGCGACAAGTTTTTCAAATTTTTCTTCGCTATCGACGCCTTCCGCAACGCATTCGGTCCCCGTCATGTCGCTGTAAACCTGTATCGCTTTAATAATGCTATAGTCTTTGTCGTTAGCCACAAAGTGCTCAACAATATCGCGATCAAGCTTTAGTCCATCAACATTAATCAGTCTGATGGGCAGCATAGCATGATATTTTGAAAAACAGTCATCCAGAAAAAGCCGACATCCCTCGGCGCGTAAACGCTGGAGTGTTTCGGGAATATTTTTATCCTTTGTTACGTCAATCGTTTCAGCTAGTTCAAAGACCAGTTTCCCGGCCCACTGCGGTTTGAGTAACATTTCGACGGCCTTTTTGGCCATCCCCGGCAGCGCGTTTCCCGAAGCAAGTTGAGGAGGAATGTTAACTGAAAAATAATATTTTCCATTGTATTTATTGATACCTGATACGGCCGCATGGATGACTAACGCCGTTAGCTTGAGCCATATTTCACTATTTTTTATCCCTCCCAGAAAATAGGCTGGCTTCAGGATCTCACCTTTTTTATGCCAGCGCAGCAGGATTTCAAATCCAACTCCTTTTTTATCACTATCAGTGATAATTTGATAAGCCGCAAAGATTTCCCGTTTATGTAACGCTTGTAATATATCAATTTCCGTTTCCGAAAACACTTTTGTTTTATTTTTTCCTGCACAAACCTCATCTCTGAAAACGCGAGAGTCGCTAAACCATACTCTGATAATATATAATTTACCCAAACCCACCTTACGATGGGTATAAATAGTTTTATCTGACAGCCCTAACCTCTTACTCTGCTCTTTTATGGAAATACCCTGATAGAAATTCAGTAGCACGGTTAACTCGCGATGTGTTAACCCATGCAAATTTTCTTTACCCTCCTTGTCCGGTACGTTACGCAACAAGCGTGAAGGGCCAGCACGCTCATCTGTCTCATTTTTTACAAAGCCCATTATTTCTGTAATATTCTCTACCCTGATCGTGGAAAGCTTTTTTGTATTATTAACGAGACTTCTCAACGTTGCATTAAGCCATCGCTCAGGTAGTGCACCATACAGGGTGACCCTGCAAATCACTGGCAGTGCATTCAGAACGGATACCAAGCGCTTCAGGCTTTCAAGAAAAGTAGCAACGTCACGACCAAGGAAAACCGAAACCTCGGGCGATTGATTTTCCATCATTTTTTCAACGTCAACGGAACATATTTCATCCTCTTCAAAATGGAGTCGCGTGGCGTGTACGCCTCGAGATTTCAGAAGCAGGCTATACCCTTCAAAGGTGAAACCGCAGGCTGAAATAACAAACCGTTGCTTGTAGCAAGTACCTTGCACAGAAGGTAAATTTTGAGACATAACCTGCTCCTGAGAATACAAACATCATTCCCATATGTAATTAAAGCCAATATTCCTTGTCGCATTGAATAATTTTACCGCACCCCATTTGGTTAATAAACCGTTATCAATGTTATGCACATGAACATCTTTGCGTTAATCAACCGACTCATCCATATGCAGCATAAATATCATTTTCTTTTCATATAACAACAGTAACCAGGACTTTCTCAAGGTATAATGAAAATTCCGAAAAAGAAGTCCGGACACTTCTTCTCATCGGCTCAGACAAAAAAGAGAAAATGCTATGGATAATCACATCTCATCCAGAGCTTTGCTACATCGACGGGATGTCATTAAAAACAACCCGCGATTTAGTGAAGCTATAACAGAACATTACAGAATCAATGACGCCATTTATAAAAAACAACCCCTATTCTACAAAACGATGCTTCAGGAATCACGGTTCAATATAATACTCTCAATATGTTGTTTTGTTTTTGGCAATCAGGCTGAGTCGGTCTCGGAGATTAAGGCACTGTGCTCACGCTATAATATCGCCAGCCCTAACAGCGTTATTGCGATCATCACCATACTTAAAACCACCGGGCGAATTAAGACTTGGCGCTGTACCGAAGATCGGCGAAAAACAAAAATCGCGCCTACGGAAAAAGGACTGGATGAGCTTAAACGCTATATGTCCGGGGCGTTCACGCCTGTTAGCATTCTTTATCCGACATTCAACATTAATGTTAATCTTCTGGACAATGACACTCTCAGGCACAACTTTTTCCGGCGCGCCGCAGAATACCTTTTCCGCGGATTAACATTCAGTAAAGTACTTCCGGAGGTGGGTTTATTTATTGATAAGGATGGTGGCCGAATGATTATGCTCTATCTCTATTTGCAGGCTATTAAAAACAAAACAGCATACGGTGCCATAATAGCGTATTCAGCCAGCACACTTGCAAAAGAATTTTTCGTCTCGCGTATTCACGTCAACCGCATTATCAAATCGGCACAGGAGGCAGGTTATCTTAAAGATCGCGGCGATGGCCGGATGTCCATTTACCCGGCATTTATCGAACTTGTCGAAAATTATGCCGGTTTATATTTTGCCTATGTCACACATTACATCAATGTGGTGCCAAAAGAACGACGCCATGCTGTCAACATGACGTCTATACTCTGAACTGACGGGCGTTCGGCTTGCTGAACGCCTTTTTTATCGCTCGCGCAGTGCCTCTTTTGCCTTATTTAACGGTTTCAGCAGATAATCAATGACGGATTTACTGCCGGTTTTGATATCAACCGTAGCTATCATGCCCGGAAACACCGGGAATTCCTTGCCCTGCCTGTTAGTCAGATGGTTACTGTCTGTACGGATATAAACGCGATAATAATAAACATCCCGTTTCACCTCGTCCTGAAGGGTATCCGGTGAAATCATCGTCACCTCCCCCTCCAGCCCGCCGTAAATGGAATAGTCATAAGCGGTGATTTTCACCAGCGCTTTTTGCCCGGGATGGATAAACGCGACATCGCGCGGCGAGATTTTTGCTTCTATCACCATCTGGTCATCAAGCGGTACCAGGCTCATCAGTTTGCCGTTCGGCGGGATCACCCCGCCAACCGTCGTCACGTCAATGTCTTTCACGATGCCACGCACCGGCGCATTAAACGTTAAGCGGGTGAGTGAGTCTTCGCGCCCTTTCATCACCGAACGCTGCGCTTCGATTTCCGCGTTCGCTTTCGCCAGTTCTTCGCGGGCGCGAACATAGTACTGGTTTTTCATCTCGGTGATTTTGCTCTCCAGCTCATTTTTTTGGCGTTCAAGGCGTAAGACTTCGACCTTACTGGCCGCCCCCTGCGTCACCAGCGGGCGCGTTAATGCCAGTTCACGCTGCACGAGATCCGCTCCCTGGCGTAAACCCGCCAGCCCTTTTTCAAGGCTTTCGCGACGAGACTGGTAAAGCGCCGTTTCCTGTTTAACCAGCTCAACGTCGTCATCCAGCTCTGCCGGGAATGTCAGCCCGGTGTCGTTCACTTCAGCATTCAGACGCGCGGCTGTCGCCATCGCAGCATTTAATCGAGACTCGCTCTCAAGCACGCTGGACTCGGTTTTCGTCCGGTCCAGTTGGGCAAGCTGTTGACCACGCTCGACGATATCGCCTTCGCGCACCATCAGACTGTGGATAATCCCCCCTTCCAGGGACTGGATCACCTGCTCGTGGGAGGACGGGATCACCTTGCCACTGCCCGTAGTGACCTCATCCAGCTGGAACAGGCTGGCCCAGGTAATAAACACCACCAGCAGGGCAAACAGCGACCATGCCACCAGCGACGATCGCGGCAGGCGGGGCTCCTTCAGTCGGCTATTAAAGCGGGAGAAATCATTCATGCCACGCCCTCCGTTTTCAGTTTAACCGTGCGCTGCGGCGCCTGCTGCGGGGCCATTCCGTGCTGGCGTAAAATGGCATCACGAGGGCCATCCATCACCACTTTGCCGTTTTCCAGCACGATAATGCGGTCAACCAGGTCCAGAATCGGCAGACGATGCGTCGCCACCACCAGCGTCCGGCGCTTACCGAGCCACTGGTGCAGATGCTGGATAAATTGCTTCTCGCTGACCTCATCCAGCCAGGCAGTGGGTTCATCCAGCAGCAGAATATTCGGCGAGGTGATCAGCGCGCGGGCCAGCAACAGCGCCTGACGTTGCCCGCCGGAAAGCCCCATTCCGCCCTCGTTGATGATGGTGTTCAGCCCCATTTTCTGCTTGCGCACAAACTCCAGCGCGCCGCTGTTGACCTGCGCCTGATGAATTTCCTCGTCTGTCGCCAGCGGATTACCCATCAGGATGTTGTCGCGTACGGAGCCGAAGAACAGCCTCGCCTGCTGACTGAGCAGCTGCATATCGCGGCGTACGTCAGCCGGGTCAAGATGATTGAGAGCAATATCGTCCAGCAAAATGCTGCCCTGCTGTGGCTCCTGCATTCCCGCCAGCAGGTGCAGCAAAGTGCTTTTCCCCGAACCATTCCGCCCGAGCACCGCCACGCGCTCCCCGGCGCGAATGCGCAGTTTGCTGACGTTCAGCACGGTGAGCTTCTCTTCTTCGTCGTAATAAAACCCGACGTCGTCCAGCTGATAATCACCGCGCAGGTGGGCTTTATGCACTTTTTTGCCGTGCTGGGGATCGTCAATCGGACGCTGCATCAGGTCATCCAGTCCCTTGCGGGCCACCTTTGCTGACTGCCAGCGGGAGAGCACGCCGGAAATCTGCGACAGCGGCGCAATGGTGCGGGACGCCAGAATCGAGGTGCCCACCAGCGCACCGGTGGTCATGTCGCCGCTGATGACCAGGTAACAGCCCACCAGCAGCACCACGGCGTAGACGATAGATTGCACCTCCTGGGTCCAGGTCAGCAGCAGCCCCGTCAGCCAGCGCTGTTTCATGCCGACGCTGGCGGCAACGTCATTGGTGTTATTCCACTGGTTCTGGAACCGCTGCTCGGCGCGCATCAGCTTGATGTCCTCAAGCCCCTGCACCGCTTCCACCAGCGTGGCGTTACGAATCGCCGATTCACGCATCCCTTCGCTGGAGAGTTTTCCCAGCGGGCGCTGCACCAGCAGGCCGGGAATGAGCAGCAGCGGCACGGCCAGCAGCACCACCAGCACCAGCGGGCCGCCAATCATCCACAGAATGAAGACGAACAGCAGGAAGAACGGCAGATCGGAGATGGCTGCAATGGTGGTGGAGGTGATCAGCTCCCGCACCGACTCCAGCTCGCGGATCTGGGCGATAAACGACCCGGTCGATTTCGACCGTGCGCCGTTTTTAATCCGCAGGGCGTGGGCAAACACGCGCTCGGAAATACGCAGGTCGGCGCGTTTCCCTACCACATCCGAAATATGCACCCGCAGCATGCGCATGATGAATTCAAACACGATAGCGATCATCACGCCCCCAAACAGCACCCACAGCGTGGCCTCCGACTGGGACGGCACCACCCTGTCATACACCTGCATGGAAAAGACCATGCCGGAGAGCGCCAGCACGTTGGCGACCAGCGCCACCAGCATAATATCGCTGTAACGACGCCAGTCTTTCAGCGCCAGCTGCCAGAACCAGTTTTTCTCATAGGGTTTGATGTAATCATCCACGCGCGCATCCGGCGTGGACTCCAGGGGACGCAGCACCATCAGCCCTTTAAACCGCGAACCGAGTTCGTCACGCGTCAGCGTCGTCTCCAGGCCGCCGTCGCCGCTGAACTGCACGCTGATGTTCCCTTCGTTGTCCATACGGTTGATGACCGCGATTTGCCCGCCGGTGAACTCCGCCAGCAGCGGTAAGCGCCACGGGTCGAGCGATACGGCTTCCGCCGCTACCCAACGCATCCCCAGCCCAAGCTGGCGCGCCATCTCCTCCAGCACCAGCTGGCGCGAAGACTGGCTTTCATGGTTAATCGTGACCCGAACATGCTCCGCCGAAAAATCCAGCCGATAGTGCTTAGCGATGATGAGCATGCCCTGCAACCAGGGTTCGTACTGTGGATGTGTCTTCATAATGCTACGTCCTGTTCAGGGCGATGATTTCGCACTGAAATGATACCTTTGCGAGATGATTAGAAATCGAACGTTACCTAAACGAGCCCGCAAAATAATCTTGTGAAATAGAGGGTTATGGCTATTAATGTAAAGAAACGCAAAAAGCCGCGAGGATCGCTCCCCGCGGCGTTGTTTTACGCAATTAACAGTTGATGATTTGCCAGCAGCGTCGCCAGATCCGTCTGCACGCCGTTCAGCGTCACCAGGGTGGTTGGCGAGAACTGGCCGCCCGTCCCGTCGAGGTCAACCTGGATCTCGGTGTTGCTGCCGTTCTGCACCACGCGGATGTAGTCAGCAATGTTGCCCGCGCTACTGTCCAGCGTCGCCACGCCGTTCACGTAGCTCGCCGAGCCGGTGCCGGTATAGCCGCTGTCGGAAAGCAGGTCGCGCAGATCGATGCGGTCCGTGTCTGCCGTCCCTTCCCAGGTACCGACGGTAAAGCCGTTCACCACATCGCTACCGTTGCCGCCCGTCGCGTCAGACGCGTTGATCAGCTTATAGAGCAGCGTGTCCTGACCGCCGCTGCCGATGTTGAAGGTGTCGTTACCGCCGCGGCCTTCAAAGAAGTTATCCGCGGTATTGCCTGTAAAGACATCGTCACCATTTCCACCAGCCAGCCCTTCAATGTTGACAAACCGTGCAGAACCAAAACCTGTTTCTTGCATACCGGTCTTACTGAGATCGATATTCAGCGCTGTCGAACCAGCGAGCTTGTAATCGACAATATCCATTCCCCCTTCGGCGGTCCAGACGTTCACATCGGATACCACGCGGCTACCGCCGCCACCGTTATAAATATGCGTACCGGCCGTTGCGTATAGCGTGTCGTTGTAACCTGTTCCTACAATACCTGCTGAATTGCTTCCATCCGTTGCGGCCTGGGCGCTATCAACGACTGCATCCCCATTTTCTGCGGTCAATACATAGGCATGGTTCTTCTCTACCGCTTTGAGTCCCGCCCAGGAAGCGTTGACGTTCTCGATGGTATTCGTTGTCCCGGAAGAGTCGAAACTGACGGACGAAACACCGCCAAAGTCATTAGCATTAGAAAGCAGTACAGCGCTGTAAGACTTGCTCGCATCAAGACCGTAGAAATACACCAGCCCTGTCGAATCGTTCATGTTCACGCCGCCCTGCGGGTTAATGACCTGTGAACTAACAACTTTACCGGTACTCTCGTCTACCAGCAGTACCGTATTACCATAGAAGGCGTTAATACCGTTGGCGTCAGAAATACGCAGAATGATGCTGGATCCATCGTTGATGGTACTGGTATTTTCGATGTACTCCGTCTTGCCACCCGCCGCGCGGAACACGACTAAATCGCGATCGCCATCATAATCAAGGTCGAGCGCTAGTGCTCCCGTGGTGACGTTAGTGCTGCCCTGATTTGCGCCCGTTAACAGCGTTTGCGATGACCAGTTAACCTGCCCTGTACCGGCGTTCACACCATTGTTGAGCCAGAGCATGCCGATATTGTTGGCGTTAGTGGCAACTGTGCTGCCCGCTGCTCCCGCAATCTCGATCAGATCCATCTTGCCATCACCGTTCCAGTCCACCGCCAGCGAGGTCATGCTGTTTACGCTGTCGCCGAAGGTCTGAACATTCGACCCGGTTCCCACACCGTTAGCCGCCGCGGTTAAATTCCCGGCACCATCGTTGTAGAAAACGGCACTGGTGGCGTTACCCTGACCGGTTAGCCCCCCCACAAAGAGATCCATATAGCCATCGCCGTTAAGGTCGGCCCAGGTCATAGTGGTGTAATAATTACTCGTCGTCCCCTGATTTCCATAGAAAACCCCCGTCACAATCTGGGTATTAGTCAGCGTATAATTACCGTTTGCATCCACGCCATTGGTCGCGACCACCAGTCGGGTATTCGCACTGCTGGAGCCTCCGCCTGAGGTATAGTTGGTGCCTACCGTCCCGTGATACACAATGTCGACATAGCCATCATTGTTGAGATCCACGCCAGAGAGATCGCGGCTCATTTGCGCATTGTTATTGTTGGTCGATGCCACCCCATCCTGGGTTGTAGCGGTTTCAACATAAGCACCACTTTTGTCAAAGCCGATAATAGTGCCGTCCGTGTTCATTACGATTTGCGTATCATAGCCACCCGGTGCGTTGGAATCGTTTGGAGATCCATCGCCGTATACCATGTCGACAAATCCATCCCCATCAATATCAATGCCCATTACGCCGCCGTACCAACTCCATGTGTTGCCATTGACATCATTTGTCTGTCCCGCAACGCCATTAGAACCCACCTGGAAGGTGGTGTAGGTGCCGTCCGCATTGTATTTGAAAGACTGCTGGCCATTTGCATAACTGGTATCTGCACCGAGGATATCCATCAGGCCATCACGGTCAAAGTCGACAAATGTTGATTGCTGCTGTCTGTCCGGACCACTGATTGCGACGGAGCTGAATGAACCTAACGTCGTCGAACTGGTTGCGTTCTGGGTAAAGACCGTAGAATTGCTGAGGATCCTCCATGAGCCATCTTCAGCCAGGGTCAGTGCCGTGCCCGTATCCTGCGAAGAGGCTGCGGTCGAGGTAAAACTTATTTCCGGCGTCGGTGATACCGTCAGCTCGTTCGCGGAGTCATCCGCCGTGATCTGCGTGCCGTCAGCTTTGTAAAGTGCAGCCTTGACATCATATGTGCCTAGCGCCAGGGCGTCTGCGTCAGGGATCTGCACGTACCAGGTACTGTTCTTAGGATCAACAACGACAACGCCATTGCGAGAACTGTAAACCACATTGTTGACCGTCACTTCAACGTATTCACCATCGAGGATCTCGAAGTCAACGCGGCCGGTGATAATCGGCGTGGTATCCAGGGTATCCTGCACCTCTACATACATTTGCAAATCAACGGTGAAATCAAACACAGGTGAAGGTGTGGTTTCATTTCCAGCGGCATCGACAACGACCGCATAAAATTCCCCTTTTTCTCCATCTACCAGCGGATCCGTCAAGGCGAAGGACCAGGAAGTACCGTTTACGTCAGCCTCGCCAAGCAAGGTGCCGTCGGCGCGATACACACGCACCAGCTCGCCGGTCAAAAGCGAGGAAGACAACGTGCCGTTTAGCACAGGCAAACGATCGTCTGTTGTCGTGCCAGCACTAAACTCACCGCGTGATGAGCCTACCTCATCCGTATAGCTAATAATTGTCGCTGCGGTGTTAGACGGCGTCAGATCGACGGTAACCACCTGCTCAGCCGTTGCGCCTGTATTCCCCGCTAAATCTACAACCCGAACTTGATAGGTATGTTCCCCTTCAGGCAAATCGCGGATATCGATGAAGCTCCAGCGGTTGCCATTCATCGTGACATACTGCCAGGTCAAACCGTTATCGACGCTGATCTGCACATATTCACCGCTGGAAAGCGGCGCACCAATCGAACCATTGATAGTCAGTGACGTATCATTAGTCAGGAAGTCGCTGTCGCTATAGCCCGTATCGGTTGAAATACTGTCAATGCTGACGGTAATCGCACTATCAGGCGCCACCAGGTCCACGGTCACCTTCTGATATGCCGACCCACCAATGTTACCCGCGATGTCTATTACCCGCACATAGTAGTCATAGGTGCCGTTAATCAGCGTGCGGCCGTCCACGTAGTACCAGCTGTTGCCGGTGACGATCACGTTCTGCCAGCTGACTCCGCCGTCGATGCTAATCTGGGCATATTCGCCGTCGGCCAGCGTTGCGCCGAGCGAGCCGTGCAGCGTCAGGGAGGTATCATTGGTGATAAAGTCGCTGCTGCTCAGGCCGGTATCGTCGCTGATGCTGTCGATAGCGATCGTTTTGCTGGCGTCCGGCGCGACGGTATCAATGGTCACCACCTGGCTGGTGGTGGCGCTGATATTCCCCGCGTCGTCAATCACCCGCAGCTGGTAGTTGTAGTCTCCGTCGGCCACCGTGCGGCCATCAACGTAGGTCCAGCTCAGTCCGCTGACGCTCACGTCAGTCCAGGTCGCGCCACCGTCCAGGCTGATCTGCGCGTGGTCGCCGCTGCCCAGGGCCGCGCCGAGCGTCCCTTTCAGGCTAATCTGGTTGTCGCTGGTAATGAAGTCGCTGTCGGACAGGCCGGTATCCTGCGAGACGGAATCCACGGTAATGCTCGTCGCCGCAGGCTTCGTCAGATCGATTACCACGTCCTGGCTGTCCGTTGCCCCAACGTTCCCCGCATTATCAATGACGCGCACCTGGTACGGGTACGTCCCGTCCGTCAGGGTACGCCCATCGGTGTAGCGCCAGGTGGTGCCGGTCACGGTCAGGTCAATCCAGGTTGAACCACCGTCGAGGCTGATCTGCGCCTTCTCGTTATTGCCGAGCTGCGCCGATAGCGAACCGTTCACCACCACCTGCTTATCGTTGGTGATGAAGTCACTCGCGCTCAGGCCGGTATCGTTTTGCAGGGAATCAATGCTGATCCCCATTGACGGTGCGGTGAGATCCACGGTGACGCTGTGGTTATCGCTGGCGCTGTTGCCGATGGCGTTGCTCACCTGCGCATTGATCACGTACGAACCGCCGTCCGCCAGCGCGGTCACGTCTGCGCTGCCGACCGTATAGCTCCAGGTGCCGTCATTTTGAACGGTAGCCGTGTAGGTTTTACCGTTAAGCGTAATGGTCACCGTCTGGCCCGCAGGCGCGTCGGTGGTGCCGCTGACAATTAGCGGCGTGCCGTGCTCGGCGGCGTTGACGATATCGTCCTGGGCAAAGGTGTTAATGACGATGGTCGGCACGTCGCCGTTCAGCGTCACGTCGTGTGTTGCGCTGCCCGGGTTACCCGCCTTATCGCTCACCGTAGCCGTAATGGTGTAATCCCCATCGCTCAGGCCGAGGAAGTCGCGGCCCGGCACGAAGACCGACCACGAACCGTCTGATCCAACGGTCGCCTGATAGCTGTGCCCGTTGAAGGAGACGGTCACCGTCTGGCCCTGCTCCGCGGTGGTGGTCCCGCTAATAGTCTGCCCCGCCAGCTGCTCGGCGTTGTTGACGATATCGTCATCGGCCACGGTGCTGATGGTGACGGCTGGTGCGACGGTATCGACCGTTAAGGTATGGGTCGTCTGGCCGCTGTTACCGGCTTTATCGTTGACCACGGCGGTCACCGTCAGCGCACCCTGGCTCAGTGCGACCAGGTCTGCCGCCGGAACGTCCAGCGTCCAGGTGCCATCGCTGCCGACAAGCGCAGTGTAGGTTTTTCCGCCCAGCGTGACGGTCACCGTCTGGCCTGCTTCCGCGCTGGAAGAGCCGTGTACGGTGAGCGGCTGCTGAGCTTCCGCCGCATTCAGCACGTCGTCGCCCGACAACGTGTTCACGCTAATCACCGGCGCGGTGGTGTCCACGCTGATGGTATGCGTCGCCGAGGCGCTGTTCCCGGCGCTGTCCTGCGCCGAAGCAGAAACCTGGTAGCTCGCGCCGTCGGCCAGAGCGCCCACGTCGGCGGCCGGAACGGTGGTCTGCCAGGCGCCGTCGCTCTGAATGGTGGCCGTATAGCTCTTACCATTCAGGGTGATAGTGACCTGCGTACCGCTGGCGAACTGCGCACTGGAACCGTTGATAACCAGCGACGCGCCCGCTTCTGCCGCATTGATCACGTCATCACCACTGAGGGTGTTGACGGTCAGCGCGACCGATGCGGTATTTACCACCACGTCATGGGTCTGAGTGCTGCTGTTGCCTGCGCTGTCGGTGATAGTCGCGCTGAGGGTTACGGTGCCGTCGGCCAGTGCGGAAATCACGCTGGCCGGAACGCCCACGATCCAGTAACCGCTGGCGTCAACGGTGGTGGTGTACTGATTCGAACCGATGGTGATAATCAGCTTATCGCCGACGCTGGCGCCGGTTGCGGTGCCGCTGACGATCTGCGCCTGCCCGTGCTCCACGCTGTTGATGACGTCATCGCCCGCCACAACGTTAAAGCTGACGGTCGGCGGTCTAGTATCAAGCGTAATCGCTTTACCCGCGCTGCCCGGGTTACCCGCGGCGTCACTCACGCTCACCTGCACGGTGTAGCCGTTATCCGCCAGGGCGGACAGGTCTGTGCCCGGCACGTTAACGCTCCAGACGCCGCCCTGCTGAACCTGCGCGGTGTAGCTGTTCCCGCCGAAGGTTACGGTTACCGTCTGACCGACTTCCGCCGTGGTGGTGCCGGAAATGGCCACGCCCGCAGCCGCTTCGCTGCCGTTGATCACGTTGTCGCCTGCGACCGTGTCAATCGTCACGGTTGGCGCGGTGGCATCTACACTGTATTCGCGGCCCGCCGAAGCGCTGTTGCCGTGCGCGTTGGTGATGCTCACCTGCACGCTGGCGTCGCCGTCTTTCAGACCCGCCAGATCCGAGGAAGGCACGCTCGCCGTCCAGTTGCCGTCGGCATCGACTTTGGCGGTGTAAGACTTGCCGCCAAAGGTGATGGTCACGGTCTGGTTCTCTTCCACATTGGATGTGCTGCCGGAAAGCACCAGATCCGCGCCTTTCTCCGCCGCATTAATCACGTCGTCGGTGGCGATGGCATCGATGCTGATTGCCACGGCTGCCAGATCGACGGTGACGTCGTGGCTGATGGAGACCGGATTGCCCGCCGCGCTCTGGCCCGCTACGGTGACGGTCATCGTGCCTGCGGCCAGAGCGCCCACGTCTGCCGCCGGGATCGCCGCGGTCCAGGAGCCGTCTGCCAGTACCGACGCGGCATAGGTCTTGCCATTCAGGGTCACGGTGAGCGTAGTGCCCGCCGCCAGCCCATCGCTTGAGCCAGTGACGATAAGATTCTGACCATGCTCAATGCTGTTGATCACGTCATCGCCCGCCACGGTATCCACGCGCAGCCCCGGCAGGCTGGCGTCGATAGTGATATCGCGCTCGCCCGTTCCCGAATTGCCATGGTCATTAGTGACGGTCGCTGACACCGTTAAATCGCCGTTGCCCAGCGCCGTCAGGACGGATTCCGGCACGTTCACGGACCAGGTCAGATCGCTCTGCACCGTCGCGGTGTAGCTGTTGCCGCCGATGGTCACCGTCACGGTGTTGCCCGCCTCAGCGTTCGTTACCTTGCCGCTGAGGGTCTGCCCCGCAGCCACTTCCGCCGCGTTAATCACGTTGTCGCCCGCCACGGTGTTGATGGTGACGGTTGGCAGCGCGGTGTCGACAAGCAGGTTCGCGGTGTTGCTCACGCTGTTGCCCACGCCGTTGGTGGCGGTCGCGCTCAGGGTGTAGTTGGCTTCGCCCAGGCTCGCCAGATCCGCCGCCGGAACGGTCAGGCTCCAGGTGCCGTCTGCCGCAGTTGTCGCCGTGTAGTTTTTACCGTTCAGAATGACGGTCACCACGGTGCCTTCCGCCAGGTTGGCGCTGGTGCCGCTGACGCTCAGGTCCTGCCCTTTTTCTACCGCGTTCAGTACGTTGTCATCGCTGATGGCGTTAAAGCTGACCGACGGCAGACCGGTATCGACGGTCACATTATGCGTGCCGCTGCCGGTGTTGGCCGCCGATCGTGACGGTGACCTTATCGCCCGCCGCCGCGCCGGTGGCGGAGCCGCTGACGATCTGCGCCTGATTGTGTTCAGCCACGTTAATCACATCGTCACCTGCAACGGTGTGGATGGTCACCCCAGGAACGGTCACATCCACCGTCAGAGTGTGATCAACCGATGCCGGGTTACCCGCCTTGTCGCTGACTGAGGCAGTGACCGTCACGCTGCCGTCGGTTAATCCTGCCAGATCCGCCGCCGGAACGTTCAGCGTCCAGCTGCCGTCCGCGCTCACGGTTGTGGTGTAATCTTTGCCGTTCAGCGACACGGTCAGCGTCTGGCCCGCTTCGGCGGTGCTGGTGCCGGAGATTGCCAGGTCTGACTGCACTTCCGTGGCGTTGAGGATATCGTCTGTGGCAATCGTGTTGATGGTCACGGACGGCGCGGTAGCATCCACGCTGTACTCGTGGCCCGCCGAGGCGCTGTTGCCGTTCACGTTGGTGACGCTTACCTGCACGCTGGCATCACCCTCTTTCAGACCGGTCAGATCCGAAGATGGCACAGTGGCGGTCCATTTACCCTCAGCGTCCACCGTGGCGGTGTAGTTCTTGCCGCCGAAGGCGATGGTGACGGTTTGATTTTCCTCCACGTTCGCAGTGGTGCCGGAGAGCACCAGAACCGCGCCCTTCTCGGCGGCGTTGATCACGTCATCGGAAGCGATGGCGTCAATGCTGATGGCGACGTTTGCCAGATCCACCGTCACATCATGGTTGATAGTCACCGGATTGCCCGCGCTGCTCTGCCCTTCAACGGTCACGGTGACCGTGCCTGCGGCAAGGGCACTCACGTCCGCAGAAGGGATCGCCGCACTCCAGGTGCCGTCTGCCAGCACGGTAGCCGCATAGGTTTTACCGTTTACAGTGACGGTCAGCGCCGTACCCGCTGTCAGGCCGTCGCTTGAACCCGTGATAATCAGATTCTGCCCGTGTTCGATGCTGTTAATCACGTCATCGCCCGCCACGGTGTCCACGCGCAGGCCCGGCAGATTCGCGTCTATCACGATTTCGCGCTCGCCCGTTCCACTATTGCCCACGCCGTTGGTGACGCTGGCTGACACGGTTAAATCGCCGTTGCCCAGCGCGGTCAGCACAGACTCCGGCACGCTAACGGACCAGGTGAGATCGCTCTGCACCGTTGCGGTGTAGCTGTTGCCGCCAATGGTCACGGTCACGGTGTTACCCGCTTCGGCATTCACCACCTTACCGCTGATGGTCTGGCCGGTTGCCAGCTCCGCAGTGTTGATCACGTCGTCGCCCGCCACGGTGTTGATGATGACGCCAGGCAGAACGGATTCCACGTTCACGGTGTGCGAGGTGCTGGTGCTGTTGCCGACGCTGTCCGTCGCGGAGGCCGACACGGTGTAAAGCGCTTCACCCAGTTGCCCCACCTCGCTCGCCGGAACGGTTGTAGTCCATTGGCCATTGGTAGCTACCGTGGCGCTGTACGCTTTGCCGTTGAGCATCACGGTCACCACCGCGCCCGCCGCCAGGCCGGAAGCCGTACCGGAGATCGTCAGATCCTGGGTTTTCTCGGTGTTGTTGATCACATCGTCACCGGACACGGTGTCAATGGTCAGCACCGGCGCGGTGAGGTTGACTTCAACCTCGTGCGTTGTGCTGTTGCTGTTTCCGGCTTTATCGGTCAGCGCCGCGGTGATGGTGTGATCCCCTGCGGTCAGAGCACTCACGTCCGCCGCAGGCACGCCTACGTTCCACTTGCCGGAAGCGTCCAGGGTCGCCGTGTAATCTTTGCTATTGATGGTGACGGTCACCACGTCACCCGCCGCCGCACCGGTCACGGAACCGGTGACAATCAGCGCCTGCGCATGCTCGGCGCTGTTGATCACGTCGTCGTCGGAAACGGTGTTAATGGTCAGCTGTGGCACCGTGGTATCCACCAGCACATCGCGATCCGCCGAGGCCGGGTTACCCGCTTTATCCAGGACGGCTGCCGTGATGGTGTAATCGCCGTCGGAAATCGCGCCGACATCCGCAGACGGTACGGTGACGCTCCAGCTGCCATTCGTCTGCACGGTGGTGGTGTAATTCTCGCCGTTCAGGGTCACGGTCACGGTCTGGCCCGCTTCCGCGTCAGAGACGCCGTTGATGACCAGATCCTGCTGCGCTTCGGCAGCATTGATGATGTTGTTGTCGCTGACGATTTCAATCGACACCGTCGGCGCGGTGGCATCCACGCTGTACTCGCGGCCCGCAGAGGCGCTGTTGCCGTTTACGTTGGTGACGCTGACCTGCACGCTGGTGTCGCCGTCTTTCAGACCGCCCAAATCGGCAGACGGTACGGTCGCCGTCCAGTGGCCGCTGGCATCCACCGTCGCGCTATAGGTCTTACCGCCGAAACTGATGGTAACGGTCTGGTTTTCTTCCACGTTGGTGGTCGAGCCGGACAGCACCAGATCCGCACCCTTCTCGGCTGCGTTAATCACGTCGTCGGTAGCGATGGCGTCGATGCTGATGGCGACCGGCGCCAGATCCACCTTCACGTCATGGCTGATGGAAACCGGATTACCCGCCGCGCTCTGGCCGTCAACGGTCACGGTGACTGTACCTGCGCTCAGCGCGCCGACGTCAGCCGCCGGAATAGCCGCCGTCCAGGTGCCGTCCGCCAGCACGGTTGCTGCGTAGGTTTTGCCGTTGACGGTGACCGTCAGCGCCGATCCGCTCGCCAGCCCGTCGCTGGAGCCGGTGATAATCAGGTTTTGAGTATGCTCGATGCTGTTGATCACATCGTCGCCTGCCACGGTATCCACGCGCAGGCCCGGCAGGCTGGCATCAATCGTAATGTCGCGCTCGCCGGTGCCGGTGTTGCCGTGGCCGTTGGTCACGCTCGCTGTTACGGTGAGATCGCCGTTACCGATAGCGGTTAAGACGTCAGATGCCACGTTAACCGACCAGCTCAGATCGTCCTGAACCGTCGCGGTATAGGTGTTGCCCCCGATGCCGATCGTGACAGTGTCACCGCTCGCCGCGCCGCTCACTTTCCCGCTCAGGGTTTGTCCGGAAGCCACTTCCGCTGCGTTAATCACGTCGTCGGTGGCAACTGCATTAATGGTGACCTGCGGCAGCGCGCTGTCGACCAGCACGCTATGGCTGGTGTTCGTGCTATTACCCGCGGTATCGGTCACGCTGGCCGTCACGCTGTAGCTCGCTTCGCCCAGTGCCGAGACGTTTGCCGCCGGAACGGTGACGCTCCAGTTACCGCTGGCATCGGTGGTGGCGGCGTAACTGATACCGTTCAGGGTTACGGTGATGCGGGTCCCGTCCGGCTGGTTGCTGGTGCCGGAGACCAGCAGATCCTGACCTTTCTCGGTCGCGTTGATCACGTCGTCAACCGCCAGGGTAGTGATGGCAATCACCGGCGCGGTCAGGGAGACGTCAAACGCGTGCGTCGCGCTGGTGCTGTTGCCCGCTTTATCGGTGAGCGTGGCGGAGATCGTTTGATCGCCGTTAGCCAGCGCGCCCACGTCCGCCGCCGGAACGCCCACGCTCCAGTTACCGGCACCGTCCAGCATGGCGGTGTAGTCTTTGCCGTTCAGGGTCAGGGTAATCACATCGCCCGCCTGCGCGCCCGTCACCTTGCCGGTGACAATCAGCGCCTGGCCGTGCTCGGCAATATTAACAATGTCGTCGCCCGCCACAATGTTGAAGGTAATCTGCGGCACGGTAGTGTCGACCAGCACGGACGCCCCCGCGCTGGCCGGGTTGCCCGCTTTATCGGACACGGTCGCCGTGACCGCCGCGCTACCGTCTGCGATCCCCGCCAGATCCGCCGCCGGTACATCCAGCGTCCAGCTACCGTTTGCCTGCACCTGGGCGGTGTACTGATTGCCGTTGAAGGTCACGGTGACCGTCTGACCTGCTTCGGCAGTAGACGTCCCGCTCAGGGTCAGGTCCTGCGCCGCCTCTGCCGCATTTAGCATGTTGTCGCCGCTGATGGTGTTGATGGTGACCGCTGGCGCGGCGGTATCAACGCTGAATGCCTGCGAGGAAGAGGCCGCGTTGCCGTTCACGTTGGTTACGCTGACCTGTACGCTGGCGTCGCCGTCCTTCAGGCCGCTCAGATCGGCAGCCGGTACGGTGCAGGTCCAGTCGCCGTTGGCATCGACCATCGCGGTCCAGGTTTTACCCGCAAAGATAATGGTAACGGTCTGGCCCGCTTCAACGTTCGAGGAGGAGCCGGACAGCACCAGATCCTGGCCTTTTTCTGCCGCGTTCAGCACGTTGTCGTCCGTCACGCTGTTGATGCTTATCGCCACCGGGGCGAGATCGACATCCACCACGGTACCGATGTTCACCGGGTTGCCGGAGGTATCCTGCGCGCTGGCGCTGATGGTGAGCGCTCCATCCGCCCACCGGGAGACGTCCGCGGCCGGAACCGCAGCCTGCCAGGTGCCGTCCGCCAGTACCGAGGCGGAATAACTCTTGCCGTTGATGCTCACGGTGACGGTGCTACCCGCCGCCAGGTCGGTGCTGGTGCCGGAGATAACCAGGTTCTGCGCGTGTTCAATAACGTTAATGACGTCGTCACCGGCGACGGTATCAATGCGCAGGCCGGGCAACTGGGCGTCAATGGTGACATCCAGGGAAGACGATCCGGTATTACCGTGCGCGTTCGTCACGCTGGCCGATACGGTCAGGTCGCCGTTGCCGAGCGCGGTTAACTGACTCTGGGTTAACGGCAGGCTCCAGGTGAGATCGTCCTGTACGGTAGCCGTGTATGTCTGCCCGCCGATGATAATGGTGACGGTATCGCCCGATGCCGCGTTCGATACTTTCCCGGTCAGGGTTTGCCCTGCGGCCACTTCCGCCGCGTTAACGATATTGTCGCCCGCGACGTTGTTGAGAGTAACAACCGGCAGCGAGCTGTCCACCAGCACATCGTGCGTGGCAGAGGCGCTGTTGCCCACATTATCGGTGACGCTCGCCGTCACGGTGTAATTGGCTTCACCCAGCGCGTTCACCGCAGAGGCGGGTACGGTAACGCTCCAGTTGCCGCTGGCGTCGGTGGTGGCTGCATAGTTGATACCGTTCAGATTAACGGTGATGGTGGTTCCTTCCGGCTGGTTGCTGGTACCGGAAAGCAGCAGATCTTCGCCCTTCTCTGCCGCATTGATCACGTCATCCGCTGCCAGCGTATTAATACCGATTACAGGCGTGACTGTATTGACCACCACATCCACTGAACTGCTGCCGGTGTTGCCGGACCGATCGGTCACGGAGACGTTAATGGTCCAGGTGCCGTCCGTCAGCCCCTGAACGACGGACGCAGGCAGGCCGAGGCTCCAGTTGCCCGCCGCATCCACCACGGTGGTGTAGTCCACGTTATTGATGGTGATAATGACCAAATCACCCGCCGCCGCGCCGGTGACGGAGCCGCTCAGGATCTGCGCCTGTGAATGGGCCAACTGGTTAACGGTGTTGGTGTCGGTGACGAAATCGTTGATGGTCACCTGCGGCACGGTGGCATCCACCAGCCCAACGCGGTCCGCGCTGCTGCTGTTGCCCGCCACGTCACTGACGGTGGCCGTGACGGTGACATTGCCATCGGTCAGCGCGCCAACGTCGGCGGCAGGCACGTTCAACTGCCAGCGACCGTCCGCCTGGACCGTGGTCTGGTAAGATTTACCGTTCAGCGTCACGGTGACCGTCTGGCCCGCTTCAGCGGTTGTGCTGCCGCTGAGCACCAGATCCTGCTGCGCTTCTGCCGCATTAATGATGTTGTCGTCGGTCAGGTTATCAAGCGTAATGGCTGGCGGCTGCGTATCGACGGTCACCACGCGTGAGGCGTCCGCGCTGTTGCCGTTGACGTTAGTCACGCTGACGCTCACCTGCGCCCGCCCGTCGATCAGCGTTTCCATCGCGCTCGCCGGAACGGTCAGGCGCCAGGAGCCGTCCTGCTGCACCTGTGCGGTAAAGGTTTGATCCGCGAATTTCACCACCACGGTTTGCCCGGCCTCTACGCCCTGCGTCTGACCGGAAAGCGTGACATCCGCGCCTTTTTCCGCCGCGTTGAGCCTATCGTCAGTGGTTACGGTATCGATGGTGACGGCCACCGCGTTCAGGTCAAGCTCGATCGGGTGTTCAGCCGCCACGGTGTTGCCCCAGGCATCTTCCGCACTGACGCTGACGGTCATGCCTCCCGCCGTCCATGCCTGCAGGTCCGCTGACGGCACGCCAATCTGCCAGCTGCCGCTGGCGTTAACCGTGGTGACGTATTCAACATTATTGATGGTGACGGTGATCTGTGTGCCTTCGGCCAGATGAGTGCTGGAGCCGGTCACGGCCAGATCCTGCTGCTGTTCAATGGCGTTAATCACGTCATCGCCAGAGATCGTGTTCACGCGCAGGCCCGGCAGTTCGGCGTTGATGTTGATATCACGTTCGCCGGTGCCGGTGTTGCCGTGCGCATTCGTGACAGAGGCGCTGAAGGTTAACTCGCCGTCGCCAAACGCCTGAAGGTCGGCCGATGGGATGGTCACGCTCCATTTCAGGTCGCTGCCAACCGTCGCGGTGTAGCTCTTGCCGCCCACGGTGACAGAGACGGTATCGCCCGCCGCCGCGCCGGTGACGCGTCCGCTGAGGGTTTGGTCAACCGCCGCTTCGGCGTTATTGACCAGGTTATCCGCGGCAAAGGTGTTGAGGATCACCTGCGGCAGCGCGGTATCGACCAGCAGATTCGCCTCGGCGGAGCCGCTGTTACCCACGCTGTCGGTGCCGCTGACGCTCACGGTGTAAAGGGTATTCGCCAGATCCAGCACGTCGGAAACCGGCACCTGAACGGACCAGCTACCGTTCTCAACGGTGGCCTGATAGTTAACGTTGTTCAGCGTCACGGTGACAGCGCTGCCGTTCGGCAGATTACTGGTCCCGCTCAGGCTCAGGGGCTGCATGGCCTCCTGCGCATTCAGGACGTTATCCTGGCTGATGGGGTCAAGGGTAAATTCCGGCGGGTTGCCGCTGAGCGTAATGCCGTGCGTCGCGCTGCTGGTGTTGCCCGCCGCATCGGTAACGGAGACCGAAATGCTGTGGCTACCTTCACCCAGCGCGCCAATGACAGAGGCTGGCACGCCGACGCTCCAGCTGCCGTCCGCCTGGACGACACCGGTAAAGGTCTTGCCGCCAACGGTCACGGTGACAACGTCGCCCGCCGCCGCGCCGTTCGCCTGGCCGGAAATAATCTGAGCCTGCCCCTGCTCGCTGGTGTTCAGAATGTCGTCGCCCGCGACAGTGTTGATAGTGACCACTGGCGCTACGGTATCGACCGTGAAATCGGCGGTGGTGGAGGCCCCGTTACCCGCTTTGTCGCTGACGTTTGCCGTCAGGGTGTGCTCGCCGTTAGCCATCGCCTGTACTTCACTGGCCGAAAGCGTAACGGACCAGGTGCCGTCGCTGCCCACGGTCGCCGTGTGATTTTTGCCGTTCAGCGTGACCGTCACAATCTGGCCCGCTTCCGCATCGGTTTTTCCGGTCAGCGTCAGCGGCTGATTATGTTCAGCCGCGTTGATGATGTTGTCCTGGGCGATCGTGTCGACAGAAATTGCTGGCGCAGCGGTATCGACGCCAATCGTCTGGCTGCCGGTCACGGTGTTGCCCGCCGCGTCTTTGCCGCTGACGTTGACCGTCCAGGTACCATCGCCCAGCGCCTGCGCGTCAGCAGCAGGCACCTTCACGCTCCATGCGCCGTTTGCCCCTACTTCTGCGGAATAGGTTTTACCGTTCAGCGTGACGGTAAGCGCCGTTCCCTGCGCCAGATTTTTGCTGGTGCCGGACAGCGTAAAGCCAGCGGCCTGCTCGCTGGCGTTGATCACGTTATCGCCCGCCGTGGTGGCGAGCGTCACGCTGGTATCCGCTGTAGAAACGGTTACGGTAATACTGCCCGCAGAGGTCGTTTTACTGCCGTCGATCTGGACGACGGACCAGGTATGTTCCCCCTCCGCCTGGGTCGGAAGTGTTACCGTCCAGGTGCCGTCCTTTGCGACCATGGTGCTGGCGATGGTGCTGCCGCTGCTGTCTTTAACCTGAATGGTCGCGCCCGGCTGCCCGGTACCGCTGAAGGTTGGGGTGTTATCATCCGTGACCTCTTTTGCACTCAGCACCCCCTGCTTGTCACCCGCGTTATCCGTCAGCAAAAATGTTGGCGTGGCGCTTTCGACTTCTTTCGTATTATCAATAACTTTTGTTTTGGTTTCGCCGTCACCGCCGTGAGCCAGCAGTGCGCCAATCGCACCGCCTCCCAACGCCGCTCCGGCAATCCAGCCCCACGGCGCATCGCTTAAGACGCTTCCCTGCTCCAGAAAAGGTTCAATGCTGCTAATGGGTGCAGCCTGGGCGGTTAATTCGGTGGCGGCAACGCCTGATGCTTCCCCGGCATCGGCAAATGAAATATGCGTCAACGCCTGGTTATCGTTAAATACCAGTTCGGAATGATTATGGGTTTCCGTGTCTTCGACAAAATAATTATTGCAGCGGATCACGCTGCCATCTTTCATATAAATGAGGAGGTCATTCCCCTGGCGGACATAACGCACCACGTCCTGAGCAGAACCCTGAATTTCAATCACGCTCGGCGATGAAATAGAGACCGAGAGATTCCCTTCACCGGTTAATTTCGTTTTTTCTGCCGTTTTTCGAATGATAACATCAACAACTTTTGCGTTACTCATATTCTTCTCCTTGCAGGTGCGCGTATTCCTGTGGTTATGTCCACCAGAGGGATGTAACTATCCCTGGGAAAAACCACCCATTATTGTCTGACTTATTTCGCGCAGAAAGGCGCGCCTTTTTTAACTCAAATCAGGTAATTTCGCGGCAGCGTTTTTCTCTATTCCGATAAGCGGCATGAGATTATCCACCGCGGAGGCGTAATTAATCGCCGCGCTCCAGCCATCGTATTCAGCCATTATTTTCGCTGAGGTGGCAGACCAGACATCCTGCTCCACGCTGAGCAGATCGTTAATGCTGCGCTTGCTCAGGGTATATTCATTTTTGTAGACGTCGCGGGCGCGCAACGCATTTTCCAGCTGACGTTTTCCGGCCTCCATACGTCCTTGCGCCCCGGTCCAGTCGGCCTGTGCGACGGAGGCTTTTTGCAGGACATCAAAACGGGCCTGATCGACCTGAGACGATGCCATTGCCCTTGCGCCCTCGGCCTGACGGACGCGCGCCGAGACCGCGCCGCCCTGATAAAGCGGTGCATCAATATTGAGCTGGATCTGATCATCCCAGTACGCGCGATTATCAGACTCGTACCGGGTGCGGCCCCCTTTCAGGCTTAAGGTTGGCCAGTGCTGTGACTTCGCGGTTTCTACGCCGTACTGGGCTGAACGCTCCATGTTCTGCGCGGCCATCACCGTTGGGATCAGTGAATAATCAATTCGATTGAGAGAATCCGACTCCACGGCCAGACCTCCCGGAACCGGTGAATAGCGTTCAGCCTGTATGCCAGTTAATACCGCCAGCCGCGCGCGGGCGCTGTTCAGGGACGCATTGTACTGCTCTACCGTCGCCTGCATTCCGGCAATACGGGTGCGGGTCTGAAGCTCATCAGAGGTGGAGCTTACCCCTGCATCGGCGCGGAGTTTTGCCAGCTGCTCAACGTTTTTAAGCGCCTGCACGTTCTCTGTTGCCGCCTGTAACAGATCGCTGTAGCGTTTCACTTCCACATAGCTGAGGGCCGTTTTTTCCGCGACGGCAGACATCGTGCTCATCAGCTGGTAGCGATAGCTGTCACGCTGAGCTGAAGACTGGCTGATGCTGTTATTGGTCTTGCCAAAATCGTACACAAGCTGCGTCAGGCTCAGCCCCCAGGCTGCGGAATTTCGCAACGAGCCGCTCGAATCGGTGGTCTGGCTGTGACCCGTACTCCCGTTCAGGGCTATTTGTGGCATCCAGCCACTACGCGCTTCGTCTATTTGTGCCTGGCCAATCCCCAGCTGTGCAGCCTGCTGACTCACCGACGGGTCGCGGTCAAGAGCGAAAAGAATACTTTCTTTCATCGTCATTGCCGCAACGGGAGATATCCCTACCAGACCGTTAGTTGCATGAGCCGCAGTCACCACCAGTGAAATTAAGGTCAGGGAAGCAGATAATCTGAGCATCCTGTTATTGCATTTCATCTTTATAATACCCCCGGACTTCAGGTGATGGCTAAATAATTACCAGGAAGAGGTACAAATAATTCACCCTATTTGCCCCACTCCTGTTTGATAAATTCCGCCAATAGTCGCCCACACCCATTTCAATTGAGATGAGAGCCGTACAATCTCTTTTTTTCTTTTAAGAATTTACTTAAATATTTATTGATTCGCAGCATAACAAAATGTGATATGAGCGACCACATCCGTAATGTTAATGTGGTGTTACAAATAAGAAAAAAGATGGGGTTTCTGGACAAATGGCTATTAGATGCGTTTACGCTGAATCATATAAACCCTCTGTAATTTAAGGAAAATTCTGAAACACCTTGATGTACATTTTTGCGTTTATTTCATCTCGAATCAGACACAAAGATTTTCAAAGAACTGTCAATTTAAGTCATTCGCTGATTAATATTAAATTATTTTACTTTAAAAAGAATATCCAATAGATATAAGCACCAATTTATATTTATAATCTGGTTTTATATTCTTATTCGAACTCCTTATTCGGTAGCTTTAACCAAATTTCCATGTAAAACATAGCGTTAACATCAGGTCTAAACGATACATACATGTTTTTGATGACTGATTAATGCTAATTCAATATTCACCTTATTAAACTGTTTTTGGACAACATCCCCCTCCTGTTACGATTCCCTTTCCTGTAAAATGCTGTAAACTGCATAGTATTGCGACATTTTGCAGGATGCTGCACCCATGCATAAAACCGCCAGACAAAAATATGTACTTGAAATTATTACTGAACAAGGCCAGGCCAGCATCACTGAGCTGGCAGAAAAGTTGCAGGTTTCGGCGGATACCATCCGTCGCGATCTGACCGATCTGGAAAAAAAGGGACTGGCGCAAAAAAACCATGGCGGCGCCATCGCGCTGAATCTCTCGACGATGAACCGAGTTAGCAGGAATACCTTACTGCCTGAAATCAAGCAGCGGCTGGGTAAACAGGTTGCGCAGTGCGTACCTGCGGGCTCGACGCTTTTTCTGGACGCCGGAAGCACACTTCTGGCCGTTGCCTCTTTCCTGCAGGGACCGCTGACCATCATCACCCCTTCTCTTGATATCGCCCAGCAGGTTAGCGATCGGGAAGATATCGATCTGATCCTGCTTGGTGGAAAGTGGGATCAGAAACAGCGCCTGTTTGCCGGAAGCGCCACCCTTTCGCTGCTCTCTCGCTACCGGGCGGATATCGCCATCCTTGGCGCATGCGCCATTCATGCCGAGCTCGGATTGAGCGCCAGTCAGGAGGCGGATGCCGAGGTGAAGCGTGCCATGCTGGCCGCAAGCCAGGCGCACTGGGTAGTCGCCGATCATCTTAAACTCAACCAGTGCGAACCTTATCTGGTTTCAGGGTTATCCCAGATTCATCAACTGTTTTTAGATCGTCCCTGGGCAGAGCTCGGGGACCATAGCGCCGTGCAGGTTACCGTTTGCGCGCATTAACGTGGAGAAGGTCATGAATAAAGTGAAGACAATGAATATTGCGCTGATCGGGTATGGTTTTGTGGGTAAGACGTTTCATGCCCCGCTGATCCAGTCCGTCGACGGCCTGAAGCTGGCGGTGGTCTCATCCAGGGATGAAGAAAAGGTCAAACGCGATCTGCCGGACGTCCACGTTGTTGCCACCCCTGAAGAGGCTATTCAGCACCCGGATATCGACCTGGTGGTTATCGCCTCCCCTAACGCGACCCATGCGCCGCTGGCCACCCTGGCGCTCAACGCCGGCAAGCACGTAGTGGTGGATAAGCCATTTACGCTGGATATGCAGGAAGCGCGAGATCTGATTGCGCTTGCGCAAGAAAAACAACGCCTGCTCTCTGTCTTCCATAACCGCCGCTGGGACAGCGATTTTCTCGGCATTAAGCAGGTGATTGAGCAAGGCAGTATCGGCAAGGTAAAACACTTTGAATCGCATATCGATCGTTTCCGCCCGGAGGTTCGCGTGCGCTGGAGAGAGCAAAATGTTCCCGGCAGTGGCCTGTGGTTCGACTTAGGCCCGCACATGATTGACCAGACGCTACAGCTTTTTGGTCTGCCGCTGTCGGTACAGGGCAACATCGCCACCCTGCGTGACGGTGCGGAAATTAACGACTGGGCGCACGTGGTGCTGAACTATCCTGAACACAAAGTGGTCCTCCATTGCAGCATGCTGGTGGCAGGCGGCGTTGCCCGCTTTACCGTCCACGGCGATAAGGCCAGCGTGGTGAAAGCGCGCATCGATCAGCAGGAAGCCCAGCTTCTGGCAGGCGTCATTCCGGGTAGCGAAAGCTGGGGTGAGGACAGCGACGCTATGGTGCTGTTTAATGCCCAGGGTGAAGCCAGCGCTATCCCTGCGCCAAAAGGCGACCAGCGGCAGTACTATATAAACGTGCGCGATGCCCTGAACGGCAAGATTGACAATCCGGTCCATCCGGTGGAAGCCCTGGCGGTGATGGCGGTGCTGGAAGCGGCGGTAAAGTCTTCAGAAACGGGTACAACTCAGGAACTGGATTTAACGGCGCAGGAGCGCGCGCAACTGCAATAAGCCGCAAAAAAAATGCCCTGCGGGTTGGCAGGGCATTATCGGTCACTGACGCTTTTTCGGCATCATGCGCAGCAGCGTATTGTCTTTCCAGAAATAGTGATGCATCAGCGCGGCAAAGGCGTGCAAACCAATCACAAAATACCCCAGATTCGCCAGCGTTACGTGCCACGCTTTTAGCGTATCCACCAGGTCAAAATTCCCCTCCGCCGCATGCGGCATCGTCAGGCCAAACGCAAACCAGTCATTTCCCCGGTTATACATCATCACCATGCCGATCAGCGGCAGCGCAATAAACAGCAGGTAGATAACCAGATGCCCCAGATGGGACAGCCCGGTGATCATCGCTTTTGGTTTCGGTTGAATGGGCGGAGCCGGGAATTTCAGGCGGATAAGCAGGCGCGCCACCATCAGCACCAGGATGCTGATCCCGCAGGAAACGTGGATCATATTAATAAGCGGACGATCGGTTCGCGGGAACGAACCTCTGAATTCCATGGCGCAATAGGCCATAATCACTAACAGAAAAACCAGCCAGTGAATGCTGATTTGCAGACCCGTATATTTTGTGCGCATGTTGTTTCCCGATAAATAACAGTTATCGCGCCAACATAACCACCTTTCCTGAAAATGTGAACCCCCTTTTACGGAGGGCCGAGTATTCCCAGTTATTTGAAATCAGAAGCATTAACGTGCCTTCAGAATAACGGAGGGATTACAGCGATGCCCAGGTCCGGCTGTAAATCGCTGAGGCGTTTGCCTTCCGGCCGGGGCGAGGCGCAGGGATGCGCCGAGAGGGCGGGCTTTACAGGGATGTTACCTCCGCCCGTCCCCGATAAGCCGGAAGGAATAAGCCGAAGGGACCGCGAAGCGGCGATTTACCGCCGGGA
>NZ_NRIQ01000019.1:96596-188798 GCF_020224095.1 Enterobacter sp. CCUG 70166
CTGGCACGTTCACCGGTCATTTTGTTACAGAGTAGCAAGGAACCTAAAGTGAACGGAATGACCACCAGAGCCGTATGTTCCCCTCACCCTAACCCTCTCCCCAAAGGGGCGAGGGAACTGCTTCGTGCACACATTATCTCGCATGGAGGGGGCTCCTGATTACGACTGCAAATAGACTACCTGCGTCTGCAAATACTCATTCAGACCGTGTTTGCCATCCGCCCCGCCGATCCCGGATTTCCGCCAGCCCGCATGGAAGCCCTGCATCGCTTCAAAGTTTTCACGGTTAATGTAGGTCTCGCCGAACTTAAGCCCTTTAATGGCTTTCATGGCGACATTCAGATCCTGCGTATATACAGACGAGGTTAAACCGTAGTCGCTGTCGTTGGCCATTTTCAGGGCCTCTTCCAGGGTGTCGAAAGCCACCACCGGCAACACCGGGCCAAAGGTCTCTTCGTGCATGATGGCCATGTCCTGACGTACGTCCAGCAGCAGCGTTGGGGGATAAAAATACCCTTTGCCCTCTGCCGCTTTACCGCCAAGGACCACTTTAGCCCCTTCCTGCACCGCGCGCGCCACCTTCTGCTCCACACGCTCCAGCGCGGCGGCGTTGATCAGCGGCCCCATGGCAATATCCGTTCGCTCAGCCGGATTGCCAAACTGGACGGCTTTCATTGCCTCGCCCAGACGATTCACAAAGCGGTCGTAGATCCCCTTCTGAACATAGACACGTTCCGCGCAGTTACACACCTGTCCGGTATTGATGACGCGTGAATCCACAATGGCCTTCACGGCCAGCTCGAGGTCGGCATCGTCCATCACGATGGCCGGGGCTTTACCACCCAGCTCCAGCCCCACTTTGGTGATGTTTTTCGCAGCCGCAGCCATGATCTTTTCACCCGCCCCGACGCTGCCGGTCATGCTGACCATCGCCACTTTCGGGTTCCCGGCCAGCTCCTGTCCGACGGTTTCACCGCGGCCCAGCACCAGGTTGAAGACGCCTTTCGGCAGGCCAATCTCGTCGACGATTTTGGCAAACGCAATGGCGTTGTTTGGGGTAAATTCGCTCGG
This sequence comes from Enterobacter sp. CCUG 70166, assembly GCF_020224095.1. Taxonomy (NCBI): domain Bacteria; kingdom Pseudomonadati; phylum Pseudomonadota; class Gammaproteobacteria; order Enterobacterales; family Enterobacteriaceae; genus Enterobacter; species Enterobacter sp. CCUG 70166. The sequence continues at coordinate 97,668 of NZ_NRIQ01000019.1, forward strand.
TTTGATAACGATGGTGTTGCCGGTGATTAGCGCAGGAGCGAGCTTACGGGCAATCAGGAAGAAGGGAAAGTTCCACGGCAGAATGCCGGTGGTGACGCCAAGGGCGCGCTTAAACACCAGAATATTCTCGCCCGGACGGTCGCTCTGAATGATTTCCCCTTCATAACGGCGCGCCCACTCGGCCATATAGTCGATATAGTCAGCGGTAAAGTTAACCTCCACTTCCGCCAGCTGCTGGATCTTGCCCCCTTCGGCCACAATCAGCGCGCTGATTTCGCTGACGCGCTCGCGGATCCCGGCGGAAATTTTGCGTAGCCAGCTGGCGCGTTCAATGGCAGGCAGCGCCTCCCAGCCAGCCTGCGCGCGCTCTGCCGCGTCAATGGCCTTGCGGGCGTCCTCGGCGGTGCCGTCGGGAATACGGGAAATGACCTCTTCCGTGGCCGGATTGATCACGTCAATCCAGGCATCACCCTGCCAGGCAACAAACTGTCCATCAATATACATAGGATGTTGTACGGGTACTGTCATAACCTGCTCCTGTAATCACACTGTTTTTAACAAGTAAACTTAATGTTAAAAACTATAATTACCGGGGCAATTGCCTACTCTATGAGTCTGTTTTTGTGAGATATCTCATAAAAGAAACGGGTCAGCCCGTTTCAAAAATCACAAATCGGCAACAAAGGCTGCCCGTTTGCGTAAAAGATGGCGCAAACGGGCAAGAGCATTACAGCAGAGAACGGCTCACCAGCGCGTCGGTGAGAATGACGTCGTTTCGCAGGATCTGCCACGCGGCGTCCACGTCGGCAGGGATATCGACATGGGCAATGAAATCACGTCCCGCCGGACCGTAGCCGTTGATGTCGTCCCTGAGTCGCGGAAATTCACCCAGCACCAGCGACAGGTAACGTTCTACCGGCCATAACCCCTCGACCGGGCCGCTGAACGCCAGACCGTCGTCACTGTTTTGCAGCACGGGCGTCAGGCCGGGATGACTCATCCATGCGGGCGATGCAGCCTCGTCGCGGCAAACGCGGGCAAACGTAGCCATTGTGCGACGCTGCATCGTCGGGTCCTGCACTACCAGCACCCGGGCGGCATTCAGTCCGGACTGTTTCATCAACGCCCGGCTGAAGCGGGCGTTTTCGCCACAGTTGGTCGACTGATCCTCAACGTGAAGATGCTCAGCCGGAATGTTCCAGAATTCACGGGCGATGTCGGCCAGAATAGCCGCCTCAGCCCGCCCGGTGGTGGGTATCCTGTTATAGCGGGGGTGCTTAGCAATCGCGGCGTAGAGGAAGGTCGTCGAGTGACCGATCCCGCCGCTGATGATCAGAGGAACCCCCTGTTCAGCCGCGATTTTACAGGCAGCATCAATCGCGGGGATCACCGCGTTACCCGCCAGAATCACCAGATCAACGGGCTGGTTGTCCTGATAGTCGTCCTGAGCAAGCCACGCTCCAACGGTATTCACGGCGTCGAGTGTTGTGCCAGGCAGACAGGGGAAAAGTGCCATTGTCATCGTTACCTCCTTACAGCATTAATCTTTAGAGTACTTCACACAACGGGGGTGAAAAGGAGATCACTCTGAAAGCCGAGGTGCTCATTACGCTGCATATTTGTCATTTTGATGAAATAACCAGAAACATCCAAAAACAATTGGGTTGCACCCTGAGTTTGTGCTTTTGATTATCTGCCCTTCAACACATCCTGCCACAACAGCGTGCTGAAAAAGCACCAGTTGCTGCTTAATCCATCGTGATCTGACCCGTTTTAGTTCTGGCTGACTTGCCAAACGTAACATCCAACCCTAAGTTGCTTAACAATTTCACAACCATTACACACCGACAGGTTGCACCTGAAGCGCGCCAGGTAACACCTCTATTATCATCCACGTGGCGGAGTTTTGAGTCATGACACAACATGCGAGCACGACAACGGTATTGCGGAAAAACAAAAAGGTATTAATTGCCAGTCTTACGGGAAGTTCTATTGAATGGTTTGATTATTTTCTCTATGGCACCGCTGCCGCGCTGGTGTTTAACAAGATTTTCTTTCCGATGGTCGACCCGGTAATCGGGCTGATCCTCTCCTATCTCTCCTTTTCGTTGACCTTCTTTATTCGCCCCATTGGCGGCGTTCTCTTTGCACATATCGGGGATCGTATCGGTCGCAAAAAAACGCTTGTCCTCACCCTTTCATTGATGGGAGGTGCAACCGTGATGATTGGCCTGCTGCCCACCTACAACATGATCGGGATGTGGGCGCCCGCGTTGCTGATCCTGATGCGTATTATTCAGGGGATGGGTATCGGCGGTGAATGGGGTGGCGCGCTGCTGCTGGCTTACGAGTATGCGCCAGAAAAACGCAAAGGCTTCTTCGGCAGTATTCCGCAGGCGGGCGTTACCATCGGCATGTTGATGGCGACATTTATCGTCTCGCTAATGACGCTGTTCAGCGAAGAGGATTTTCTCTCCTGGGGCTGGCGCATTCCGTTCCTGCTCAGTTCCGTGCTGGTAATATTGGGGCTTTGGATCCGGAAAGATATTGACGAAACGCCTGATTTCCAGAAAGTGAAAAAATCCGGTCAGGTTGCGAAAGCTCCGCTGCGCGACACCATAAAACACCACTGGCGTGAAGTGCTAATTGCCGCCGGGCTTAAGGTTGTTGAGACAGCACCGTTCTATATTTTCTCCACGTTTGTGGTGAGCTACGCCACTACCACCCTGACCTATCAGAAATCCCAGGCGCTGGAGGCAGTAACTCTTGGCGCACTGGTCGCCACTATCATGATCCCGCTGATGGGGCTGCTCTCCGACAGGGTTGGTCGCCAGCGTATGTACGCCGTCAGTGTCTTCGTGCTCGGCCTGTTTATCGTGCCCTGGTTTATGCTGCTGAATACCGGTACCACCTGGGGAATTGTGCTCGCGACCGTTATCGCTTTTGGCGTACTGTGGGCACCGGTGACGGCAGTTCTCGGCACGCTCTGCTCTGAAATTTTCAGTGCCAACGTTCGCTACACCGGTATCACGCTGGGTTATCAACTTGGGGCCGCGCTGGCGGGCGGAACGGCACCGCTAATAGCTACCGGACTGCTGGCGAAATACGACGGCGACTGGGTACCCGTGGCCTGGTATCTGGGCGTGACGGTCGCTATCTCCCTCATTGCAATTTTTTGTGCCAGCCGCATCAACCGTGAACGCCACCTTCAGGCGCAGCCGGAACAGCGATAATATTATTGCGGCTCCGTTCGCGAGCCGCACTTTTTCTTCATCATTCCCTCTACATTTGATTAACATACAATATTCGTATTCACTTGAATTATGATTTGCGTCAGCCGTAGAATCATTAGCCCGCTCACAATTCAACATTTTTAAAGGTAAACCCCGTTATGCGCCTGCCCCAACGCGATCCTTATGCTCCTCGCGAGTGGCAGCCACACGAGAAACCCGCTCTGCTGGGTTCCCCTTCCACCCCGGAACATCCGACGTCGAAACGGATCGCCTATGGCGTGGTCGGCCTGCTGGTGTGTCTGACCGGGGCGCTGGGTAACGCGGTCGTCACCGCCAATCTGCAAAATCTGCAAGGCACCTTCGGCGCCTGGTCGACTGAAATCGCCTGGCTGCCTGCCGTATATGTCATGACCAACGTCTCCATCAACCTGCTGCTGGTAAAGTTTCGCCAGCAGTACGGTTTGCGCGCGTTTACGGAAGGCTTCCTGGTGCTGTATGTGCTGGTCACCTTTTTCCACCTGTTTGTGAACGATCTCAGCTCGGCGCTGATGGTACGTGCGGCACACGGGATGGTCGCCGCCGCGCTCAGCTCGCTCGGCATTTATTACCAGATACAGGCCTGGCCCGCGAAGCACCGACTAAAGGCGCTGACCATCGGCATTACCGGTTCGTCGCTGGCGATACCGCTGGCGCGGCTGTTCTCCACCGAGCTGTTGCAGCTTGATGAGTGGCGCGGGCTGTACTTCTTCGAGCTGGGTTTGGCCCTGATCTCACTGGCCTGCGTGATGGTGCTGAAACTGCCCCCGGGCGATCGACGCAAAGTTTTCGAGAAGAAAGATTTCATCACCTTCTTTTTGCTTGCGCCCGGTATGGCGCTGTTGTGCGCGGTTCTGTCGCTAGGGCGTCTGGAATGGTGGTTTGAAACACCGTGGATCGGCTGGGCGTTGGCTCTCTCGCTGGTGCTAATTGTCTGTGCAATCGTCTTTGAACATAACCGCAGCAACCCGCTGCTCAATACCCGCTGGCTGTCCAGCGGCAGCATCGTACGCCTGGGATTGATTATGCTGCTGATCCGCATCGTACTGGCGGAACAGAACACCGGCGTCATCGGCTGGCTGCAATATGCGGGCCTACAGAATGAACAGATGACCCATCTGGCGTGGTCTATTTTCGCCGGAATCGTCTGCGGTATCGTCACCAGCTGTCTGACGATCAAACCCACTAAGCTGGCCTGGCCGATTATCACCTCGCTGGCGCTGATGATTGTTGCTTCGCTGCTGGACAGCCAGTCCAACAACCTGACCCGGCCGGATCAGCTGATGTTCAGCCAGTTCCTGCTTGGTTTCGGCAGCGCTTTCTTCCTCGCCCCTGCGATGCTGGCCGCCATTGGCGGGGTGATCGCCGAACCACGCAATCTGGTCAGCTTTTCCGTGATGTTTGGCATGAGTCAGAACCTTGGTGGCCTGCTGGGTTCTGCAATCCTTGGTACCTTCCAGACCTGGCGCGAGAAGTACCATTCCAGCCTGCTGGCTGACCAGCTCACCACCCTCAACCCGCTGGTGAACGAACGCATTCAGCTTTACACCCAGATGTATAAAAGCCTGGTTGGCGACAGTTCCCTGTTGGGAACCCAGGCCATTATTCAGCTTCAGACGGTGACGACGCTTGAGGCAAACATTCTGGCTTACAACGATACTTATCTCCTGACGGCGAGCATTGCCACAGCCACGCTGGTCTGGATTTTATGGCGCTTGCTGCGCCTGCGCATCACCGCCCGTATGGCCCTTAAGAACGCCACTGGCAATAAGTAATGACTATTTTTCAGGAGAAGTTATGAGTCAGCAGGATGCCGCCAAAGAGCAGGCCAACACCCGCAAAAATGTACGCGTCGTTTCCATTTTCACCGCCGCGGCTATCGGCATTGTCGGGGTGCTGGTGATCCTTTATGCCTGGCAGTTGCCCCCGTTCACGCGTCATACCCAGTTTACTGATAACGCCTACGTGCGCGGCCAGACCACGTTCATCAGTCCGCAAGTCAACGGCTACATTACTGAGGTCCATGTTCAGGATTTTGTGCAGGTTAAAAAAGGCGACCTGCTGTTGCAGATTGATGACCGGATCTATCGCCAGCGCGTCCATCAGGCCGAGGCGCAGCTGGCAATGAAAATTGCTGCGCTGAACAACAACCTGCAACAGCGTAAAAGCGCGGAAGCGGTGATTGCCAAAAACGAAGCGGCACTGAAAAACGCCCGTGCCCAAAGTCTGAAAACCCAGGCGGATCTGAAACGCGTGAAGGATCTGACCGCAGACGGCTCCCTGTCCATTCGCGAGCGCGATGCGGCGCTGGCCAGTGCCGCCCAGGGGAGCGCCGATATCGACCAGGCGAAAGCAACGCTTGAGATGTCGCGCCAGGATCTACAAACGGTTATCGTCAATCGCGCTTCGCTGGAAGCGGACGTTGAAAATGCGAAAGCCGCGCTGGAGCTTGCGCAGATCGATCTGCAAAACACCCGAATTGTCGCGCCGCGTGACGGTCAGCTCGGGCAGATTGCGGTGCGTCTGGGAGCGTACGTCACCGCCGGGACGCACCTTACCACGCTGGTCCCGCCGCAGCACTGGGTGATCGCCAATATCAAAGAGACGCAGCTGGCGAATTTACGCGTCGGACAGCCAGTGAAATTCACCGTCGATGCGTTAAACGATAAAGCCTATCAGGGCCGCGTGGAGAGCATATCCCCGGCCACAGGCGTCGAGTTCAGCGCTATCACCCCGGATAACGCCACGGGCAACTTTGTTAAAATCGCCCAGCGCATCCCGGTACGCATTGAGGTACTCGGTGAGCCGGAGGCGTACCGGCTGCTGCGCCCTGGCATGTCGGTGCAGGTCACCATCGACACGCGGGAGGCGAAACAATGACGCTTCGCCCGATAGCCGGCCTGCTGATGATGGCTATCCTTGCGGGTTGCCAGTCGGTTGACGTTGAGCCCGCCAAATCGTCCCTGCACATCCCGGCCCAGTGGCGCGCGACGTCGGGGCCAACCAGCCCGACAGAGCAGCTCTGGTGGCGTAATTTCCACGACAGCAATCTGAATCACTATGTGGATCAGGCGCTGAAGAACAACAGCGACGTGCTGATTGCCCGCGAGCGGATTAACGAGTACCAGGCCCGGGTATACGCCGCCGACGGCAGCCTGTTCCCGTCGCTTGACGCGGGCGTGACCGGGACGCGCGCGCGCTCGCAGTCCGCCGCCACAGGCCTTCCGGTATACGGTACGTTGTACAAAGGCAGCCTGACCGCCAGCTACGACGTGGATATCTGGGGGGTAAACCGCAGCACCTCCCGTGCCGCCGAAGCGTCGCTGGAGGCACAAAAGGCGGCGGCCGCGGCGGCAGATCTCACGGTCGCATCGTCGGTGGCCTCCGGGTACGTCACTCTCCTGTCGCTGGATGAACAGCTTCGCGTTACCCAGTCCACGCTGAAATCGCGTGAAGAGGCGTTCAATCTTGCTAAACGACAGTTTGAGACGGGATACAGCTCTCGCCTTGAGCTGATGCAATCGGATTCTGAGCTGCGCGCCACCCGCGCTCAGGTTCCACTGCTTCAGCACCAGATTGCGCAGCAGGAGAATGCGCTTAGCCTGCTGCTGGGCAGCAACCCGGGTGACGTTGCGCGCGGTGAAAGCTTTGATGCCCTGACGCCGCTGAAACTGCCCTCCCAACTGCCGTCGACGTTACTGAACCGGCGTCCGGATATCGTCCAGGCTGAACGTCAGCTGATTGCGGCGGACGCGACGCTGGCGGCATCGCGCGCCAGCCTGCTGCCGTCGATCAACCTCACGGCCACAGGATCGGTGCAGGATCGCACGCTGTCGGGATTGCTGGATAACCCCCTCCAGCTCTGGAGCGTGGGCGGCAGTATTCTTGCGCCGCTGCTGAACCGACAGGCGCTGAATGCACAGGTGGATATCTCTCAGTCTCAGCGTAATCAGGCGTTGTACAGCTACGAAAAAACCGTACGTAATGCGTTTGCCGAGGTGAATGACAGCCTTGATGCCATCACTCGTTATCAGGAACAGCTTAACGAGCTGCTGGCTCAGCAGGCGGTCGCGCAGGAGACGCTGCGGATAGCGCAAAACCGCTACCGCAACGGGTACTCTTCTTATCTGGATGTGCTCGATGCACAGCGCACGCTGTTCTCGGTGCAGACCAGCGTGGTACAGGTGAAAAACAACCTGCTGCTGGCGCAAATTGATTTGTATAAAGCGCTGGGCGGCGGTTGGGTCAGTGCGTGAAAACATGCCGGGTGGCGGCTACGCCTTACCCGGCCTACATTTCGCCTCTGGCGATACCCCCATGGCGCGCGCCCTGCCGCCGGACGGAAAGTTGATTACGCTAGAAGCGGACCCGACACATGCCGCAGTTGCACGACAGAATATTCATCTTGCGGGACTCGGCGATCGTATCGAACTGATTACAGGCCCGGCGCTAAAGTCGCTCGAGAATTTCGGTGACGTCCCGCCCTTTGACCTGATCTTTATTGATGCCGATAAGCCAAACAATCCCGGCTACCTGGAATGGGCGCTGCACTACTCCCGTCCCGGCACGGTCATAATCGGCGATAACGTGGTGCGCGACGGCGAGGTGGTTAACGGGCAAAGCGACGATGCACGCGTGCAGGGGGTACGGAAGTTTATCGAGATGACTGGAGATAACCCACGCTTAACCGCCACCGCGCTGCAAACAGTGGGCGTTAAGGGGTGGGATGGGTTTACGCTAGCGATGGTGGAACGATAAAAAAGCCGGGTGGCGGCTACGCCTTACCCGGCCTGCATGTTCTCCCGTAGGCCCGGTAAGCGCAGCGCCACCGGGCAATGGTTTTAGCCGGAGATCTGCTCCATCGCCTGCAAGATACGCTTATCCGAAATGGGATATGGCGTACCGAGCTGCTGGGCGAAGAAGCTGACGCGCAGCTCCTCGATCATCCAGCGGATCTCCCGCACGTCGTCATCATCGCGACGCGCTGGCGGCAGTTTGTTGAGCCACTGCTGCCACGCCTGCTGCACGTTTTCGACTTTCAGCATCTGCGCTCGATCGCGATGCGGATCGACCGCCATTTTCTCCAGACGCTTCTCTATCGCCTGCAAATAACGCAGCGTATCACCCAGACGCTTAAAGCCGTTGCCGGTGACAAAGCCGCGATACACCAGCCCCGCCATCTGCGCCTTCACGTCCGACAGACCCAGGGCCATGGTCATATCCACCCGCCCCTTCAGGCGCTTGTTGATATTGAACACGGCGGTGAGGATCTGCTCGACCTGTTTGGCAATCTCCACCACGGTGTCGTTCAGCTCCGCGCGCACCTTTTCATGAAGCTGAGCAAAGCCCTCTTCCGTCCAGACCGGACCGCCCGCCTCGTGGATCAGTTTGTCCACACCGCAGGAGATGCAGTCGTCGATCAGATCCAGCACCTTACCGTACGGGTTAAAGTAGAGCCCCAGCTTGGCTTTGTTCGGCAGCTTCTCGTGCAGATACTTAATCGGCGACGGGATGTTAAGCAGCAGCAGGCGACGCAGCCCGCGCCACATCATCTGCTGTTGCTCCTGCGGATTGTCAAAGAGCTTAATCGCCACGCTGTCGCGCTCATCCACCAGCGCGGGCCAGGCTTTCACCTTGTAGTTCCCGCGCTTCTGCTCATAGCTTTCCGGAAGCTGACCAAAGCTCCAGATGTGCAGCCCGCTCTGCTCAATACCGTCATCGGCCACCGCAGAGAGCGTCTCCTGGACTTTACCTTTCAGCGCTTCTTTCAGCTCCGTCAGAGAACGGCCTTCGAGCAGCTTTTTGTTTTTATCGTCCACTACGCGGAATGTGATTTTCAGGTGATCGGGCACCTGATCCCAGTTCCAGTCGTCGCGGTCAATGGTGGTCCCGGTCATGCGTCGGAACTCACGCTCCAGTGCGTCCAGCAGCGGCAGTTCCAGCGGCGTGACGCGGCCTAAAAACGCTTCGGCGTAGTTCGGCGCCGGTACAAAGTTGCGCCGCACTGGTTTAGGCAGGGATTTGATTAATGCAATGACAAGCTCGCGGCGCAGGCCGGGAATTTGCCACTCAAACCCGCTCTCATCCACCTGGTTTAACAGCGGCAGCGGAATGTGCACCGTCACGCCATCGGCATCCGCGCCCGGCTCAAACTGATAGGTCAGACGCAGCTTGAGGTTGCCCTGATGCCAGAAGTTCGGGTAGTCGAGCTTGCTGACCGACTCCGCGCCCTCTTTGATCAGCATGCTCTTTTCAAAGTTGAGCAGGTCCGGGGTCTCTTTGCTGGCTTTCTTCCACCAGCTGTCGAAATGGCGCGCCGAGATCACATCGTGGCTGATGCGCTGGTCGTAAAACTCAAACAGCGTCTCGTCGTCCACCAGAATGTCGCGGCGGCGGGACTTGTGTTCAAGCTCTTCCACCTCGGCACGCAGCTTGAGGTTTTCGCGGAAGAACGCATGGCGCGTCTGCCAGTCGCCTTCCACCAGCGCATGGCGGATAAACAGCTCGCGACTCAGCGCCGGGTCAATCTGGCTGTAGTTAACCTTACGCGCTGCAACCACCGGCAGGCCGTAAACGGTGACTTTTTCCGTCGCCATCACCGCGCCCTGCCCGCGCTCCCAGTGCGGCTCACTGTACGAGCGTTTCAGCAGGTGCTGCGCCACCGGCTCAACCCACTCTGGATCGATACGCGCGGCGATACGCCCCCACAGACGGCTGGTTTCCACCAGCTCGGCGACCATGGTCCACTTCGGCGGCTTCTTGAACAAACCGGAGCCCGGGAAGATGGAGAAACGCGCGTTGCGTGCGCCGGTAAATTCCTGTTTATCCGCATCCTTCATCCCGATATGGGACAGCAGGCCGGTCAATAGGGCGATATGAATTTCGCGGTACTCCGCCGGTTCACTGTTCACCGGGATGCCCAGCTCTTTCACTACCTGGCGCAGTTGGGTGTAGATATCCTGCCACTCGCGCACGCGCAGGTAGTTGAGGAAATCCACCCGGCACTGACGGCGGAACTGATTCGAAGAGAGCGCTTTTTGCTGCTCGCCGAGGTAGTTCCACAGGTTGACGAATGCGAGGAAATCGGACTCTTTATCGTGGAAGCGACGGTGTTTTTCATCCGACGCCTGCTGTTTGTCCATCGGACGCTCGCGCGGATCCTGAATGGAGAGCGCCGAAGTGATGATCATCGCCTCGCGCACGCAGCCGTGTTTTTGCGCCTCCAGCACCATGCGCGCCAGACGCGGGTCGACCGGCAGTTGGCTAAGCTGGCGGCCCAACGGCGTTAGCTTGTAGGCCGTCGCCTGCTCGTCGGTGATAATGGCACCCAGCTCTTCCAGCAGCCGCACCCCGTCCTGAATATTGCGCTTATCCGGCGCTTCCACAAACGGGAAGGCGGCGATATCGCCCAGCCCCAGCGCGGTCATTTGCAGGATAACGGATGCCAGGTTGGTTCGCAGGATCTCCGGATCGGTAAACTCCGGGCGCGAAAGGAAATCGTCTTCCGAATAGAGACGAATACAGATCCCTTCCGACACGCGGCCGCAGCGGCCCTTACGCTGATTAGCTGACGCCTGCGAAACCGGCTCGATCGGCAGACGCTGAACTTTGGTTCTGTAGCTGTAGCGGCTGATGCGCGCCGTACCCGGGTCGATCACGTATTTAATGCCCGGTACGGTCAGCGAGGTTTCGGCCACGTTGGTCGCCAGCACGATGCGGCGCCCGCTGTGCGGCTGGAACACGCGGTTCTGCTCGCTGTTGGACAGGCGCGCGTACAGCGGCAGGATCTCGGTATGGCGCAGATCGCGCTTGCTGAGCGCATCGGCGGTATCGCGGATCTCACGCTCGCCGCTCATGAAGATCAGAATGTCGCCAGAACTCTCGTTGCCCAGCTCGTCGACGGCATCGAAGATGGCCTGAAGCTGGTCGCGCTCGGTATCGTCCGCCTCTTCAACAATCGGGCGATAGCGCACTTCAACCGGGTAGGTTCGGCCTGAGACTTCAATGATCGGCGCATTATTGAAATGTTTTGAGAAGCGCTCCGGGTCGATGGTCGCGGAGGTGATGATGATTTTCAGATCCGGACGCCGGGGCAGCAGCTCTTTCAGGTAGCCGAGCAGGAAGTCGATGTTCAGGCTGCGCTCGTGCGCTTCATCGATGATGATAGTGTCGTACTGCATCAGCAGACGATCCTGCTGGATTTCCGCCAGCAGGATACCGTCGGTCATCAGCTTAACCATGGTGTTATCGCTGACGTGGTCGCTGAATCGCACCTTGTAGCCGATGCAGCCGCCCGGCTCCGTTTGCAGCTCGTCGGCAATACGGTTCGCCACGGTGCGCGCCGCCAGACGACGCGGCTGGGTGTGACCGATCAACCCTTTCACCCCGCGGCCTAATTCCATGCAGATCTTCGGCAGCTGAGTGGTTTTACCTGAACCGGTTTCCCCCGCGACGATCACCACCTGGTGGTCGCGCACGGCCTCAAGAATGTCCTGTTTTTTCTGGCTGACGGGCAGGTTTTCCGGATAGGTAATCTCCGGGCGTGCGGCTTCGCGCAGCATAACTTTCCCTGCCGCCTGTTCAATCTCTTTGGCCATCTCCTGGTAAATGGCCTGTTGTGCATCAGGATTTTTAACCTTCTTAACGCCGTGCAGACGGCGCGCAAACCGCTGTTTATCGCGCAGCATCAGCGAATCAAGCTGTTGCATCAGCACCGGGAAGGATAATTTCTGTTGTTCTGTCATAGCGTTAACGGGCAGTGCACTGCCGGATAAAATCTCTTTTTAATGATTGCTATAGAGTACCACATCAGTGCTTTTCGCGCCTTATTCAAAAAATTCGAACATAGGCTTCGATATATTGCGCTATCCCTGTGGCAGGATTGTGAATAAAGTGTCAACAAGCAACGGGGCACCCCCCTCAATCAAATACAAAACAGGAAATTCCCATGAGCAAAGTATTAGTGTTGAAATCCAGTATTCTGGCAGGGTATTCACAGTCTGGTCAGCTGGCTGACTATTTCGTTGAACAGTGGCGTGAACAGCACAGCGCGGATGAAATCACCGTGCGTGACCTGGCGGCAAACCCGATTCCTGTGCTGGACGGCGAGCTGGTTGGCGCGCTGCGTCCGAGCGATGCGCCTCTCACCCCACGTCAGCAGGAAGCCCTGGCGCTCTCCGACGAGCTGATTGCTGAGTTGCAGGCCCACGACGTTATCGTGATCAACGCCCCAATGTATAACTTCAACATTCCTACGCAGCTGAAGAACTACTTCGACCTGGTGGCGCGCGCTGGCGTAACCTTCCGTTACACCGAGAACGGCCCGGAAGGTCTGGTGAAAGGTAAACGCGCTATCGTCCTGACCAGCCGCGGCGGTATTCACAAAGATACCCCTACCGATCTGGTCGCACCGTACATGACGTTGTTCCTGGGCTTCATCGGCATTACCGACGTGAACTTCGTGTTCGCTGAAGGTATCGCTTACGGCCCGGAAGTAGCCACCAAAGCGCAGACCGACGCGAAAGCCGCTATCGACAGCCTGGTCGCAGCCTAAATTTTCCCCCTCTCACCGCCCGGTGGGAGGGTTTTTCTTTCCCCCGTATTTCGTTATCATCCGCACCCACTCTCCAGCCCGGCGGCCTGATGTCTGTCATTATCGATACGTTTATTGCACCACCCTGTCACGACGACATTGAGATCCTCTGGCAGGACGAGCATCTGCTGCTGATCAACAAACCCTCTGGTCTGCTCAGCCTGTCCGGGAAAAATCCGCAAAACCGCGATTCCGTCCACCACCGTCTGGTGCAAAGCTTTCCCGGCTGCACGCTGGTGCATCGTCTTGATTTTGGCACTTCGGGTCTGATGGTCATTGCACGTAACAAAGCGATTAACGCCGCGCTTTGCCACCAGTTCAGCCAGCGCGCCGTGACCAAGGTTTACACCGCCCTGTTGTGCGGACATGTGGAACAGGACGAAGGGACCGTGGATGCCCCGATTGCCAAAGATCCGGCGCTGTTTCCGCTGATGACGATCTGTGCCCACACCGGTAAGCCCGCTCGCTCCCGCTATCGGGTGATGGAACGTATTTACCAGGATACGACAATGCCGTTGACGCGGGTTGAGCTTACCCCGGAGACCGGGCGCACCCACCAGCTGCGCATTCACTGCCAGCAGTTAGGCCATCCTATTCTGGGGTGCGATCTGTATGGGGGTCTGGAATGGCCGGGGGCGGAAGAAACGCCCCGGCTGATGCTGCATGCAAGCGTTCTGAGTTTTATTCATCCGCTGAGCGGCGAGACCATGAATGCCCGTCACGCCGCGCCATTCTGAACGAGGTTTACCACATTAAATCGTCAGGGATTTTGAAGTCTGCGTACGGATCGTCTTCGTCCTGCTCTTCCTGACTCAGCGCGCTGTTTAGCACAATGCTGTCCGCATCGCGCTGGGCAATTTTATCCGCCACAACCGCCGGGATAATCGCGTAATCACAGTCGCCATTCGCGTTAATCACCAGTCGGGCAATCGCCAGACGACCGTTGATCAGTTGGGTTTGCGTCTGCTTATCGACGTCGATTTTTTTGATCAGGCTGCCATCGGTAAAGTTAAAGGTAATGTTGCCCTTCGCCACGGTGATGCGGTTCATCTCAATCAGCTGCTTCACCTGCGCCCTGAACTCTTTTGCCAGCACCGCCTGTTTTTGCTGTTCGCTCAGCTGCTTATCACGCTCCAGCTGGGCTTTCTTGTTCTCTTCAACAGCCTCTCTCGCCTCGCGAGCCTGGACGCGGGATTTTTTCGCCGTGCGCTGAACCTTCGCCATCTTTTTACTGCTGACTAAGCCCGCTTTCAGCATCTGCTCTTGTAGGGTGAGTTTTGTCATGATCGTTTAAACCGGTTGGAAATGTCGGGGGATTATACCTGAATCGCGCAGTTCATGAAGAACCCTCATGACGCAGTGAAATTAAGTCACTTCCCCTGCGCCAGTGGCTCAGGCATAAATTATGCATTGATAACGTTTAGGCAACATGAACTTAGGATGCATAACCAAATGAGTCAGGCTTTCACATTTACCCTTAAGCGCAGTTGCTTTGATGAAAATTATAACCCGTCAGAAAACACGCGCACCACCACCAACTTCGCCAACCTGGCGCGTGGCGAGAAGCGTCAGGAGAACCTGCGCAATACGCTAGTGATGATCAACAACCGCTTTAACGCGCTGGCGAGCTGGGATAACCCGAAAGCCGACCGCTATGCCGTCGAGCTGGAGATTATTTCAGTCGATATGAATATCGGCGGCGATTTTACTTTCCCGGCCATCGAAATTCTGCAAACGACGATTGTGGATAAAAAGACCCACGAGCGCATCGAAGGCATCGTCGGGAATAACTTCTCATCCTATGTTCGTGACTATGATTTCAGCGTCCTGCTGCTGGAACATAATAAAGATCAGCCCCGTTTTACCCTTCCCGAGAATTTTGGCGAGCTGCACGGCAATATCTTTAAAAGCTTCATTCATTCTGCGGAATATCAGGCGAACTTTAAAAAAGCGCCGGTGATCTGCCTGAGCGTCTCCAGCAAAGACACCTATCGTCGTACCGGTAACCACCACCCGGTGCTGGGGTATGAGTACCAGCCGGACGGCGAGTCGCTAACGGAACAGTACTTCGCGAAGATGGGCCTCAAGGTTCGCTATTTCATGCCGGAAAACAGCGTCGCGCCATTTGCCTTCTTCTTCACCGGCGATTTACTGCGTGATTACACCAATCTGGAACTGATCGGCACCATCAGCACCATGGAGACGTTCCAGAAGATCTATCGACCAGAAATTTACAATGCCAATTCCGCTGCGGGACAGTGCTATCAGCCCGACCTGAATCAGCAGGATCACTCATTAACAAAAATCGTCTATGACCGTGAAGAGCGCAGCCGGCTGGCCATTGAACAGGGTAAATATACCGAAGAGCGGTTCATCAAACCCTATAAAACCCTTCTTGAGCAGTGGTCTCATCACTTCACGCTTTAATTTAATACGAATAAAAGGTTCTTCTTATGAAAACATTGCTCCCGACATCGACGGCTGGCAGCCTGCCGAAACCCACCTGGCTTGCGCAGCCGGAAACGCTCTGGTCGCCGTGGAAACTCCAGGATGAGGAATTACTGGCAGGGAAACAGGATGCGCTGCGTTTGTCTCTGGATGAACAGATTCGCGCCGGGATTGATATCGTCAGCGACGGGGAACAAACCCGCCAGCATTTCGTCACCACCTTTATTGAACATCTCAGCGGCGTGGATTTTGAAAATCGTCAGACGGTGCGCATCCGTAACCGTTACGATGCGAGCGTGCCGACCGTGGTAGACGCGGTGGCGCGCCAGAAACCAGTGTTTGTAGACGACGCGAAATACCTTCGCCAGCTGACGGATAAGCCGATCAAGTGGGCGCTGCCTGGCCCGATGACCATGATCGACACGCTATACGATGCTCACTATAAAAGCCGCGAAAAGCTGGCCTGGGAGTTCGCTAAAATTCTCAATCAGGAAGCCCGCGAGCTGGAAGCGGCCGGCGTTGACATTATTCAGTTCGACGAACCTGCTTTTAACGTCTTTTTCGACGAAGTGAATGACTGGGGCATCGCCGCGCTGGAGCGCGCCATTGAAGGGCTGAAATGCGAAACCGCAGTACATATCTGCTACGGGTACGGCATCAAAGCCAATACGGACTGGAAAAAAACGCTCGGCTCCGAGTGGCGCCAGTATGAAGAGGCGTTTCCAAAGTTGCAGACCTCAAAGATCGATATCATCTCGCTGGAGTGCCACAACTCGCGCGTGCCGATGGATCTGCTGGAGCTGATCCGCGGTAAAAAAGTGATGGTCGGGGCAATTGATGTTGCCACCCAGACCATCGAAACGCCGGAAGAGGTCGCCGATACGCTACGCAAGGCGTTGCAGTTTGTGGATGCAGACAAGCTCTATCCGTCCACCAACTGCGGCATGGCTCCCCTTTCCCGCCAGGTCGCCAACGGTAAGCTGAAGGCATTAAGCGCCGGGGCTGACATTATCCGTCGCGAGCTTGCCCGCTAAACTTCAGGTTTGCCAGTACAGCGGCGTACCGAACCGCTCAATATAGTAGTCAATCACCGCCCTGACGTTCAGGGGCGGATGACGCGCGTTCGGGTAAATCGCCGCAATCGTCAGTGGCTCCGTATTAATAGAACACTCCATTTCCGGCAGCAGTGCCACCAGCTCACCGCTTTTGAGCCGTTCGCTCACCATCCAGTCCGGGAATAGCACAACGCCCATGCCGCCCAGCGCCGCAATCAGGAGCGTTTCCGCGTTATTGGAAGTCATCAGCGGTACGATGGGATAGTGAACCCACGCCTCGCCCGACTGCCGGATCAGCCAGCGGTTAGGCCCGGACGAGCCGCGGTAAACCAGACAGTGGTAACGGCTGAGATCGTCCGGCCCGTCGGGCGCGCCATGTTTTTGCAGATAGTCCGGCGAGGCCGCCAGATGGTAGAACTGCTGACCGAACACCCGGGCGTGAAACGAGGAGTCCGTCAGCGCGCCGATGCGGAAGATAACGTCCGCGGCGTCGCGGTGCGGATCGATAAAATCGTCGGTGAGGGTCAGTTCAATGGAGAGACGAGGATAACGCGCCAGAAGCCCCGGCAGGCCCGGCGCGATGTGCCGTTGTCCGAAAAAGACCGGGCCATTGATACGCAGCGTGCCCGACGGCTCGCGGGCGCGTTCATCCAGCTCGCGTCGCGCATCCTCCAGATTTCCGGCCATCGCCCGGGCATAGCGCACAAAAAGATGCCCGCTCTCTGTGGGCATAATCGCCCGCGTGTTGCGGTAGAAAAGCTGTTGCCCGAGGGCGTCCTCAAGCTGGTGGATCATGCGGGAAACCTGCGACGCAGAAATCCCTTCCCGCCTCGCCACCACGGAAAAATTCTGCGTTTCATAAACGTCGATGAAGATCAGCAGCGCGCGAACGCTGATATGTCCGGCATCCATCATTAATGCATTTCCTGCACAGGTGGTTCCTGCATTATGGCATTTTTCTCAATGATGTTCAGACGTAATCTTCTCCGCCTGGAAAAAGGAGAAAAAGCGTTATGCACATTATTTTAATTTTACTGGTGATTGCCGGCGGCATGGGGCTGTCCGTGGAAGCCGGGCTGCTGGGGCCGCTGGGCGCGGAGGTGGGCGACCTGTGGGCGGCGTTCAGCATATTTAGCGTGGGAACCGGGCTGACGTTTCTGCTGATGCTGTTTTTCAGCCCCCGCAACAGTCCCTCATTTTTTGCGCAGCCGTCATGGCACCTGCTGGGCGGCGTGCTCGGCCCGGTCTACGTCATCATTCTCACCATTGCCACGCCAGCGATCGGTATTGCTATGACGATGATCGGCATTCTGGCAGGCCAGGTCTTTAAAAGCCTGATTATTGACCACTATGGCCTGCTGGGTACGCCGCACCGCAGGATCGATACAAAACGCATTATTGCGCTGGGATTTATCATCGCCGCGCTCATTCTCGTGGCGCAGGGGTAACGTTATGACAGTGATTATGATTATTCTGGCGGTGATTGGCGGCGCGACACTGAGCATTCAGGCTGCCATTAACGGGCAATTAGGCAGCAGCGTGGGGGTATTCAAAAGCGCGTTTCTGACCTTTTCCGTCGGCGCGCTGGTAACCGCCCTGCTCATTTTCTTTTTTGAGCCGAAACAGGCGGTCAGCCTGATGGATGTGCCCAAGTGGCAGCTTCTGGGCGCCCTGTGCGGCGTGCCCTATATAGTGATTATGGTGCTCGCGGTGCAGCGTATCGGCACCGCCGTTGCCACGGTAGCGGTGATCCTGGGTCAGTTGGCCATGAGCATGCTGATTGATAACTTTGGCTGGCTGAACAATGAAGCCATTCCGTTTTCAGCGAGCCGTTTCGGGGCCGTGGTCTGCCTGAGTATCGCGCTCTTCTTCATCTACTCAAGCAGTAAACCTCAGCCCGAAGAGGATTAACCGCCCTCTTTGCGGGTAAAGAACAGCGTCACCGTGGCGACGGTGACGCCAAATTTCTTCATCTCGGTTTTATTGAATAGGCGGGTGCTGTCCTGCAAATACATCCAGTCATCAAAGTGCAGCAGCCAGGTTTTACCGTCCGCCTTCACGTTCATGCTGTAGCGCCAGTTAAGGGCATTGCCCGAAACCTGACCTGTCGCGACACCTTCTATGTCACCCGCCGTGCCTTCGTAACGATCGTGGCCAATGCGGCGGATATGCCAGACGCGCTTTTGCTTCTCGCCGTCGTCATAGACAAAATGCTCGTTCAGCGTCAGCGTATCGCCGATGACATCTCCGGCGATCTCGACGTGAAAACGGCGGATCTGCTTACCGCTGCGGTCCTGCACCATCCCCCACGCCTCGGTTTTGCCCTGGAAGTAGTGGAAAATATCAAGCCTTGGCTGCTGCTGACGATACTCGGTCACTTCTGTGCTGCACCCGGCCACCAGCATTGTCAGTGTAAGCGCCATTAACAGGAATCGTTTCATTGTGGTCCTCCGATTAACTGCTGACGCAGTTCAGGATACGCGGTGCGGGGATCGAGCCAGATCGCCAGAAAGCGCGAGCTAAACGCTGCCGACTGGCGCGGCCCGAGGGGCGTAAATTTTTTCTGCAAAGCCGTGTGGCGATACCAAAATTGCCCCTGACCGTTATTAACCACAAACGCGAGCTGCGTGCCGGGCGTGACGTCGGGCCAGAGCGCTTTTAGCATCCGCAGCCAGGCTTCACTCTGCGGCTCCTGCTGCAAAATGCCCTGCGCCTGCCACTGGTCACGGGTCGCCTCGACCAGGTCGTCGCCATCGATATCCCGGGCATAGGTGATAATCAGCGCGTTATCGCTGTCTGTTCCTGTATAGCTGCCGTCGGGCGTCAGCAGTTGAGAGGTATAAACGGTAAACGGCCCCCAGGTGAGGGTGGCATCGCCTACCTTGCGCCAGCTCAGCCAGTCAGTCGCCTGCGCGTTACAGGCCATAACGGTTAGCGCGAGCGCGAGTAACAGATGTCTCATTGTTGTCTCCCCATCAGCAGGTGGAAAAACAGCATCAGCACCAGCCAGCCCGGGATCATCCAGCTGACGACGATAAAAGTCGGCTCCAGGAACGTGATGGCCCCCAGACGCTCGCCAAACAGGTAGGCCACCGGCCCGCCCAGGGTCGCCAGCGCCGTCAGCAGCCAGCCCGGCAAGGTGGTCGTGCGGGTCAGTTGCGTCCAGACGGTGGCAAACATCAGCCACAGCGCCACCATCCATAGCGGCATCAGAGACGTGCCAGTGAATGAAATCAGCCCCGTCAGCGCCCAGAGGGCGTCCAGCATCGCGCCCGACGCCGCCAGCACAAGGGCGTATACCCGGTGTGATGGCGGTAACAACAGCCAGGCAATCAGCGCCAGCGCGATCCAGATGACCAGCCCCTGCTCGCGAAACAGCACCACCAGCGTCCAGTAGAGATCAAACCCGATGGCCAGCAGAAAGACCTGCCCGTAGCGCTTCATACGCGTTCCGCAGTCAGTTGCACCACGCTGATGGTGCGGGCGTTAAACCCGGCTTCACAGTAGCCGAGGTAGTACAGCCACATCCGGCGGAAACGGTCATCAAATCCGAGCTTTTCAATCTCCTGCCAGGCGTGAACGAAGCGCTGACGCCAGTGCGCCAGCGTGCGGGCGTAGTCCGGCCCCATATCGAAGAGGTTACGCACGACAAAATCGGTATGGCGGGTCATCAGTTCATTCATGGCGGTGATGCTGGGCAAAAAGCCGCCGGGGAAGATGTAGCGCTGAATAAAATCGACGCTTTTGCTGTAGTCGCGATAGCGCTGATCCTGAATGGTGATGGCCTGAATCGCCATCCGCCCGCCCGGACGCAGACGCGCCTGGCAGGTGCGGAAAAACGTTGGCAGGTAGCGTTGGCCGACGGCTTCAATCATCTCAACCGACACCAGCTTATCGTACACTCCGGTCAGATCGCGGTAGTCGCAGAGCAGCACCTCAACGCGATCCTGTAAACCTGCCCGCGCGATCCGCGCGGTGGCCCACTGGTACTGCTCCTGCGATAGCGTGGTAGTTGTTACCCGGCAGCCATAATGACGGGCGGCATATTCCGCCATCGCCCCCCAGCCGGTACCAATCTCCAGCAGATGATCGTTTGCGGTGAGCGCCAGTTGGTCGCACAGCCTGGCCATTTTTGCCTGCTGAGCCGCTGCCAGATCCTGCTCTTCCCCGGTAAACAGCGCGCTGGAGTAAAGGAGTTGTTCATCAAGGAAATGGGCGTAAAAGGCGTTGCCCAAATCGTAATGGGCGGCAATATTTTCCCGTGCCTGCGCGCGGGAGTTGCGCCGCATCCAGTGCCGTAGCCGCTCCACTGGTTTCCCGAGCAGGCGAAACCCTTTTTCCAGTTGCCCGAGGATCTGGCTATTGCGCGCTATCATCTCCAGCAGCGGCGTCAGGTGGGCCGTCTCCCAGTCGCCATCTATCCACGCTTGTGCCGCGGCGAGGCTGCCCCCGGTTAAAATGCGCCAGTAGACGCCCGGAGCGAGTACCTGCACCTCAGCGTGAAGCGCGGTGGAGGCGTCGCCGAACTGGAATGTCTGGGCGCCTTCACGCAGCGTCAGCGAGCCGCCGCGCAGCCCGTTCAGCAGGCGAAAAAGCAGCCATCGCGCGATGCGGACGTTGCGCGGGATATCGGGTTCAAGCGCAAAGACGGGATCGGTCATGAGCGTTCACTCCTGCTTAGGGGATGGTTATGCAGCGGCACGCGCTTCAGCCACAGCCTGAGCGCCTGCCAGTAAATGGCGAAAACGGTTTTGAGGGTCATCAACGGGATCCGCGCCAGCAGCGACCGCAGCGCTGCGCGCGTCAGCGGCTCCCGGCGCAGCGTCAGAGTGGCATCAAACACCTTCGTCTCCTGATGGTTTTCGATATGCATGCGCAGCGTGCTGGCCGGACTGTTGAAGCGCCAGTGGTAGACCATGTCCATCGGATTAAAGGGCGAGACGTGAAACGCTTTTTCCGTCGGCGGTGCGTCCCGCCCCGCTACCGCGTAGTAGTGTCGTTCATTCCACGGCGTGTTGCGGACTTCGGCGAGAACCCAGCGCAGGGTGTCTTCCCTGTCATAGCAGTAGTAAATATTGACCGGGTTAAAATGAAAGCCGAAATAACGCAGTTGGGTTAGAAGCATGACCCGCCCCGCCGGGCGTTCGCCGGTCAGATTTTCCAGACGCTCAAGGACGCGCTCTTTGAGCGGCGTGCCCAGCGGGTAGTCCGCATCATAAAATGCCGCGGGCGCAACGCGGTTACGGCGCACACCGACGGAGGGCAGCGCGTCCAGCTCATCGAGATCGAGCCAGGCCATAAAGACGCTGTAGGTAAAGTGGTGCGCTTTTGGCGAAAGACGGCGATGGCGCAATGTGCCGTGGTAAAGACAGCTGTTCATCTCAGTTGCCCTCCCCGGCCGCAATGGCGTTTACCACATCCAGCGCACTGCGTACCCCATCTTCGTGGAAGCCGTTGTACCAGTACGCGCCGCAGAACCAGCTCCGCTGGCGACCGTTTATTTCGCCACGCCGGGCCTGGGCTTGCCAGCTTTGCGGGTTAAAAAGCGGATGCTCATAGACAAAGCGGCGCAGCACATAGCGTTCTTCCACCGGCGTTTCCGGGTTGAGGGTGACGCAAAACAGCGGGCTACCCGGCGGCAGTCCCTGCAAGATATTCATGTTGTAGGTGACGCAGGCGCTGGCCCGATCCTGCTCGCTGAGGCGGTAGTTCCAGCTCGCCCACGCGCGCTTGCGCACCGGCAGCCAGCGCGGATCGCTGTGAAGCACCACCTCGTTACGCTGCCAGCCGATATCACCCAGCACCTCACGTTCAGCCTGCGTTGGGCTGGCGAGCATCGTCAGCGCCTGAGCGGAGTGGCAGGCGAAGATCACCTGATCAAAGTTGTCTGTTACGCCCTCACGCGTTATATCAACCCCGCGATCGTGGCGAATAACCTGCTGCACCGGCGCATTGAGGTGCAGCGTCAGGCGATCGCCAAGCTTGTCCATCATCGCGCGGATGTACTCCCGGGAGCCGCCCGGCACCACGTACCACTGCGGACGAAGGGTAATGTCCAGCAGACCGTGGTTTTCAAAAAAGCGTAAAAAGAGCGGCAGCGGAAAGCGTTTCATCTCCTGTAGCGAGGATGACCAGATAGCCGCCCCCATTGGCAGAATGTAGTGACGCGCAAAAAAAGGCGTGAAGCGGTGCTGGTGCAGGAACGTCTCCAGCGTGGCGGACTCGCTGACGTCACCCCGGAGCGTCTGTTTCGCCAGCCGGTTAAAGCGCACGATCTCCTTCAGCAGCGTCCAGAAGGCAGGGTTTAACAGATTACGACGCTGGGCGAACAGCGACGTCAGCGTGTGGCCGTTGTACTCCAGCCCGCTCTGCGGGTTATGCACCGAAAAACTCATCTGCGTTTTTTGCCCGCTGATGCCCAGTTCGCTCAGCAGCCCCATGAAGCGCGGATAGGTGCGGTCGTTGTAGACAATAAAACCGGTGTCGATGGCAAAGTTGCCCTGCGGCGTGTCGACATCCACCGTTGCGGTATGACCGCCCGGCGTGGCCTGCGCTTCAAACAGCGTGACCTGATGATGTCCGGCGAGCCGCCAGGCACAGGTTAACCCGGCGATACCGCTGCCGATAATCGCGATCTTCATGATCGCACCATCCTGCGCAGCAGTGCGCGCTGAAGTATATCGGGCAGACCGGAGAGCAGGCGCAGCGCCAGGCTAAACCCGGCGGGAAACGCGATATGATCCTTCCCTTTTGCCAGACCGCGACGAATGGCATGGACGGCGTCCTCCACGCTGACCCGGCCCGGCATCGGGAAATCATTTTTTCGGGTCAGCGGCGTGTCGACAAAACCAGGTGAAACGACCGTGACGGCGATCCCTTTCGGCTCCCAGTCGAGGCGCAGCGTCTCAGCAAACCAGGTTAACGCCGCTTTAGAGGCGCCATAGGCTTCGGCTCGCGGGAAGTGAAGCCAGTGCGCCATCGAACTGACCAGCACCACGCGGTTGCCGGATATCAGCTGCGGCTGCAACGCCGCAAGGCAGTTTACCGGCCCCATGAAATTGGTGGTCATGACGCGCGCCACCAACGCGGCATCCACCTCGCCGCGATCGAGATACTCGCAGGTTCCGGCGCAAAGAATCACCGTGTCGGCAGCACAGTCCGCCAGCGCCTGGCGACAGGCGTCCCTGTCTGTCATATCGAACAGGCGCACCGTAATGTTGGGGCTGTGCTGATGCACGGCTGCCAGACGTTGCGCATCGCGCCCGCAGGCAATCACCCGGTAGCCATCGTCGGCAAAAGATTTCGCCAGCCCGGCCCCGATGCCCGAGCTTGCGCCGGTGATCAGAACCGTTTTCATGATTTTACTCTCCGCTTCACGCCGCGTACGGCCCAGCCGAGCACCGGAAGATGTTCGTAAATCATCTCTCCGGCATCGTAGTAATCCCGCTGGCGAACAATGCGATCGTCGCGCATGTCTACCACAGAGCAGCCCGGCAACTGGCGCATTGCCCCCCGAGCAATACGCGGGTGCGACCAGTGCATCATCCAGGTAACAACAAAGCGATCGCCCTGCTGCAAGGGTGCATCGACGGTAAAGCGGCACCGCTGGACGTTAGCCAGCAGGTGAGTGAAATAGCGCTGAATCGCGAACAACCCGCTGTGTTCGCCAAAGGGATCGATAAGCGTGGCATCGGCGCGATAAATCTTTGCCAGAGCCGAAGGTGGCTGGGTATCCAGCGTGGCGTAATAATCAACGAATCGACTGATGACGGACGGCAACGTGCTCATGGGTCACATCCTGGCTGTAAACAACGTAGCGAAATCGCATAATTAAAACTTACACAATTAGCGTTATTTGTCCAAGTTTGTGCAGATATATTTTCTATACCTCTTTTAATTCAGTACTTTAAAAACTTTCCCTGAGGTGCCAATTTGAGTCAAAAGCAGATTCTCACCGCCGTGCCGTTATTTTTTAGGGATAACCTTAAGGCAAAGGTGCCATTTATCTTCCAGACTTATCCTTTTAATTCATAAGGATGTCACGCGATGAAAAATTTACTGATGGCGCTCTTTTCCAGCCCGGAATCCTTGTTGCAGGTTATGAGTCACCAGGAAATTATCGAAGCCGTAGAGGATGGCGACCGCATCATCATCGATCAGGATGGAAACGCCTCGGTTAACTACAAAAGTAACGAGGTTCGGCAGGACTTTCTGCGCCATGTCAACGCGCTGAAGAGGGCCTGAAATGGGAACGGCAATATTCATGGTATTGATGGTATGCGGCTACTGGTACACCAGCCGCGATCTCTCAACCCGGTTCAAAATTAAGCGTTCATTCGGCTGGGATGTCTATTTCCTTGTGGCGCTGTATGGCTGCATTTTCGTTTTACAGGGCGTGATCGCCACCGGCCTGCTCTGGCTGCTGTTGTTCGCCCTCTCCGCCGCCGACAACACGTTCCATTTCACGTCCGCAAAATACGCCGACTGGCAAATTGATTTTATGAACTGGAGCTTTTTAGGGATTCAGGCTCCGGTCGTGGTGATGCTGGCCTTTGCGATCCTGTTTTGTCTCTATCGTTCTAACTGGGCCGGCAGCGCGCGGCTGGACGGCGAAGGCCGGAAAAAGCTCTACAAGCGGCTGGCACAATCGAGCGGGATTGAACAACTGCTCTATCAGTGCATGGAGGAAGGTGAACTTGCGCACGTCACGCTGAAGTCGCGGCGGATTTATATTGGCATGATCCATACCGCCACGCTGGAGTATGAAAAAACCGCCAATATCGTGCTTATCC
This sequence comes from Enterobacter sp. CCUG 70166, assembly GCF_020224095.1. NCBI lineage: Bacteria > Pseudomonadati > Pseudomonadota > Gammaproteobacteria > Enterobacterales > Enterobacteriaceae > Enterobacter > Enterobacter sp. CCUG 70166. The sequence continues at coordinate 122,824 of NZ_NRIQ01000019.1, forward strand.
CGATGCTGAGCGGCTACCGCGACGGGGAGAACATGCAGCTGTGTATTGAGCACAACTACAGCAAATGGTACGCCGAGCATGAGGTTACGCTCGACTCAGAGCCAAAAAGCGCTATGGATTTCCGTAAGGTGATCATGCTTGATCAGATCGAGAGTATTTCGCTGTTCGATCCGGCAAGTGCCAGCGCGCTGGCGATGCGTGAATAAAAAAATGGCGCCTTATTTCTAAGGCGCCAGGATTATGTGGATGAAACCTGAACTTATGGCGTTACGATATTGAACCAGAAGTCAAATTTGTCCATGTAGCTCAGCATCTCTTCCAGCTTCGCCCCGTTTCCGCTCACCTTCACGTCACCTTTATCCATCGCCTGCTTCAGCGTCTCTTTCTTAAGGATGATGTTGTTCAGCGTGGTGCGGTCAAGCGCAATAGTTGCGTCGGCATCCTTCGCCTGCGCGTTGGCGGTATGGTTCAGCACGCCGTTTTCCAGCTCCAGCTTGTATTTGCCGCCATCCTTACCGAGATCGACATTGAAGACCGCCTTCGCGTTACCGGCCCGCACCCCGTTGATGTGCACACCCAGGTAGTCGAAGAACATTTCCGGGGTCATCGCTCGCACGGTATCCGGGCTGGCGGTGTTCGGCGTCGGCAGCTTCTTCACGCCATTACGCAGTTCTTGCGCGCCGGTCAGGTAGAAGTTACGCCAGGTGCCCGCTTCCGCCTGGTAACCTAACTGCTCAAGCGCGTCGGCTTCCAGATTACGGGCAGCCTGGTTGTTAGGATCGGCAAAGACCACTTTGCTGACCACCTGAGCAACCCAACGGTAATTACCCTGCTGATAATCCGCTTTGGCTTTCTGCATGATGGCATCAGCGCCGCCCATGTACTGCACGAACTTCTTCGCAGCCTGTTCAGGCGGCAGCTCGTCGAGGGTTGCCGGGTTGCCGTCGAACCAGCCGAGATAAAACACGTAAGTGGCTTTGACGTCGTGGCTAACGGAGCCGTAGTAACCGCGGCTTGCCCACTGTTTCTCGAGCGATTCCGGCAGCTTAAATTCTGCGGCGATCTCATCGCGAGTCAGGCCTTTGTTGGCCATACGGAGGGTCTGGTCGTTGATGTAGCGGTACATATCGCGCTGGCCTTTCATCAGCTTGACGATATTCTCGTTACCCCAGGTCGGCCAGTGGTGCTGCGCAATAATCACTTCCGCGTCCGCGCCCCAGCGCTCAATGGCGGCGTTAATGTACTTAGACCAGGCCAGCGGGTCGCGGATTTTCGCGCCGCGCAAGGAGTAGGTGTTGTGCAGAGTATGCGTCACGTCCTCTGCGGCCTCGATCATTTTCTTCTCTTTGACGTACCACAGCATCTCCGACGGAGCTTCTGAACCCGGCGCCATCATAAAGTCGTAGGTCAAGCCGTCGATCACTTCTTCCTGTCCGGTATGGGTAATGTAGTCGGTCGGCGGGATGAGGGTGACAGTACCCGCAGAGGTGGTGGTGCCAAGGCCTGCACCCACCTGGCCTTTTGCATCCGGCTTCAGCAGGTTGCCGTACATATAGCTCGCACGGCGGCTCATCGCGTTTCCGGCCATAATGTTTTCGGAAACCGCCTCTTTCATAAAGCCATCCGGCGCGTAGATTTTCACTTTGCCAGACTTGACGTCAGCTTCGTCAACCACGCCGCGCAGGCCGCCATAGTGGTCAACGTGGCTGTGGGTGATCACCACAGCCACGACCGGTTTCTTGCCGCGGTTTGCATAGTAGAGATCCAGCGCTTCTTTCGCCGGTTCAGCGCTTAACAGCGGGTCGATAACGGTAATGCCCTTCTCGCCCTCAATGATGGTCATGTTGGAGAGATCGAGATTACGGATCTGATACACGCCGTCGGTGACCTTAAACAGCCCGCCAATGTTGATCAGCTGTGACTGACGCCACAGGCTCGGGTTAACCGTATCCGGGGCTTTTTCACCCTCTTTGACGAAATCATATTTCGCCGGGTTCCAGATAACGTTCCCCTGCTCGCCTTTGATCATGTTTTGCGGCAGCGGGGCGATAAAGCCTTTATGGGCATTTTCAAAGTCGGTTTTATCGGCAAACGGTAATTTGTTATACAGGGCGTTATTAGCCTGCTGGGTTGTAGGAGTGGCATCCTGCGGCTGTACTTCCGCAAACGCGGAAAGCGACAGCGACGTCAACACACCGGCCAGCGCCAGATGTTTAGCGATTATCGTTAATTTCATTAAATGGCCTCATAGATTAATTGCGCCGCCAGCGATATTTAATTGTGGCGGATAATTTTAATGCGAACTCATTGAGGACCATTCTAACCAGAATACCTTCCCTTCATAGTCCCATATGGGACTGGTTATTTATCGATTCGTAATCCGTGGGCTATTGCTGCTATACTCGCTACCATAGCAGACGTTGCGGGGAGAGGCTTAGCGTGAATTTCCAGGATATCCATACCTATTATCAGCAACTCAATATTGGGCAATTTTTTCCGCAAATGCTTTGTGAAGGCGAGGTCTTAACCGTTGCCGCAAATAAAAAACTCACCGTTGAACCTGGCTATATTTATTTCTGTACTGAAGGGTCGCTGACGATATTAATGCCTGATGATGGGCTGAATATTGGCAATACTATTGAGTATATGCCGATCGGGTTAATGGAAAGGTATTGTCCACTGGCGAAGTATGAATATCGCAGCAGTGCCAGGGTGAAACTGGTGAGAATATCCTGGGCCGACTTCGACCAGATATTTTTCCAGGGTGGGCCTGAGCGCATGCAGGCGCTGGCCACCATACTGACCTATATGTCGATATTCACCATCGACCTGCATAACGAACGCAGGCAGGTCACCAGCTACCAGACCATTAAACCCATGCTCTATCGCTATCTTTATCGGCAGGAAACCCACACGGGAGAGAATGAGGGTCTGGCGCTGTTTATCATCAAGCGCACTAACCTGTCGCGAACGCATGTCTTTCGCGTGCTGGCGGATCTTAAAGCCGGGGGCTATATCACCATGAAGCGCGGAAAGCTGGTGTCGATAGACCGTCCGCTGCCGGAGGCGTATTAAATTACGCCCCTGAAGCGAATGCTTCAGGGGCTGGCTGATTAACGCACCAGGTGCAGGAAGTGCAGATGTTTTTCATACTGGTCCAGGATATCGTTAATTAACTGCTCCTGGTTCCAGCCCATCACATCGTAATTTTGCCCACCTTCCTTGAGGTAGATTTCTGCCCGATAGTACCGGTGCTGTTCTGCTTGATTCTCATCATTCTCCATGGCCGCTAGCGCGAAGGTCGGCGAGTTATAGCCACGCAGCCTGACTTCATAAATGAAATTCAGCTCATTGCCTAAATCCACCTCAAGGCGAATACGATCGTCCGACGCGTCGCTGATATGGCTCTGCGTTCCCTGTTTATTCAGTTCATCCTGCACCAGCACCATGGCCGGTTTGATCACCTCTTCCATAAAGCGTTTCACCAGGGAGCGTTTAGGTAAGAAGGCGATGTTACGCAGTCTGCGCTGCCACGGAATGGGGTTACGGGCCGCTGTCGGCGCGATCGTGGCCATACTCAGGCTCTCGCGTTTGGTCAAATCGCGTCGGAGCGCCTTCAGCAGGCCATAGATCGACACCAGCAGGATCATCGAGAACGGTAGCGCGCTGGCGATGGTCACGGTTTGCAGCGCACTCAGTCCGCCCGCGAGCAGCAGCGCGATAGCGACTACGCCCATCAGCGCGGCCCAGAAGATGCGCTGCCAGACGGGGGTATTGGCCTCGCCGCCGGACGCGAGGGTATCCACCACCATCGCCCCGGAGTCGGCTGAGGTCACAAAGAAGACGATGACCATCGCCATGGCAATAAATGACAGCACGGAAGAGAACGGGAAATGCTCAAGGAAATTAAACAGCGCCAGCGCCACGTCCTGCTGGACGGTATTCGCCAGATCGGACGCTCCCTTGTTCATGATGAGGTAAATGGCGCTATTGCCGAACACCGTCATCCACATCAGGGTAAAGCCCGCCGGGACAAACAGCACGCCGGTCACGAACTCGCGGATGGTTCTGCCGCGGGACACACGGGCAATGAACATCCCGACAAACGGCGACCAGGACAGCCACCAGCCCCAGTACAGCAGCGTCCAGCCTCCCAGCCAGTTGCTGGATTTCGGTTCATAAGCGTAAAGGTTAAACGTCTTGCTCACCAGCTCGGACAGGTATCCGCCGGTATTTTCCACAAAGGATTTCAGCAGGAGTACGGTTGGCCCCAGGCACAACACCAGCACCAGCAGCAGTACCGCCAGCCCCAGATTGAGCTCTGATAAAATGCGAATGCCTTTATCCAGACCGGACACCACAGAAATGGTCGCCAGCCCGGTAATCAGGACGATCAGGATCACCTGCACGGTATCGTTGATGGGTACGCCAAAAAGGTGGTTCAGCCCGGCATTGACCTGTAAAACGCCGTAGCCTAACGAGGTCGCCACGCCAAATACGGTGCCGATTACCGCGAAGATATCCACCGCATGACCTATCGGGCCGTAAATACGGTCGCCGATAATCGGATAAAGCGCCGAACGAAGCGTCAAAGGCAGGCCGTGGCGGTAGCTGAAGAACGCCAGAATCAACGCAACGATGGCGTAGATAGCCCAGGCGTGCAGCCCCCAGTGGAAGAATGTCAGCCGCATGGCCTCTTTGGCCGCAGCGACCGTTTCAGGTGTCCCCACCGGCGGGGAAAGGTAGTGCATGACCGGCTCCGCCACGCCGAAGAACATCAGGCCGATCCCCATCCCGGCCGAGAACAGCATCGCGAACCACGAGTGGTAGCTGAAATCAGGCTGGGAGTGGTCGGGCCCGAGTTTAATATCGCCGTAGCGGGACAAGCCGAGGAACGTCACGCTCATTAAAATCAGCGCGACGGCAAGAATGTAAAACCAGCTGGCGTTGGTGAATATTTGCTGTTGCAGTAGCTTAAAGTTTTTATCGGCAACGTCAGGGAAAATCGCGGCAAAGGCGACAAGAAGGAAAATTAACAAAGCAGATGTGTAAAATACCGCTTTGTTAATCTGGCTTTTGGACTGCTTTGGGATAGTGTCGTTTCCACTCATATAGTGTCTTCCATAAACGCATTGACCGCTCTGAATGAGAGGCGTGATCTGCGTCAGGGTAACAAAATCCCTTTATGAATGCAGGTCTGAAACGTTCAATTATACACTATCCCCAAAGGGTATTTGTTGCGCGTTAACGCATCCCTATGCCATTGCATTATTTCGCAGGCAAGAAATGGTTAATTATCCCGGCCAGCCGACTTGGGCCGTAAGTTCTCATCGAATACCAGCCGTTTTCGTCCGGGCTCTTCTTCCCGCAGCGGCTCTACCTGATGCAGCGTCTGCTTACAGCGATCCACCAGCACCTGATACTCCCGCGTGCCCTGCTTTTTCCACTCTATTTCCTGCGCGCTTAGCTCACGAATCGCTTTCGCCGGACTGCCAAGGATTAAGTGATTCGCAGGCATTTCCGCTTTGGCCTTCACAAACGCCGCCGCCCCGACGATGCTGTTTTCGCCGATCGTCGCCCCGTCCATCACCACCGCATTCATCCCCACCAGCGCATTACGACGGATAATGCAGCCGTGCAGGATCGCACTGTGGCCGATATGCCCGTCCTCTTCCACCACCGTGTCCTGCTCCGGAAAACCGTGCATCACGCAGTTATCCTGAATGTTCGCGCCGTCTTTCACCACGATCCGGCCAAAATCACCGCGCAGGCTGGCGTTGGGGCCTACGTAAACACCTTTGCCGAGGATCACGTCGCCAATCAGCACCGCGGTCGGGTGAACATAGCTCTCTTCAGGCACGACCGGCGTCAGACCATCAATTTGATAAACAGGCATACCCTCTCCTTATGTGATATTCAGACCACCAAAACGCTGGTGATAAAGCGTGCCGGGCGCGGGCAGCTCGCCGACGGAGGTTTCCCCCTTCTCACTGACAAACGCCAGGGCTCCCGCTGCCACGCGCTGGTAGATGTTAATGCACAGCTGTCGCGCGCTCTGTCCCGCCCAGTGCGCCGGGAGTAACTCCTCCGGCAACAGCGGATCTTTCAGCACCACGCGACGATAAAAATGAATGAGTAACAGCTGGATCTGAAAGCAGCGTTCCGGGGTTAAATCCTCGGGCGACGCCTCTTTCAGCAGCGGCAGCAGCGGACGGAACGAGTTGATAAACGTTTCGTACATCGCGTTTTGTTCGGTCAGCTGCCAGCACTCTTCCACGCGGGATCGTAATGCCGCGCGTGACAAAGCCAGCGGCGAATGAGCTTCAAAGAAAATGACGTTTTCCGCCACGCCCGCGTCATGCAACAGCGACTGCACGTCCGCGAGGTTCTGCGACGGCGAGGCCATCAGGCTCGGCGCCAGCGTGCCGAACCCTTGCCAGATGAGCTGTTTTTTCACGTCCGCGAGCGTGGTTTTATCCAGCCCCTCGGAAAGCAGCAGCAGCCATTTACCATCCCACGCCGGCAGTTCTGCACGGTAGATTTTATTTTCCGCGCGTCGGGTCAAACGCAGCCCCTTGTCGCTGAGACGGTAAAAGCTGCGGCGGCCAATGCGGGACACGTCCAGCCAGCCCTCTTTGTTGAGGCGAAACAGCGCGGTGCGCACAAAGCGCTCCCCGAATCCCATCCCTTCCAGCAGGGCCGCCAGGCTGCCGAGCCAGATCTCTCCGCCGCGATGGGAAAGCGCGTCGCCATACAGCGAGGAGATAAGCGACGTTCCGCTGACGGGAACAGAGCTGACTGCGTGCTGGATAAAGGCATCAAGTTTATTCATGTGATTCATTCTGTTGTTATTTTTTTCCTGGATGAATCATAGCATAGGAATTTGGGGTTTCCCCCTCACCCCAGCCCTCTCCCTCAAGGGAGAGGGGGCCGTCGATGCAGACATTATTTTGTGTAGATCCCTCATCCGTTAGCCGCAACCTTACGCAAATCAAACACCCGGCAGGCTTTACCCTCGGATCGCGGTATGCTGCCGCAGTTAACGATCATCACATCGGTTGAAATCCCCACCATCGATTTAATCCGATGACGCAGCTGATGGCAGACCTGACAACGCTGTTCATGCGTCAGCGTTAAGCTACTCTGTTTCAGCTCGACCTTCACCGAAAGTGAATCAAGATGCCCGCGGCGGTTCACCTCCAGCTGATAGTGCGGCGAAAGATGTTCGAACTTGACGATCTCCTCTTCCAGCTGTGACGGGAAGACGTTAACGCCGCGAATGATGAGCATGTCGTCGCTGCGCCCGCTGATGCGATCCATCCGGCGCATGGTGCGTGCGGTACCCGGCAGCAGGCGCGTCAGGTCGCGGGTGCGGTAGCGGATCACCGGCAGCGCCTCTTTGGTCAGCGTGGTGAACAGCAGTTCGCCCTGCTCGCCGTCGGCCAGCGGCGAGCCGTCATTCGGGTTGACGATCTCCGGGTAGAAGTGATCTTCCCAGATGGTCGGGCCGTCAGCGGTTTCAAGACACTCCATCGCCACGCCCGGCCCCATCACCTCGGAGAGACCATAGATATCCAGCGCGGTAATGCCCAGCCGTTTCTCGATTTCGCGGCGCATCGCCTGCGTCCACGGCTCGGCGCCAAACACGCCGACGCGCAGGGAACAGGCGCTGGCATCACCGCCCATCTGACGCTCCAGCTCTTCGATCAGGTTCAGGCAGTAAGAGGGCGTAACCATGATCATATCCGGCTGGAAATCGCGGATCAGCTGCGCCTGCTTCTCCGTCTGGCCGCCGGACATCGGGATCACCGTCGCCCCCAGACGCTCTGCACCGTAGTGCGCCCCCAGCCCGCCGGTGAAGAGCCCGTAACCGTAGGCGACGTGAATCTTATCCTTCGCGCTGCCCCCGGCGGCGCGCAAGGAACGGGCGACGATATTGGCCCAGTTGTCGATATCATTCTGGGTATACCCCACCACGGTCGGCTTTCCGGTGGTGCCCGACGAGGCGTGAATACGCACCACCTGCTCCATCGGCACCGCAAAGGTATCGAACGGGTAGTTGTCGCGCAGATCCTGCTTGGTGGTGCACGGGAATTTTTGCAGGTCCGCCAGCTCGTTGAAATCGTCAGGGTGAACGCCCGCGGCATCAAACTTGCGTTTGTACATCGGAACGTTGTTGTAGGCGTGGTTCAGCGTCCACTTCAGGCGCGCGGTCTGCAACGCCTGCAATTCATCAATAGACGCGGTTTCGATCGGATCAAGCTTTGTTGTATTTATCATCGCAGGGTACTCACATTATTGTTCGCTCAAACACGCTCAAGGATCATGGCAATGCCCTGACCCACACCGATGCACATCGTACACAGCGCGTAGCGCCCGCCGCGTCGGTGCAATTCATTGCTCGCGGCCAGCGCCAGTCTGGCACCGCTCATTCCCAGCGGATGACCTAGCGCGATCGCTCCGCCGTTCGGGTTGACATGCTCCGCGTCATCCGGCAAGCCCAGCTGACGCAGCACCCCCAGCGCCTGTGCGGCGAAGGCTTCGTTAAGCTCAATGACGTCCATATCGGTGATACTGAGTCCGGCACGTTCCAGCACCTTACGGGTGGCGGGAACCGGGCCTAATCCCATCAGACGCGGCTCGACGCCCGCGGTCGACATGGCCACAATGCGGGTGCGCGGGGTTAACCCCTGGGCAAGCGCCATCGGCTCGCTGGCGATAATCAGCGCCGCCGCCCCGTCGTTGACGCCAGAGGCGTTCCCCGCCGTCACCACACCGTTCTTGCGAAACGGGGCTTTCAGCGCGGCAAGCTGTTCAAGGGTGGTTTCGGCGCGCGGATGCTCGTCTACGCTCACTTCCGTTACCGCGCCTTTTTTCCCCGTTACCTGTACCGGGATTATCTCCTGCGCCAGAACGCCATTCTGCTGCGCCAGCGCGGTGCGCTGCTGGCTGCGCAAGGCAAATGCGTCCTGATCGGCACGGCTTATATTTAACAATTGCGCTACATTCTCTGCCGTTTCCGGCATGCTGTCAGTTCCGTATTGCTGATGCATGAGCGGATTCACAAATCGCCAGCCGATGGTGGTATCGAAGATCTCCGCCTGACGCTGAAACGCCGCGGTGGCTTTACCCATCACGAACGGCGCACGGGACATGGATTCGACGCCACCGGCGATCAGCAGATCGCCATCCCCGGCCTTAATGGCGCGCGCCGCAAAGCCAAGGGCATCCAGACCGGAGCCGCACAGGCGGTTAATGGTGGTACCGGAAACGGTCTGCGGCAGCCCGGCCAGCAGCGACGACATGCGCGCCACGTTGCGGTTATCCTCTCCGGCCTGATTTGCGCAGCCGAAGATCACGTCATCTATACGCTCCAGATCGAGCTGCGGGTAACGCGCCAGCAGCGCACGCAGCGGAACGGCCCCTAAGTCATCGGCACGCAGGCTGGATAATCCTCCACCATAACGACCGACCGGGGTACGCACACCCTCACAAATAAATGCGTTACGCATCAGGCTTCTCCTGTCACACTGCCGCCGGTGCGGTGGGATTTCCCGCGAAAAAGAGCGACGGTTTTCTGTTGTTGATTCTGAATTTCGATGTCGTAGACGCCGGTCAGTTTGCCCTGATGCTTCACCCGCGCGGTAGCGGTCAGCTTATCGCCAGCAAAGCCCGGACGCAGAAAATCGATGGCGCAGCCTGAGGCCACCGCCGCCAGCCCCTGACTGTTGCAGGCGTAGGCAAAGGCGGTATCGGCCAGCGAGAATAGCTGTCCGCCGTGGCAGGTTTTATGCCCGTTAAGCATCTGCGGGGTGATGGTCATGGTCACCACCGCGTAGCCCTCGCCCATCTCGATAATGTCCATCCCCATCGCCTGCGCGCAGGCGTCCCGTTCGTACATCGCGCGGGCGTTATGCCAGGCGTTATGACTCATAACTACTCTCCAGAAGCGCACGCTGGCGCAGCAGTGAACAGGGGCGATAACGTTCCTCGCCGTAGTGACGTTGCAGGTTCTCCAGCAGCGTTAACAGACGCTGCCAGCCAAGGCGCTCGCCCCAGGCGATGGGGCCGCAGGGATAGTTGACCCCTAAGCGCATGGCGGTATCGATGTCTTGCTCACTGGCGACCCCTTTTTGCAGGGCATCCAGCGCTTCGTTGGCAATCATCGCCACCGTGCGCCAGATCAGCAGGCCGGGGTAATCCGCAATCTGGACCACCCGTTTCTCCTGGTGCTGCAACCAGTAAATGGCTTTCTGCGTGGCGGCGTGCGGGTTGCCGGGCGCGGCGGCTATAACGGCCACATCCCGCTCGATGCGGTCGACCACCACCACCGGACAGCCGTGGCGCAGCGCCAGCGACTGCGCGGTTTCACCCTGCGTTTCGATCAGCAACATATCGTCAATTTCCGTGACACCGTCACTTCTTCGCTGTGCGCGCATCGGGCTGAAGCTGTGGCTGACCGGGGCGAGCCAGCTGACGGCGGGTTTGTCCTCCTGCCAGCGGTAAACGCCCTGCCCGCTTTTCTTACCCAGACGCCCCGCCAGCACCAGCTCCTGCTGCACCAGAGACGGCAAAAAACGACGCTCCTGCCAGAAGGCGTTAAATACGGAGCAGGTCACGGCAAAGTTGACGTCCTGACCAATCATGTCCGTCAGCTCAAGCGGCCCCATCGGGAACCCCCCGCCGTCTCGCAGGGCGGCGTCGATCACCTCGGGCGCTGCCACCTGCTCTTCCAGCGCACGCCAGGCTTCCGAGTAGAAAGGACGCGCTACGCGGTTGACGATAAACCCCGGTGTGGACTGGCAGCGTACCGGCTGCTTTCCCCAGCTCAGCGCCAGCTCGCACAGCGCATCGGCCACTTCGGGTGAGGTCGCCAGCCCGCTGACCACCTCCACCAGCTTCATCACCGGGGCAGGATTGAAGAAGTGCAGCCCGGCGACGCGTTCAGGGTGGTTTATCTCCGCCGCAATCGCGGTAACGGAAATGGACGAGGTATTGCTGGCGAGTAGCGTCTGCGGCGGGCAAACCTCTGCCAGCTGGGTAAACAGCGCCTTTTTCACTTCAAGCCGCTCGGAGGCCGCCTCGATCACCAGATCGGCTTTCGCCAGAGCACCGATATTCGTCACCGGCGTCAGGCGGGCGAGGATCTGTTCCCCGGCGTCGGCAGAGAGTTTTCCGCGCGCAACGCGAGAGGACAGCCGCTGGCGAATGCCGTCGACGGCGCGGGAAATCGCCGCAGCGTCAATGTCGTACACCAGAACCGGATGACCGTGGCTGGCTGCCACTTCGGCAATCCCGGCGCCCATGGTTCCGCTGCCAATGACGGCGACCGTATGGATATTCACCATCTTATTTCCCCGTAAAGTTCGGCGCGCGTTTTGCCAGGAATGCGCTGACGCCTTCCCGGTAGTCGTCGCTGCGTCCGGCCAGACGTTGATAGTCGCGCTCCAGATCAAGCTGGGCGTCGAGGGTGTTGGTTTCGGCGGCGTTGATTGCCTGCTTGATCAAGCCCAGGCCATAGGTCGGCTGCGAGGCAAAATGCAGCGCCATCCGCTGTGCGGTGGCGGAGAGCTGCTCGTCGTCCACCACCTGCCAGATCATTCCCCAGGCCTGTGCCTGCTCGGCGCTGAGCTTGTCGCCCAGCAATGCCAGCCCCATGGCGCGGGCGCGTCCGGTCACGCGCGGCAGCAGCCAGGTTCCGCCGCAGTCCGGTACCAGCCCGAGCTTGCTGAAGGCCATCACAAAGCTGGCTGAACGGGCCGCAATCACCATGTCACAGCCGAGGGCCAGCGTGGCACCTGCCCCCGCCGCCACGCCGTTAACCGCGCAAATCACCGGCTTCGGCAGTTTTGCCAGGCGGCGCACCAGCGGGTTGTAAAAAGTCTCAACGGACATGCCCAGATCCGGCGCAGGGCCGTTCGGGTCCACGTTACGGTCGTTGAGATCCTGCCCGGCGCAGAAACCGCGTCCTGCCCCGGTGATCAGCAGGCAGCGGATAGCGTCATCGCGCTCGGCCTGCTTCAGGCATTCGGAAAGCTGCTGGTGCATGACGTCGTTAAAGCTGTTCAGGCGCTCCGGGCGGTTCAGCGTAATGGTCATTACGCCCTGCTCAACATGGCTCAGAATAAATTCCACAATTAGCGTCCTTTAAAGTCTGGGGTGCGTTTTTGTAAAAAGGCGTTGATACCTTCCCGGCGATCGTCGGTGGCCGCGAGCAGCGCAAACAGCTGACGCTCCTGCGCCAGCCCGGCCTGAAGCGGCACTTCCTGCGACTGGCGAAGCGCCTGCTTCGCCGCCTGTAACGCCAGCGGCGAGTGGCGCGCCATCAGCCCCGCCTGCTTCAGGGCATACTCCAGCGTCAGCGAGGCCGGGTAAACGTCACTGACCAGCCCGGCGCTGTGCGCCTGAACCGCCGTGATGCTTTCGCCCGTCAGCACCATTTTGCTGGCCAGCGATTTGCCCACGCTACGGATTAGCCGCTCGGTGCCGCCTGCGCCCGGCATGATCCCGAGGGTGATTTCCGGCAGGCCAAAGCGGGCGTTATCACCGGCAATCACCACGTCGCAGAGCAGCGCCAGCTCACAGCCTGCCCCCAGCGCGTAGCCGTTCACGGCGGCAATCAGCGGTTTGGTGAAGGCGTTTATCCGCGCCCACAGCTGCGGGCGGATATCGTTCAGGGTGGCGGGCAGGTCTTTCTCCGCCATTTCGTTGAGATCGGCCCCGGCGGCAAAGCAGCGTTCGTTGCCGTAAATCACACAGACGGCGATCTCCGCATCCACGGCGGCGGCTTCAAGCTGCTCCGCGATTTGCGTGAGCAGCGCATTGTTGAGCGCGTTGCGCGCCACCGGACGGTTAAGCGTCAGCTGCAACACGCGGCCATGACGGGTGACAATCAGTTCGCTCATGCCATCCCCTTCGCATCAAAATCGACGATAACGTCAGCGGTTAACGGCAGCGCCTGACAGCTCAGCACATAGCCTGCGGCCAGCTCGTCCGGCTCCAGGCTGTAGTTGGTCGCCATGTCCACCTTCCCGCGAAGCACTTTGCATTTGCAGGTGGCGCACACGCCGCCCTTGCAGGCGTAAGGCAGATCCGCCCCCTGACGCAGGGCCGCGTCAAGAATGCTCTCGTCGTCCGCCGTCAGGGTGATCTCCCTGTCGCGCCCGTCCTGACGGACGGTGACCTTCTGCCCGTCGGCCTGCACGCTGACTGTCCGCTTAACGGGGGTTCCCGGCGTGTTAAAGCGTTCAAGGTGGATCGCTTTTTCCGGCATACCCAGCGCTTTCAGCGCCGCCTCAGCCTCGTCCATCATCGCCGACGGGCCGCAGATGAAGGCTTCATCGTACTGGCGGAAATTCACCAGCGTTTTTGCCAGCGCATGGAGCTTTTCCCCGTCAATACGGCCATGGAGCAGATCGCTGTCGAGCGTCTCCTGGCTGAAGATAGAGATCAGCTGCAAACGCTGCGGGTATTTATCTTTCAGGTCCGCCAGCGCCCGGCGGAACATCATGCTCTGGCTGCTGCGGTTACCGTAAATCAGGGTGAAGTGGCTGTGGGCTTCAGTGGCCAGCGTAGCGGACATAATCGCCAGCATCGGGGTGATCCCGGACCCGGCGGCAATCGCCAGATAGTGGCCTTCGCGTTCGGCCTGCGGCTGGTAGCCAAAATGCCCCTGGGGAACCATCACCTCCAGCGCCATGCCCGGTTTGATCTCGTCCCGGGCATAGCGGGAAAATCGTCCGCCCTCGATGGCTTTGACCGCCACGCTGATCTCACCGCACGCGGTGCTCCGGCAGATGGAGTAACAGCGGCGCAGTTCATCCCCGCCAGGACTGGCTTTCAGGGTCAAATGCTGACCGGGACGGAAGCGGTACGCCTCCTGTAACGCCTGCGGCACCGCGAAGGTAATGGTCACCGCGTCGCGGGTTTCAGGTTCCACTTTTGCCACTGTTAATGAATGAAACGTTGTCATGGCAGCCTCAAATACATTTGAAATAGTCGAAGGGCTCACGGCAGGTATTGCAGCGGTAGAGCGCTTTGCAGGCCGTGGAACCAAATTCACTGATGAGCGAGGTATCGGTGCTTGCACAGCGCGGGCAGCTCACCTCCGCGGGAACGTGGGCATGGCAGCTATGGCCAACAGGCGGGCTGATACCATATTCCCGCAGGCGCCTGCGGGCATCGTCGGTCATCCAGTCGGTGGTCCAGGCGGGCTCCAGTTGCAGCAGAATATGTACCGGGGAAAAGCCGTTCCCGGTCAGAGTTTCGCGGATCGCACCCAGCAGATGCTCCGTTGCCGGACAGCCCGAATAGGTTGGCGTGAAGCCGATGATCCAGCCTTCCCCCTGCGCCTTCACGCTGCGCACCATGCCTAAGTCGGTGATGGTCAGCACCGGCACTTCCGGGTCGGGGATCTGGCTTAACAGCGCCCAAATCTGCGGGATTTGGGCAGGCGCAATGTCGACGAGGCGTTGCATAGCGTTCTCCTTTACCACTGCTGGCCGGGGTAAACGCGCTGAAGATACTGCATCTCAGCCAGCATCGGTCCGAGGTGTTCAGTATGTAGCCCCTTCTTGCCGCCCGTGCGATACGCCACTTCCTCGGGCACGCGGAGGGTAGCTTCCGCCAGCCCGGCAAACACTTCGCGCTCCCACGGTTCCCACAGGGCGCGCGGATCAACCGCCACGTCGGTGTCAATCAGCCCCAGCTCGACGTCGTCGGCGTCGAACAATTCAGCCGTAAAGCGCCACAGGCTATCCACCGCCTGCTGCATTTTCTGTGAGGAGGTTTCTGTCCCGTCCCCCAGCCGCACCAGCCAGCCGCGGCTAAAGCGCAGGTGATAGCGCGCCTCTTTAATGGCTTTTGCCGCGATGGCGGCAAGCTGACTGTCGCTGCTGTGGATCAACCGTTCGTACAGCGCTACGTTCCACGCATCCATCAGATACTGACGGGCAATGGTGTCGGCGAAGCTGCCGTTTGGCTGTTCCACCAGCAGCAAATTGCGGAACTGACGCTCATCGCGGCCATAGGCCAGGGTATCTTCATCACCCTTACCTTCCCGTTCAGCGGCGTAGGTCAGGAAATTGCGCGCCTGCCCGAGCAGATCAAGGCCGATATTGGCGAGCGCCAGGTCAATTTCCAGCTCCGGCGCGTGGCCGCACCAGGCGCCCAGACGCTGTGAGAGCACCAGACCGTTGTCGCCCAGACGCAGGGCATAAGCAGATACGTTGTTCATCCCCAACCTCACATATGCTCGATACCATCAGGGATGGTGTAAAACGTCGGATGGCGGTAGACCTTGCTTTCCGCCGGATCGAAAAACTCCCCGCTCTCTTCCGGCTGGGAGGCGACGATTTCACTCGCCTTCACCACCCAGATGGAACAGCCTTCGCTGCGGCGGGTATAGGCATCGCGCGCGTTTTCCAGCGCCATGCGGTCGTCGGCAGCGTGAAGGCTGCCCACATGGCGGTGCGACAGCCCCTGCTTCGAACGGACAAAAACTTCGTATAACGGCCAGTAAACATTGCTCATGGTTGATTCCTCTTATGCGGCCTGGCGGGCGCGTTGTTTTTCCGCGTGGGCCAGAGCGGCTTCACGCACCCATGCGCCGTCGTCCCAGGCTTTACGTTTTGCGGCCAGACGTTCGTGGTTGCAGATCCCGCGCCCGTTGATCACCTCGTCAAATTCCTGCCAGTCGATTTCGCCGAAGCGGTAGTGGCCGCTCTCTTCATCGAAACGCAGGTCGGGATCCGGCACGGTCATGCCGAGCATCTCCACCTGAGGCACCGTGTTGTCCACGAAGCGCTGGCGAAGCTCATCGTTGCCAAAGCGTTTGATCTTCCAGGCGAGACTGCGGGCGCTGTTTGGGGAGTTGTCGTCGTTGGGTCCGAACATCATCAGCGCGGGCCACCAGAAACGGTTGATGGCGTCCTGCAACATCTGCCGCTGGGCTTCGCTGCCCTGCGCCAGCGCCATGCAGGCCTCAAAACCCTGACGCTGGTGGAAGCTCTCTTCTTTACAGATTTTCACCATCGCCCGGGCGTACGGGCCGTAAGACGTACGGCACAGCGCCACCTGGTTCACAATGGCCGCCCCGTCCACCAGCCAGCCAATGACGCCGATATCGGCCCAGCTCAGGGTCGGATAGTTGAAGATGGAGGAGTATTTCATCTTGCCGTCGAGCATCTTTTGATAGATGTCCTCCCGGGCGCAGCCCAGCGTTTCCGCCGCGCTGTAGAGGTACAGGCCGTGTCCGGCTTCGTCCTGAACCTTCGCCAGCAGAATGGCTTTCCGGCGCAGCGTCGGCGCGCGGGTGATCCAGTTTCCTTCCGGCAGCATGCCGACAATCTCAGAGTGGGCGTGCTGTCCAATCTGGCGGATCAGCGTCTTGCGATAGGCATCCGGCATCCAGTCCTGCGGCTCGATGGCCGTCTCCTGTGCGATGCGTTGCTCAAAGCGTTGTTCTTGCGTCACATAACCACCTTTGTGATTCGTTAAATCACCAAAAACAGCATAATGGTGAATCATTTGGTTTCTTAAAAGTTACACAAAGGTTAAATATAACCCCAAGAAGCGTTTGTTTATTTTGTGACGACGCTCGCAAGCCTTTTCATGAAAGGCCGATTATACAAGGCTTTCGGGTGGTCAGGCTAAGCAATAGAGATCACAACGTTAACAATTCATTAAAACTCAGCTTGATTTTTATGATTCGCGATCAAACTATTTATAGTGAAATCACGAAACACCTGGAGAGAAGAAATGCAGCAGTTAGCCAGCTTCTTGTCCGGCACCTGGCAATCAGGCCGGGGCCGCGAGCGCACCATCACCCACGCCATCAGCGGGGAAACGCTATTTGAAGTCACCAGCGAAGGGTTGGATATGGCGGCCGCGCGCCGTTACGCCATTGAACAAGGCGGAGAAGCGCTCCGCGCAATGAGCTTTATCGAGCGCGCCGCCATGCTGAAGGCGGTGGCCAAACATCTGCTGAGCCAGAAGGATCGGTTTTATGCCCTGTCAGCCCAGACCGGCGCGACGAAGGCCGACAGCTGGGTGGATATTGAAGGCGGTATCGGCACCCTCTTCACCTACGCAAGCCTCGGCAGCCGTGAGCTGCCGGACGATACCCTGTGGCCGGAGGATGAGCTGATCCCGCTGTCGAAGGAAGGCGGCTTTGCGGCACGTCACGTGTTAACGTCGAAATCCGGCGTGGCGGTGCATATCAACGCGTTCAACTTCCCGTGCTGGGGGATGCTGGAAAAGCTCGCACCCACCTGGCTTGCCGGGATGCCCGCCATCATCAAGCCCGCCACCGCCACCGCGCAGGTGACTCAGGCAATGGTGAAAGCGATCGTCGAGAGCGGACTGGTGCCGGACGGCGCCATCAGCCTGATCTGTGGTGGCGCGGGCGATCTGCTGAACCAGCTCGACAGCCAGGACGTGGTGACGTTTACCGGGTCGGCCAGCACCGGGCAGAGCCTGCGCGTACATCCGAATATCGTCGCGCATTCCATTCCGTTTACCATGGAAGCAGATTCCCTTAACTGCTGCGTGCTGGGTGAGGACGTGACGCCGGAGCAGCCGGAGTTTGCGCTGTTTATTCGCGAAGTAGTGCGCGAGATGACCGCCAAAGCCGGGCAAAAATGTACCGCCATCCGCCGCATCATCGTGCCGGAAGCGCAGGTTGAAGCCGTCAGCCAGGCGCTGATTGCGCGGCTGGAGAACGTGGTCGTCGGCGATCCGGCCCAGGAAGGGGTGAAGATGGGGGCTCTCGTCAACAGTGAGCAACGTGCTGACGTGCAGGAAAAAGTCGATCATCTGCTTGCCTCGGGCTGCCAGATCCGTCTGGGTGGTAAAGCCGATTTGCAGGCGGCTGGCGCATTCTTCCCGCCCACCCTGCTGTTCTGCCCGCAGCCGGACGAAACTCCGGCCGTTCACGCCACCGAAGCCTTTGGCCCCGTCGCCACCCTGATGCCGTACCGCAACAGTGAACACGCCATGCAGCTGGCGCGGGCGGGCGGCGGCAGCCTGGCGGGAACGCTGGTCACGGCAGATTCAAACGTGGCGCGCCAATTTATTGCCGGTGCCGCGCGCGCCCACGGACGCATACAGATCCTCAACCAGGAATCTTCGAAAGAATCCACCGGCCACGGTTCACCGCTACCGCAGCTGGTGCACGGCGGCCCGGGACGTGCGGGCGGCGGCGAGGAGCTGGGCGGCCTGCGTGCGGTGAAGCACTATCTCCAGCGCACGGCAATTCAGGGCAGCCCATCCATGCTCGCCGCCATCGGCAAACAGTGGGTCCGTGGCGCGGAGGTGCAGGAAGATCGCGTTCATCCTTTCCGTAAATACTTCGAGGAGTTACAGCCGGGCGACAGCCTGCTGACCCCGCGTCGTACCCTGACGGAAGCGGATATCGTGAATTTTGCCTGCCTGAGCGGGGATCATTTCTATGCCCATATGGACAAAATTGGCGCGGCGGAGTCGATTTTTGGCGAGCGCGTGGTACACGGTTATTTCCTGATTTCCGCCGCGGCGGGGCTGTTTGTCGATGCCGGGGTTGGGCCGGTCATTGCCAACTACGGCATGGAAAACCTGCGCTTTATCGAGCCGGTCAAGCCGGGCGATACCATTCAGGTGCGCCTGACCTGTAAACGTAAAACGCTGAAGAAACAGCGCACTGCCGAGGAAAAACCGACTGGCGTGGTGGAATGGGCGGTGGAGATCTTCAACCAGCATCAGCAGGCCGTGGCGCTTTACTCCATTCTGACGCTGGTGGCGCGCCAGCAGGGTGACTTCTGACGCACCTCTTTCTTGCCGGGTGTCGCTCCGCTTACCCGGCCTACAACTACCTGACCGGGGTGTGATGCACCCCCGCTCTTTTTTTAACCTGGCAAGACTGACAAACAACCTGGCAGATGCAGGCAAACGCTTTTCGTGCGCGCCTGTCAGGATAAGGCTGACACAACACAATAAACACAACAAGATGAGGTCTGCGATGGGAAGCAATTCTTCTTTTTCTGCCCGTAGAACGGCACTGGCCATGGCCGTTGCGCTCTGTTGCGCCTGGCAATCTCCTGTTTACGCTCACGGCAGCGAGGCGCATATGGTCCCGATGGACAAAACGCTTCAGGCGTTTGGCGCGGACGTGCAGTGGGATGATTACGCCCAGATGTTCACCATCGTTAAAGACGGTGCCTTTGTGAAGGTCAAACCCGGCGCCAACACCGCCATCGTTAACGGCAAACCGCTGACTCTCCAGGTGCCCGTGGTGATGAAGAACAATAAGGCCTATATCCCGGAGACTTTTATCAACGATGTCTTTCAGTCCGGTCTTGATCAGACATTCCAGGTTGAAAAACGCCCCCATCCGTTAAACGCGCTGACCGCTGATGAAATCAACCAGGCCGTAGCCATTGTGAAAGCCTCTGCGGATTTTAAACCCAATACCCGCTTTACCCAGATTGCGCTGGCGGAGCCAGAAAAGGCCAAAGTCTGGGACTTTGTGCTTAACGGCACGGCGGTGGATGCGCCCCGCCAGGCCAATATCATCATGCTTGATGGTAAACACATCATCGAAAGCCGGGTGGATCTGAAGGACAAAAAGATCCTCCGCTGGGAGCCGATCAAAGACGCGCACGGCATGGTGCTGCTGGATGACTTCAATACCGTGCAGCAGATCATCAATGAAAGCCCGGAGTTTGCCGCCGTGCTGAAAAAGCGCGGCATTACCGATCCGAAGAAAGTGATCACCACCCCGCTTACCGTCGGCTTTTTTGACGGCAAGGATGGGCTGAAACAGGAAGACCGCCTGCTGAAAGTGATCAGCTATCTCGACGTGGGCGACGGTAACTACTGGGCGCACCCGATCGAAAACCTGGTTGCGGTGGTGGATCTCGAGCAGAAGAAAATCCAGAAGATTGAGGAGGGCCCGGTCGTGCCGGTGCCGCTCACCCCGCGTCCTTATGATGGCCGTGACCGCGTTGAAACGGTGAAAAAACCGCTGGAGATTATCGAGCCGGAAGGCAAGAACTACACCATTACCGGGGATATGGTGCACTGGCAGAACTGGGATTTTCATCTGAGCCTGGACTCGCGCGTCGGCCCGATGATCTCCACCGTGACCTATAACGACAACGGCAAAAAGCGACAGGTGATGTATCAGGGATCGCTCGGGGGCATGATTGTGCCGTACGGCGACCCGGATATCGGCTGGTACTTTAAGGCCTACCTGGACTCCGGTGATTACGGCATGGGTACCCTGACCTCCCCGCTGGTGCGCGGCAAGGATGTTCCGTCTAACGCCGTGATGCTCAACGAAACCATCCCGGACTATACCGGTGCGCCAATGGAGATCCCCCGGGCGATCGCCATTTTCGAGCGTTACGCCGGGCCGGAGTATAAGCATCAGGAGTTAGGTAAACCCAACGTCAGCACCGAGCGCCGCGAGCTGGTGGTGCGCTGGGTCAGCACCGTGGGTAACTACGATTATATCTTCGACTGGGTATTCCACGAAAACGGCACCATCGGCATTGATGCAGGGGCCACGGGCATTGAAGCGGTGAAAGGCGTGCAGACGAAAACCATGCATGATGCCACCGCGAAGGATGACACCCGATACGGTACGCTGATCGACCATAATATTGTCGGCACCACCCACCAGCACATCTACAACTTCCGTCTGGATATGGACGTGGACGGCATCAACAACAAGCTGGTGGCCATGGATCCGGACGTCAAACCGAACACCGCTGGCGGACCGCGCACCAGCACCATGCAGGTGAATCAGTATGATATTGATACTGAACAGCAGGCGGCGCAAAAGTTTGATCCGGGCACCATCCGCCTGCTGAGCAACACCAGCAAAGAGAACCGCATGGGCAACCCGGTCTCGTATCAGATCATCCCTTACGCGGGGGGCACACACCCGGTGGCGACGGGCGCGAAGTTTGCCCCGGACGAGTGGATTTATCACCGCCTGAGCTTTATGGATAAACAGCTGTGGGTGACGCGTTACCATCCCGACGAGATGTACCCGGAGGGAAAATACCCGAACCGTTCCACGCACGATACGGGCCTCGGCCAGTACAGCAAAGATAACGAGTCGCTGAACGACCAGGATAACGTCATCTGGATGACCACCGGCACCACCCATGTCGCCCGCGCCGAGGAGTGGCCGATAATGCCGACGGAATGGGTGCACACGTTACTCAAGCCGTGGAACTTCTTTGACGAGACGCCAACGCTCGGTAAGAAAAAAGAGCAGAAATAACACGTTGACCGGGCACGATGCCCGGTTTTTCATTCGCTTTCTTGCTGAATACCACTCCCCGATTATAGTTAATGTTACTTCGCTTAATGCTTTTGCAACATCTGAAACATTTTGTAGATATCGAAGTATCCATGAACAACGCTATACATAACCGAGAGGTTTTAGGATGAAAGTCAATGAGATAGTAAGAAGCCTTGCGCTGGCCGGTTTTTTCATTTCCGCCAGTTCAGCCTGGGCCGCAGAAGCCCCTAAGGATGCAACCGCAGCAACTCAGCAGGCCAACAACGCACTCTTCAACCAGCTTCCTTTCTCCGATAACACCGATTTTACCAATGCCCACAAAGGGTTTATCGCCCCGCTACCTCAGGAAATTATCAAAGGGGAGCAAGGCAACACCGTCTGGGATCCACAGCAGTACGCCTTTATCAAGGAAGGCGATAAAGCGCCCGATTCGGTTAACCCGAGCTTATGGCGTCAGTCCCAGCTGATTAACATCAGCGGCCTGTTTGAAGTCACCGAGGGCGTGTACCAGATCCGTAACCTCGACCTGTCAAACATGACCATTATTGAAGGTAAAGAAGGCATTACCGTGGTCGACCCGCTGGTGTCGGCGGAGACGGCCAAAGTCGGGATGGATCTTTACTATAAAAATCGCGGCAAGAAACCTGTCGTCGCTGTTATTTACACCCACAGCCACGTTGACCACTATGGCGGCGTGCGCGGCGTGGTGGACGAAGCCGACGTGAAGTCCGGCAAGGTTAAAGTCTACGCGCCAGCCGGATTTATGGAGGCCGCCGTCGCGGAAAATATCATGGCGGGTAACGTCATGAGCCGCCGAGCCAGCTATATGTACGGCAACCTGCTGAAGCCGGATGCGAAAGGCCAGGTGGGTGCGGGTCTCGGCACCACCACCTCCGCCGGGACGGTGACCCTGATCGCCCCGACCAATATCATCGAGAAAGATGGTCAGAAAGAGGTGATCGACGGCCTGACCTATGATTTTATGCTCGCGCCGGGATCGGAAGCGCCTTCCGAGATGCTCTGGTATATCGAAGAGAAAAAGCTGATCGAATCTGCGGAAGATGTTACCCATACCCTGCACAACACCTACTCCCTGCGCGGTGCGAAAATTCGTGAACCGCTGCCATGGTCGAAATACATCAACCAGGCAATTGTACGCTGGGGTGATAAGGCCGAAGTTATCATGGCGCAGCACCACTGGCCGACCTGGGGCAACGAGAATGTGGTTAACCTGCTGAAAAGCCAGCGCGACCTCTACCGCTACATCAACGACCAGACCCTGCGCATGGCGAATGAAGGGCTGACGCGTGACGAGATCGCCGCCAACTTCAAGCTGCCGAACTCCCTGGCCAATACCTGGGCCAACCGAGGCTATTACGGTTCAGTCAGCCATGACGTCAAAGCCACCTACGTGCTCTATTTAGGCTGGTTTGACGGCAACCCCGCGACCCTGGATGAACTGCCGCCTGAAGAAGCTGCGAAGAAATTTGTGGAGTATATGGGAGGCGCGGATGCCATCCTGAGTAAAGCTAAAACCGATTTTGACCAGGGCAACTATCGCTGGGTGGCTCAGGTGGTCAGCAAAGTGGTGTTCGCCGATCCAAACAACCAGGCCGCACGTAACCTTGAAGCGGATGCCCTGGAGCAGTTGGGTTATCAGGCTGAATCCGGCCCATGGCGTAACTTCTACCTGACCGGCGCGCAGGAGTTGCGTAACGGCGTGGTGAAAGGTCCGACCCCGAATACCGCCAGCCCGGATACCGTGCGCGCAATGACGCCAGAAATGTTCTTTGACTATCTGGCGGTGCATATCAACGGTGAAAAAGCAGCGGATGCAAAATCGGTGTTTAACATCGACCTCGGCAGCGACGGCGGCAAATATAAGCTGGAGCTGGAAAATGGCGTGCTGAACCACACGGCGAACGCCGAAGCGAAGGATGCTGACGCGACCGTGACCCTCAACCGCGATACGCTGAATAAAATCATCCTGAAAGAAGTGACGCTTAAACAGGCTCAGGATAATGGCGATATCAAAGTGACGGGCGATGCCGCAAAACTCGATGCCATGCTCGGTTACATGGATAAATTTGAATTCTGGTTTAACATTGTGACCCCGTAAAGGCATGCACTCGCGGGCGGTCTTTCCGCCCGCCACAGGGACATTCTCTCTCATGGAAAAAAGACACAACGCCACTCCGGAGCCCGCGACCTGGCCGACCCGTAACGCCATGGTTGTCCACGGGCTGGCCATGAACCTGCCGTGGCTCGCCTTCGTCAACGCGAGCTTTGCGCTAATGATCCTGCTGCGCAATTCCCTGTTCGGCCAAATTGATACCCTCTTACACGTCAGCCCACCTCTCACACAGATGATTGACGCTTCCATGCTGGGGGTAGTCATCCTTTCCGTGGCGTTGGTAATAATGGCCTGGCGCCACATCCGCGGCGTCAGCGCCGTGCTGTTAATGTGTAGCCTGCTATGGTCGATAAGTTGTTACTGGTTTATCAACGTGATACAGCTTCCTCATCCCTGGCCGATATTCGTTACCCTGCTGATGGCCGGTATGACCGCGCTCTATTTTCATCCGGTGGGGCTGGTGTGCTTTATCGCGCCGCTGTGGATCACCATGCCCGTTGCCAGCATGCTGCTGAATCAGGAGATGAACCTTCGCTTTGCCGGGCTGTGGGTGGTGTTCACGTTCATTCTCGTTTGCGGACGCTACATCCTCTTAAGCTGGTTTGAAGAGGCCTGGCGTCGCAACCAGCAGAATCAGCGTTTAATTTCGCGGCTGGATGCGCTGGCCCATCAGGATCCGCTGACGAAAACGGCCAACCGCCGGGCGATGGAGCTGGTGCTGGAAAATGCGGTGGAGCAAGGCAAACGCTTCACGGTCCTGATGCTGGATGTCGACTACTTCAAACTGTATAACGACACCTATGGTCACCAGGCGGGGGACGCATGTCTCGCGCGGGTCGCGGAGGTGCTGAACACTTCGGTGCGCACGCCAGAGGATGTGGTTTCGCGCTACGGTGGTGAGGAGTTCGTCGTGATCCTCTTTGACTGTGAAGAAAGCGTTGCGGAGAAAGTCGCCGCGCGGATCCAGGCTGGCCTGCGCACCGCAGCCATTGCGCACAGCGCGTCGAAGGTGAGTGAATGTGTGACGGTGAGTATGGGCATTGCCGGCTATACCCCAGGACTGGCCGGCCCGGAAATCATCGCCCGCGCCGATGCGGCGTTGTATCGGGCGAAGGAGTCCGGGCGGGATAGGTGGTCGCGTTAAATAATGCCGGGTGCTGGCTTCGCCTTACCCGGCGTTTTATTAATACCGCACACACACCGACTTGGTTTCACACCAGCCATCCAGCCAGTCGGGGCCGAAATCGCGCCCGGTGCCAGACTGCTTCATGCCGCCGAACGGCAGGTTGGCATCTATCAGCGTGTGGCTGTTCACCCACACGGTTCCGGCCTGTAGCCTGTCGGTGTACTCCAGCGCTTTACTGATGTTCTGCGTCCAGACGCTGGCCGTTAAGCCGTATTCAGTGTCGTTCGCCAGCTGAAGCGCCTCTTCCCCGTCCGCTACACGGACCAGATTCACCACCGGCCCGAAGACCTCTTCACGCGTCAGTCGCAGATGATTATCCGGGTTGACCACCAGCGTTGGCGAAACGTAATAGCCTTTGCCGTCTGGCCCCCGGTTCCCGGCGATCAGCTCCGCATTGTGCGCCTTCGCCTCATCCAGAAACGCCTGGACCTTATCGCAGTGGGCGCGCGACACCAGCGGGTTGATAAACGCATCCGGCGACATGCCCGGCCCGACGCTCAGGGATTTCACGGCCTGTTCAAAGCCGCTGACCAGCGTGTCGAACAGCGGAGCTTCAATATATATACGTGAACTGGCCGCGCAGACCTGCCCCTGATTCAGGAAGCTGCCGGTCATCAGCCCTTCAATCACCCACGCCGGATCGGCATCTTTCAGCACGATGGCCGGGTTTTTGCCGCCCAGTTCCAGCGTCACGCCCGTTAGCGTATCCGCCGCCGCGCGGGCAATCTGCTTGCCCGTCGCCGTCGATCCGGTAAAGCTCACTTTGGCAATGCGCGGGTGCGAGGTCAGTGCCGCGCCACAGACGGCGCCACTGCCGGTCACCACGTTGAAAACGCCATCCGGGATCCCCGCCTCGCTCGCCAGTTCCGCCACCCGTAACAGGGTGAGCGGCGTGGTTTCCGAGGGTTTGATCACGATGGAGCAACCTGCCGCCAGCGCGGGCATCACTTTCCACATGCCAATCATCAGCGGGAAGTTCCATGGCACAATCCCCGCCACGACCCCAACCGGCTCTTTACGCGTCCACGCCTGATAACGCGCGCCCTGCGGCAGTGGAATCGAGAGATCGAGGGTTTTACCGGCAATTTTGGTGGTCAGCCCTGCCGTGTAGCGCATCCAGTTCAGGGTGCAGCCCACCTCGAAGGCGCGGGAAATGTTAATCGATTTCCCCTGCTCCAGGGTTTCGAGCTGTGCCAGCTCTTCGCCATGCTGTTCCACCAGATCCGCAAACCGCAGCAGGATGCGTTCCCGCTCTGCCGGAAGCCGCCCGGCCCAGCTTCGGGCGACAAAGGCGCGCCAGCCAGACATCACCGCACGATCGACATCATCAACGCTGGCATCGGCGGTGGAGGCAATGACCTCTCCGGTCGCCGGGTTGTAGACGTTCAGACGCTTTTCGCTATCGGATGCCGCCTGACGCCCTTCGATCCACAGGCCGTGCTGGCGATCTAAAAACTGCTGCACGCCAGGCAGGACGGCGACGTGTGATTCGGACATAGGATACTCCTTCGTTATGCTTCGCAGGGTGTGTATGCAGTCTAAGAGGGGATTCGCATTCCTGCTTTTGTCTGTGTGACATTCGCTTTGCCAGCTGTGACAGGCTCCGCAAATCGTGATAATTCCCGCTTATATCGCTGTAACCGTTGAGTGTTCTTTCCTATAGTCAGCCTCGTAACCCTGACAAAATGCAACATAAATGCAACAATGCGAAAACAGTGACGGTGCAGCGAGAAAATCAATGGCATGTGCAAGCGAACAGGACAATTTTCAGCAGTGGCTGGCGCAAATTAACCAGGTTTGTGGGCGCTTTGCGGCACGTCCATTAGAGGGGGCGTTTCTCGGCGAACTGGAAACCAGCTATACCCAAAGTCTGAAGCTGAGCACGGTGACCGCCGCAGGCGTTAACCTGTTTCGCACTCGTCAGGAGATCAAAAACGGCAACGACGCCTGGTTCTACACCGTGTTTCAGCTGGAAGGCAGCGCCGGAATCGAACAGGACGACCAGCGCGCGCTGCTGAAAGCCGGGGATATCACGCTGATTGATGCCTCCCGCCCGTGCTCCATTTACTGGCAGGAGCGTTCCCGCCAGATTTCTCTGTTGCTCCCGCGACAAATCATTGAGCAACACGCGCGTTTTCAGGAAGTGAGGTGCGCGTTGCCCCTCTCCCGCAGTTTGCCTACCGTACAGCTGAGCTACCGACTATTACAGGAGAGCATGGGCAATGCCGATCTCAGCGCCAGTGAAAGCGAAGCGGCGCTGGAGGCGATGGTGTGTCTGCTGCGTCCGGCCTTCCAGCAGCATGACGAGGTGCTGCCGCGCAAGGAGCGTCAGTTCCGCCACGTTCTGTCCCTGATTGACGATCATATTCAGTCGGAGGCGTTAAGACCGGAGTGGATAGCCTCAGAGAGCGGCATGTCCGTGCGTAGCTTGTACCGCATGTTTGCCGGGAAAGGGCTGGTGGTGGCGCAGTATATTAAGAACCGTCGCCTCGATTTATGCGCTCAGGCGCTGCGTTCCATCGGCGATGACGAAAAGCTGGCGGGCATTGGCTACAGCTGGGGCTTTACCGACCATAGCCATTTTTCCACCGCCTTTAAGCAGCGTTTCGGGGTTTCGCCGGGCGAATACCGTAAGCGTTACCGCTAGTTACTTTTTCAGCCATTTGCCGTTAATCCCCTTCACGTACTCACCCGGCTGCGCGCGGGCCACCAGCTTTTGCCCCGCCATTTTCGCCACCTCGTCGACGGGCAAATTATTGCTGTCAGCAAGCTGCTGGTAACTTTCCGTGCGTGCGGCGTTGATACGGTTCACCAGCGCCAGGGTTTCAGCGTCGTGCTGAACGGGCGCAAGATAGCCGCTCAGGGTTTCCCCTACGCGCCCCTGGGTGCGCGCATCGTTGAGCGTAAGCGTGGCGGCGTGAACGTTCATCCCCAGCGCCAGTAACATCAGAGCTAATCGTTTCATGGCATCCTCAGAACAGATCGCTGCGGGATTTCAGCAGGGCTTCGACGTCTTTATCCACCTTGATATGGATTTCATGCTCGATTTTCACGTTCATGTTGATGGTGATCGGCTCTTTGGGCGCCGCCACTTCAATGCGCGGCGTGCAGCCTGACAGCAGCGCGACGACGGCCACGGTGAGTACACCAGCCCTCTTTTTCATTGTTGTTCCTCACTTTCCTTGCCTGTCGAACCGCGGAGAAGGGGTATCGCCGCATGTTGCTCAAACCATGTTTGCAGATTGTCCCCAAAGCGCAGGCTGCGCCAGAGGGTAAAAATGTTCTCTTCATGGGTGTAATTCAGGTTAACGAAACTGCTTTTGCCCTCGACGCGGCTGGTGCCTTTAATGGCCGCCTGCATGGTTAACACACCCAGATTATCCACATTGAGTTTTGTCCACGACTGCGAAATTTCCATATAGCGGAGCCAGTTGATCGCCGCCCCGGCAACCACGTTGTCTTTCACAATGGCATCCGCCGTGTCCTGGTCGATGCGCAGCGTCATCGGCCCCGGGTTGGTCAGCCAGCCATCTTTAATGATCCTTCTCATTGTCCAGCCAGAACGGCAGCGCGCCGCTCACCGGGCCGGACATGGCAAACTGCTTCGGATTTACCGCGCTTATCAGTTCGCTGGAGGAAATATTATCCACGCGCAGTAAAGCCGGATCGTGCTGCGGCATTCTCAACTGCTGCATGGTGATTTTCCCGCCGAGCGCTTCCACCTTGACGTTGGTGAGCAGGAGCGGGTTCGCTTCGGTCCAGGGATAATCGCCCTGAAGATCCGCGGTGAGATTTCGGGCTGTGACCAGGTTTTTCACCTCGTCGATTCGTAACGTTACCGGTCCGCGCGTGCCCAGTGACCAGGTGCCCTGGCTTAAGCGGAACGGCAGAACAAAATCAACGCCGTTGATTTCGTTATCCGGCATCCACGCGCTGCCCGCTTTCAGCACGCCGTACCCCCCGGCCTCAAACCCCTGGTCGGGGGCCGCCGAGAAAGCCACCTGCGCGTACATTTCGCCGCCGCGCAGGGTCATTTTCCAGTCTGGCGGGATCAGCGGCTGGAACACTGTAAGAGACTGTTTTGGCCACCAGGCCTGACCGCGGAGGCGTTCGCCGTCCCAGCGTCCATTCACCTGGACCGGGCCGATGTCATCCGCATGAAGGTTCCCTTTAAACTGGAACACCGTCGGGTCTGTCCCGTCAACGCTGAAGGTCAAAACGGACGGCGGCAGCACGCTTCCGCCTGAAAAGCTTGTTTGCCCGGCATTGAGCGCGAGCGCACCGCTAAAGGTGGGGTTATCCGGGTCCCGCGACCAGCGCACCGGGTGATCCAGCACCAGGCGCGGTTTGCTGACCAGCATCGTGCCGTACTGCAATTTGTCGAACCCCGTGGAAAGATCGGTCAGTTCGATAACGTTGTCGCGCCACTCCCCGGTTCCCCGGACATCCCAGCGCGCGTTCATCGGCGTGAAGTTCCCTTTACCCCAGTAGCGCCACTGCCACAAACCGTTGTCCGGTAAAAAGTCGTTAGCCTGGCCGTCCAGATGCAGCTCAAAATTGCCCATCTCGTTTTCATGCGCCCGCAGAATGGCTTGCAGGCGGCCGTCCACGCCCTTTTGCGTGAGCTTCACGCCCGCCAGCGGCCAGCGGATCTCATCGATATCCAGCGAGTCAATGATGCGTCCGCGCGAGCGCAATAGTGCGCCGGGTTCAAACGTAAGCTGCGGATCGTAAAGGCTGCCGGTCAGCTTCGCCGGGAGTCTGGCATACAGGATCAGATCGTTTTGCTTGGCTTCCCCGCTCAGGTGCAGCGGCATAGCGCTGTTTTCCATACTGAGCGAGCCGGGACCGATATTCAGCACCGCGTTGCCCTTACCCGCGTCCCCCTGGGTCAGCACGTTGAGCCGCCCCGTGAAGGTGGCTTTCTCCAGCCCCTGCTGCCAGTTATTCACCTTCAGGCCGATGCGACCGCTCATCGGCATACCGGAGGCTGACCAGTTCCAGCGCCCGTCGCTGATGGTCAACTGCTGAGCGGTGATCTGCCACGGTAAATCGAGCAGCGGATCGGGGTTGTCCCGCGCCATAACCACCAGCTGGCCCTGATTATCCTCCCAGTCCAGATCGGCATCGACCAGCGAGGATAACTGTGGCACGTTAAAGGTCGCGACCGTATGCCCTTTCACCGGTACGCCGTCCGGCACCAGCGGCAGGGTAAATTCACCGACCAGCTTCACGGGCTGCGACTGGTCCGGCAGCTGCACATCGAACTGGCTGATGGAGAGCGTCTGGCCGCGCAACTGCCCCTTAATGCTCACCTGCTCGCCTTTATAGGTGATGTCCTGGCGGGCTGGCGTGAGTGAGGCATGTAGCTCACCCTCCCACTGCTGCCAGGGAGAAAGGGTAAAACGGTGGATGGTCAGCCAGGTGTTGGGCAGGATGGCCTGCCACTGCGCCAGCGTTTTCGGCGCCACCGTAGACGGCGCCGATTGCGGTAATTTGCTCAGGCAGACAGAGTTAAGTTCAAGTGCGCCAATATCCAGACCCCAGCGGCTGGGGTGTGACAGGGTCACGTTTTCCACGCGGGCAATTTCGCACTCTTCTACCAGATAACGGAGATCGGGGATGATCAGGGCGTGGCGCGTGAGCCGTGGGCTTTTTTCAAACGCGATGCGTGTTCCAACGGGAAGCCAGATCCCCGCGAGCGTGGGCACCCACTGGGCGAGCGTCATCAGCAGCGTCAGCGGCACAAGAAATAGCAGCAGTAATAGCGCGATTGCGGCTTTGTATTTACCCTTCATGGGCAGTTAATATCCTGATTTTGCGAAATAAATAAGCCGTTCTTGCCGCTCATTGTCGCATGTTTAGCCAGTCAGTTGAAGGTAATGCCATTTTTAAGAGTAGATGCTCTACAATAATTCATAGAACTTATTGATTTCAATGAATTTTGAAAAATTGTAAGATAATTTTAAACATGCTAACGTGGTTCCAAAATCACTGGAGAAAGTCTTATGAAACTCGCGGTATATAGCACAAAGCAGTACGACAAAAAGTATCTGCAACATGTTAACGAGACGTACGGTTTCGATCTTGAATTTTTCGACTTTCTGCTGACTGAAAAGACGGCTAAAACCGCCCACGGCTGCGAAGGCGTGTGTATCTTCGTTAACGATGACGGTAGCCGACCGGTACTGGAAGAGTTGAAAAAACAGGGCGTGAAATACATTGCCCTGCGCTGCGCGGGCTTTAACAACGTCGATCTCGATGCCGCCAAAGAGCTGGGTCTGAAGGTCGTTCGCGTTCCGGCTTATTCTCCGGAAGCCGTGGCAGAACATGCCGTCGGGATGATGATGTCGCTCAACCGTCGTATTCACCGTGCCTATCAGCGTACCCGTGATGCCAACTTCTCTCTGGAAGGGCTGACCGGCTTTACTATGTACGGTAAAACCGCAGGCGTGATCGGTACCGGCAAAATTGGTGTGGCCGCCCTACGCATCCTGAAAGGATTTGGCATGCGCCTGCTGGCATTTGATCCGTATCCAAGCGCCGCTGCGCTGGAGCTGGGCGTGGAGTATGTCGATCTGAAAACGCTCTTCTCGCAGTCTGACGTCATCTCCCTGCACTGCCCGCTGACTCCTGAAAACTATCACCTGCTTAACCAGTCGGCGTTCGACCAGATGAAAGACGGCGTGATGATCATCAATACCAGCCGCGGCGGACTGATCGACTCTCAGGCCGCTATCGAAGCGTTGAAAACGCAAAAAATCGGCGCGTTGGGTATGGACGTGTATGAGAACGAACGCGATCTGTTCTTTGAGGATAAATCTAACGACGTGATTCAGGACGACGTGTTCCGTCGCCTGTCGGCCTGCCACAACGTGTTGTTCACCGGCCACCAGGCGTTTCTGACCGCCGAAGCGCTGATCAGTATTTCGGAAACCACGCTGGGGAATTTACAGCAGCTTGATAAGGGCGAAGCGTGCCCTAACGCGATCGTTTAAGACCGTCAGGCCGGGTGGCGGTAACCTCTGCCCGGCCAATAATAAGCCCATCAGAAAAATAAGCACAGGTTAACTATTAAGATGGCTAACGTTCATCGTAAATATAACAATCAAGGATATGACTGTTCCGGTGTGACCATATCAGAATGAGGCTCTGCTGAAGGCTGCGTGATTTGCTGCACTATCGTAACCAGTTGTTCAAAAACAGCTCTCATTTGCGTCGGGTAGGTTAAAGACAACCAGGTTGCCAGCACTGCTCCAGCCAAAAAGCCCAACTTCATACACCATCCCTAATAAATTTAGCGAGATACAAGCTTTAACGTATGTGTGGTGCCGGGTGCCTCCCGGTGAGTCGTTGGTCAGCCACCTTGACCCGCTACTGATTGCCTAAGCTACACGTGCTGTTTAGCCCCTCCGCACAGGGGGATTCACCACGCGAGAAAAATAACACAGTGCCCCGGCTGGTTTAGGGGATATTTCGTTTAAAAATAAATAATGACCATACAAAATTAATCTATAACTGTTTTCAGGAACCCTTCTACACTTTAAGCGGATATATCAGTAATAAGATTAATATAAGTCAGTTTTATTACGTCCCTAAATGCTGGGCTATTTACTTAGCCTTCACACATGTTGCCATTAGCAGAGGAGTCTGAAATATGGCATTCGTAACAACGAAAGATGGTGTCAGTATTTATTACAAAGACTGGGGTCCGAAGGATGCGCAGCCGATCGTTTTCCATCACGGCTGGCCGCTGAGCGCCGATGACTGGGATAACCAGATGCTCTTTTTCCTTGCAGAAGGCTTCCGCGTCATCGCCCTCGACCGTCGTGGTCATGGTCGTTCCGATCAGGTGAGTGAAGGTCATGATATGGATCATTATGCCTCCGACGCATCAGCCGTGGTCGAAAGCCTTGATTTGCGTAATGCCGTGCACGTCGGCCACTCCACCGGCGGAGGCCAGGTCGCCAGATACGTTGCGAAGTACGGCCAGCCTCAGGGGCGAGTGGCCAAAGCGGTACTTGTCAGCGCCGTTCCTCCGCTGATGGTAAAATCAGACACGAACCCCGGCGGTACGCCCATTGAAGTGTTCGACGGCTTCCGCCAGGCGCTGGCCGCTAACCGCGCCCAGTTTTACCTCGACGTCGCCAGCGGTCCTTTCTATGGATTTAACCGAGACGGAGCAGAGGTTTCGCAGGGAACAATCCAGAACTGGTGGCGTCAGGGTATGATCGGTAGCGCCAAAGCCCACTATGATGGCATTAAGGCATTTTCAGAAACCGACCAGACGGACGATCTCAAAGCTATCACCGTTCCCGTGCTTGTGTTGCAGGGTGATGACGATCAGGTCGTCCCGTATAAAAATGCCTCCCTTCTTCAGGATAAGCTGCTCGCAAACAGCGAGCTTAAAATCTATCCAGGCTTCCCGCATGGGATGCATACCACGCATGCAGATACCATAAATGCCGATATCCTGACGTTTATTCGCCCATAAAGACGTTGATTATCCATAAAACAACCGGGCACCACGCCCGGTTCTCTTTTGCGGCAAGAATTGAGCGACCATTTCAGGAAGAAACGCTTACAGGAGTTTGATTTTTACTTCATACCCCTCCAGGCCTGTCATGGCCTCACGAGCGATAAACTCAATTTCAGATACTTCCTGCCCTGTTTTTTTTCGTAATTCTGCAATTTTTTTGGCTATAAGCGCTGAAATTTCTTCCTCTGCCTTTTGCGTCATTGCGTCAACTTTCATATTTACCTCTTGCGGCCGTTTACTGTTTCCAGTATCTAACTGGTTTTAACCATAACCCTATGTAAAGCGTAGACTATCTGCGTTACGTATGCTGCCTTCACCTTGAGATGAGGGGCAGATGGGGCCATTGCATTTAAATATGCATTTAGATTGCATTATTTGAATAAGCTGTTATTGTGCCAACGCCTTAGAGCACATAAACATAAGAAAAGATTTGACTCAAACTCGCCCCGCACCAGGGGCATTTTTTTGCTCCCTATAAGCAAAAAACCCGCCATGAGCGGGTTTCTGCGTTATTCGGAAAGATTATTTGAAGACTTCTGCTACGGCCTGGAAGTTAGGGCCATGCTCTCGAGCAGCGATGATGACATAGTATTTCCCGCCCTTCTCATCTGCCAGTTTCGAGAGTTTTTGATGAAGATCTGAAGGTGAAGAAATTTGTCCACCTGAAGCCCCTACAGATACATTGCCCAGGTATTCAAGTTTGAAGTGGTGCGCTTCATCTTTGGAAATCATATCTGCCGCAGATGCGCCAAAGCTTGCAACTGTTAAAGCCAATACACTCCCTAATAGTGCTTTTTTCATATCATTCCTCCTGTTAATAAATCTATCTATTTAAAATTAGCATCAAATATGGGAATGATCCGTGCCAATGTCGTAGAGAGACTGAGCGATAAGCGTCGCCTGTTGAGCATTATTACCTGCCCTCTCTGACGCAACCTGCGATTACAGCAGGTTCATCTACTAT
This sequence comes from Enterobacter sp. CCUG 70166, assembly GCF_020224095.1. Taxonomy (NCBI): domain Bacteria; kingdom Pseudomonadati; phylum Pseudomonadota; class Gammaproteobacteria; order Enterobacterales; family Enterobacteriaceae; genus Enterobacter; species Enterobacter sp. CCUG 70166. Next base: position 156,936 of record NZ_NRIQ01000019.1, read on the forward strand.
ACTGACCTGTGAAGTTAGCATTTATCTGCCCGGTTGCGCGTAAGGTAACCGAAACTTACCTGTACCATGACCATCAGGAGAACAATATGCACACGAGTAAAACCCTGAAAAGGCTGCTAGCCGTATCAGCAGTTGCAGCAATGTTCAGCACCGTTGGCGTACAAGCCCAGACGACAAGCGCCGCGCAAACTAACGCTGCGGGCCAGGCTCAACCGGACGCCAGACTCAGCTCCGGCGACGAGAAAGCGTTGAAGGACATGGCGCAGGCCAATATCAACGAAGTCGCCGCCGCCAGGCTCGCCCTGGACAAGGCCCAGACCAGTGAAGTGAAAACATTCGCCCAGAAAATGGTCGACGACCACGGCGCCGCCCTGACCAAAGTGCAGGCCGTTGCCCAGAAAAAGGGCGTAGAGCTGCCGACCGAGCCAGACGCCGCCCATAAAGCCCTGAACTCAAGGCTTGAAAACCAGCGCGGTGACGCTTTTGACAAAATGTATATGGAATATGCTGGCGTGAAGGACCACGAGAAGGTGCTGTCGAAGCTTAAGAGCGACGCCAGTAAAATCGACGATCCGGATGTGAAGGCTTTGGCCAACGAGCACACGCCGGTCGTTGAGCAGCATCTGAAGTCCGCCGAGCAGATGTCAACGCGAGCTGGCACATCAGCCGATAAATAAGTGCGTCGGTGAAACGACTACTGCAAAATAAAGTGGGGCCCGCAGGCCCCACGCTTATTTCACCTTCCTGATGAATTATTCCGGCAACGCGTAGACAACCACCTGATCGCCTACCTGATCCTTCAGGATCGTGTTCCCGCCAGCCACGAAGGCCACATACTGCCGACCCTTATATTCATACACGGACGGGTTCGCTACCGCTGGCGCTTCTGCCTGATCGGACCACAGCTCCTCACCGCTCTCTACCGAGTAGGCACGCACTTTGGCATCCATTGAAGCACCGATGAAGATCACGCCACCCGCCGTCACTGCCGGGCCACCAATGGTAGGCGAACCCCAGCTTTCCGGCATGAAGAAGCCATACTGCTGTGAGGCGCCAACCGGACGACGCCATTTCACATCGCCCGTGTGCATGTCTATCGCCACGATTTCGCCAAATGGCGGCTGCCAGCACGGCATGCCCAGCCAGTTGCTCGCCACCAGCAGACGCATACCGTACGGGGCGCCTTCCTGTGGGGCAAAGCCGCTTTCATTGCCGGAGTCTTTGTCCGCGTTATCGTAATCCTCACGGCTGTAGAGCTTCACGTACTGAACGATATGCGAGGTGTTGACGATGGCGATCTGTTTTTGCGGATCGAACGCCACCCCGCCCCACTGCACGCCGCCGGCGCTATCGGGATAGGTGAGCGTGCCTTCGCCTTTGGTGGTAGGCGGAGTATACATTCCCTCATAGGTCAGGTTATCCCACAGGCGAGAGCACTGGCCGCCACCGACGATATCCGCCAGCTTCCAGATTTCCGGCTTTTTCGACTGGTCGAGCAGCGGAGCAGGTTTGGTCGGGAACGGCTGTGTAGGCGAGAGAACTTCGCCCTGGACCGAACCATCACCCTGCGGAACCGGACGCTCTTCGATTGGCCATACGTCCTCCCCGGTCAGGCGGTTAACCACAAACAGGAAGCCCTGCTTGGTGGCCTGAACCAGCGCCGGGATCTGCTTGCCGTCTACGGTGATATCCATCAGCGTCGGGGCAGAGTTGATGTCGTAATCCCAGACGTCGTGGTGTACCCACTGACGGGACCAGACCACTTTACCGGTGTTGATGTCCAGCGCGGTGGTGGAGGTGCCAAGCGGAATTGCGTCGACGCGGTTGCCGCCCCAATAGTTGGGAGACGGCGATGAGACCGGGAGATAGACCAGCCCATTGGCCTCATCGGCGGACATGTGCGTCCAGACGTTAGCGGTACCGGTACGCTTGCGGATCTCTGCCGGTATCGCCTCAAAGGTCCATTCAAGCTTGCCGGTCTGGGCGTTGACAGAAAATACGGTACCCGGAGGCGCTTCGGCATAGGCCCAGTCTTTCCCGGCCCAACCCACCAGCAGATGGTTGCCGACGACGGTTGGCGGTTGCAGGACAGAGAGCGGATACTTGGCGTTAACGGTGTTCCACTGATTCAGATCCAGCACCCCATTGTCCGCAAAGCCGCTGCACGGTTTGCCTGAATCGGCGTCCAGCGCAAAGAGCTTGCCGTCAACGGTGCCCATATAGACCATCTTCTGGCACGCCTCTCCCTTCACCGGATTTTTGGCCTGCCAGTAGGAAACGCCGCGGTTTTTCAGCACCGGCTGGGTCAGTGCCTTGCGCGACGATTTGGTGTCATAGTGCCACTTCTCTTTACCCGTGCCCGGATCCAGCGCAATCAGGCGATCGAAAGGGGTACCGATGTAGAGCGTGTCGTTAGCGAAAATGGGCGTTGCGGACCACACGGTCGCTGGCGTATCACCTTTACCATCCGAGACGTCGCCGGTATGGAACTCCCAGACTTTCGTTAATTTACTGACGTTATCCGCCGTGATCTGGGTAAGCGGGCTGTATTTCTGCGCGTTAAGCTGGCCGTGGAAGCTGTCCCAGGTTGGCGTGCCGGGCACCAGCGGCGTCGCTGGCTGGCTGGCCGAGGCGGCTTTCTTTCCGTCACCGCTACCGGTTGAGGCATCGTCTGTGGTTTTTGTGGTTCCAGGCGCCTGCTGATCGGCCGCATCAATATTCAGTGATTCCTGGGTCCCCTGAGAGGCCTCAGCGGCTTTATCCTGCGCCTGCAGCGCGAACGGGGTGACCAGCAGCGCCAGCGCCGTCATGCTGACTTTTATGAAGGGATAATGCTTATCGTTATGCACGGGCGGCTCCTCAGGTTCTGACGGAATGGTTGTAACGGGCGGAATGGCTGCTCAGCATAATCAGACCAATCAGGCCGACCACCATGGCTGCCGTTATGATGTACTGGTGCAGCAGCGCGGCGGCAAAACCAATACCCGCCAACACCACCAGGGTGACAATAATCAGGAAAACACGCGCCCCGCGCCCCGATGCCGCACGTAACACAAAGATCAGTATCGCCAGCACCGCGCTGGCAATGGCCACGCCCAGTGCGCCAATGGTGTCTGTGACGCCGGTAAGCGGCGTCCACCAGGCGTATAGCGCCACCGCGAAGCCTATAACCGCGGCCAACAGCAGCAAAATAGTGCCGACGCGCGAAGATTGAGAATGCAACATACCAGGAATCCCCCTCTAAAAAATGCAAAATGGACCAACATTAAGGCGTTTTCGTGGATATATGTCCCTGCTGTTCGCGCGTGCAATGGCTATTAAAACAACGCGACGTGAAAAAAACGGCGGCATATTTCACTAAACGTAACTGAGTATAGAAGAGGATTTTTTAAAGGGGCGTTTATCCGGCGAGTCCCCTTCCTCACGTTGAGCCCATAAGGCAGTGTGTTTCGCTAAAAACGCACGGGCGAGGTTTATTGTCTGCTTTGAGCGAGGGACAAACGCTGGGGTGTAAAAAAAAATCGCCAGATGGGGTAGTAAAGGCTAGATTTAATTCAGGCATAACTGGTATGACCACATAAATAAGGCTCTATGAATGCGTTCAGTCATAATACCCGTCAATGAAGGTGGATTTCTGGCAGCCACAATTTGGGAAAGAAGCGATGCCAAAGCGATAGTGCTCCTTCATCCGGCAACGGCGGTTGTACAGGGGTTTTATAAGGGATTCGCAGAATATCTTTTTAACAGAGGATTCAACGTCCTCACATACGATTATCGCGGCACCGGCCTCTCTAAATCCGGGCTGGTCCGTACTTACCGCGTTTCTATGTCTGACTGGATCGACCAGGACGTCGGATGTATAACCGCCTGGGCTAAAGCACATTTTCCAGGGCTTAGCCTGTTGGCGGTAGGACACAGTGTGGGCGGGCATGCCGTTCTGCTTTCAACAGCCACCCACGCCCTGCAAGCTGCGGTCATTGTAGCCTCACATGCCGGGGTGACGAGCACCATCAAACGCACCACTGAAAAGGTGCGTGTCTGGTGCGTATTGCGTGTTCTGGCTCCGATTCTGTGCCGTATCTTCGGTTACATGCCTGCCAGGCGCCTGGGGCTGGGTGAAGATTTACCGGCACCAGTCATGCTTCAATGGGGGCGCTGGAGCGCAATGCCTGGATATTTTTACGATGATCCACACTGGAATGCACGCCAACGGGCAAGTGAGATCACCCTACCCGTGCTGGTAATGGGATTTGATGACGATCCCTGGGCTAACCGTGAAGCTATTGCGCGGCTGATGGAGCCGGTGCAACAAGCAAAAATAGAACGCTGCGAGATACGGCACGCAGAGTTTGGTCTTTCGTCCATTGGGCATATGGGATTTTTTCGTACGCGATGTGCGGAGAAATTATGGCCCGTCGTCGGTCAATGGCTGGAGAGTCAGTGCCCGGATTGAACGACGCGTGAACATGACCTTTCTGAGTATTCAACATATTAAAACCTGCCGGCATAAAAATTTGGAAATTTAACGGAAATGGTTAAGCTTCTTAGACACATGCTTAAGGGATAGTCAGGAAATGATTGTTAACTGTATGGTCTACCGTTCAGGCCACCCCGCCGAAACCGTAGATATTGAGGATATCAGTGAAGTCATCCAGGATACCGATGCGTTTATCTGGCTGGGGCTTTGGCAGCCTGAACCTGCGTTTATGTACAAAGTCCAGGAGGAGTTCGGTCTGCACGATCTGGCCGTTGAGGATGCGCTTAATGCACATCAGCGGCCTAAAATAGAGCGTTATGGCAGCTCGGCATTTATCGTTGTAAAAACCGTCAGTGGACAGGACGACAATATTGAGTTTGGCGAAACGCATTTGTTTGTGGGCCGAAACTTCCTTATTACGGTGCGCCATGGTGCTTCAGTGAGCTATGCACCTATACGCGCCCGTGCTGCTGAGGCCCCGGACATGCTTTCGTACGGTCCGGCTTATCCTCTTTACTGTATTCTGGATTTTATTGTTGACAGTTATGCAGAGCTGACTGCGCGCCTCAACACCAAAATTGGTGATATAGAAGCGACACTTTTTCACAGTGAATTTGACCGTGAAGCTATTCAGGACGTGTATTCCCTCCGCCGTAATCTACTCGGGCTTCGCAACGCCGCTCAGCCAGTAGAAGAAATCTGTACAGAGCTTATTCGCATTCATGAAGAACTTATTCCAAAACCCCTCAGGGCGTATTTCAGAGATATTCAGGATCACGCAAGCCATGTAGTAACGGATGTAAATGACATGCGTGAGCTGCTAAGCAGCGCGATGCACGTTAACCTGGCACTGGTTTCAGTGCAGCAAAACGAAGTCGTGAAGAAACTGGCCGGTTGGGGGGCCATCCTCGTGATCCCGACGGTAGTCTTTAGCATGTATGGTATGAACTTCGAACATATGCCGGAACTGAAGACGCTCTTTGGCTATCCGGCTACGGTCGCTGTCACGCTGGGAGCCTGTGTATTACTGTGGCTTCGGCTCAAACGCTCTCGCTGGCTTTGATTGATAAGCGATCTGATAGTTTTTGGTGTCGTGAAGTACAGTAAAGCCTCACGCTTATGTCGAATATGCCACGACACCATACCCTATCCGTTATTTCCCCTGCATATGTCGGTACATTCCTGTTCACCGGGACCCGGTTTCTCAATCCGGGATCGCCCGCTCCACCGTTTATAAAATCCTGAAAAACGAGGCTATCACAGGGCAAGGTCACTCGTTATTCTAAATTATCAAACCACATCGATAATTATTATATTTGTTTATGATTCATTGAGCTCAGATGTGAATTTATATTGACGGACGTAAACATTATTTTTTCACACATGGATGGTTAATATGAAAAGGGTTTTTATGACGGCTGCATTAACGGGTTTATTTGTCAGTAATAATCCGTATGCAGGAGAAAGCTATCTGGTCTATAACCCACATAATATTGCGGTATTTGAAGTGCGTTTCTTTAATGTTGGCGACGGCCCCTTTATGCCGGACTGGCCGAATGCGTCTGAGTCAACCTGGGATCTTGGCCAGCAACAAAAAGAAAAAATACTCGATGCTATGCGTTACTGAGCTGAGGTTATTACCCCCAGCCCGGGGCAACTGCCTGCCATTATCAATGTGGGGACGTTTAACGACGAGAATGCCGCAGGTTCCAGCGATTCAGTTACCGACGGCATTATAAGTCTGACGCAGTTGCAAGGCGCATTGAACGGCATTGATACCGGAGAGCTGACCTTTGGTTCCCACGCCCAGTTCATCATGGGCAAACTGGATTTTGATAACGTTCCCTATGTGCCCGCGCAATTGCCGCGCACTGGAAAGGCCGATCTGGTCAGCGTCGCTGTTCATGAGCTGGCACATGGACTGGGAATATCCAATATGGTTACCGATCTGCAAGGAAGTGGCACATTCACGCCCGCTTTCGATACCGTGCCTTTTGGCTCCTGGACCAGCCATCTGCGCGATGACCGTGGCAATCCTGCCCGGCCAGGGCAAGTAATATTGTGTAATGGATGCAATAACAGATGGGATCCACAAGGCTTTGATGTACGGCTTGATAAAGGCTATTTCACCGGCAGGCATGTGGATGAAGTCCTTGCAGGCGCCATGCCTGGCGTGCCGGTGAAAATGTTAGCAGACGACGGCTCGGTCGATGATAACTACATGAGCCATATCGAGCTGAAAAACAGCATGATGAGCCATCAGAACTACCGCAATTACACCACGTTTATGGAAGCGGAACTGGCGTTGCTGCAGGATATGGGATATCAGATTGACCGGCGTAACTTTTTCGGTTTTTCGCTATATGGCAACGGGCAAACGCTCGTTAACCGCAATGGCTATTTTCAGCGTAATCAGCAGGCGGATGGCTATCTGGCTGGTCAATACAATACCGCTAATCTGGGAGTTGGCCTGCATGTGTATGGCAGTAATAACCATATCTTTCAACAAGCGGACCTGTTGACGTCAGGGGCTGGCGGCGCGGGCATCCGTATAGATGGGCAAAATAACACCCTGAGCATCGATCCCGGTGTACGGATATACGCCGATGGCGTTAATGGCCGTGGGGTGATGTTTGCCTACGGTAAACAGCACAGCCTTATTCAACGTGGCGACGTTCAGGCACTGGGAGCCAGTGGCGTCGGTATCAGTTTTGATTTTGGCAATAACCTCCTGGGTAACGAGGTGGACTATCGTGGATCCTGGCTTCATATCGTGGACGGCTATTACGATGCGTTATTACCCGAGTTGCAGGGAGCGCTGGTAGACAATGCCGACATCAGCGGACGGGTTGCCGGTAAAGGCGCGGCGATTTATATATCACCGAACGCGCTGGTCGGTAATATAAATATATTAACGGGTGCCCGGCTGGAGGGTGATATTTATTCGGACTACGCCCAGCGGGATGACTATGGCCAACAGCGGTTAACGCTGCTTACCTTCGGTCGGAAGGCAAATGCGTACGGGCAAGCGACGGAAGCTGCCGATGCTGATTTCAGCTTTACGTACCGCGGAAACATTGAAGGTATCAATAATCTGGCACTGGACGCGCACGGAGGGAAAACCTCGCTTAACGGCGATTTCCAGATTTACAGCATGACTATCGCGCCAGGTGCCAGCCTGTCCGGCAACGCCAGCTATACGCTTAATGAGGAAGGCCGCTTTGTAAATAACGGGATCCTTGCGCCGGGTAATTCACTTGGGCAAATCAATATATCCGGTGCTTATCAACAGGGGAATACCGGGCAGTTGTTGTTGGAAGTCGACGGGCGCGGCAGGCATGATACTCTGCGAGTGGACGGTCACGCACAATTTGACGGTCAACTGACGTTTGCGCCGCAGCCGGACTGGTACGCAACAAACTGGCGTCTGAATACGCAAGATTTGCTAAAAACGGACGCTTCCGACGGCAATTTCAGTGCGGTGAACAGCGTGCTCCGTTCACCCACGCTAACGCTGCAAACAACGCCACAGGGAAAGAATGGCTGGCAGCTCTCAATGCTGCGCGCTGCAAACGCATACAGCAGGTATGCGCAGGACGCTAATGCGCGGCAGGTAGGGCAAGCGCTGGAAAAAATTGTGGCGGAAGCTAAGTCGGATATACAACCGCTGTACCGTACTCTGGATTTCTCAGCCACTGATGGCGGGAGTATCAGCAATGCCTTGCCGCAACTTTCTGCGGGCGCCTACAGCGCCATGTTCGCAAATTCCCTGCAGCGTGAACAGCAGATAGCGCGGATCGTTGGCGGGCCAAATCCTGTGGTTATGCCGAAGCAACTGACGGAAGGCGAATGGCGCAGCTTTGCCATACCCTTTGGCGGCGGCTTCTGGCAACAGCGTCAGGGTGACAGTGTAGGGTACGACGCCAGCAGTTATGGCATTGTATTCGGTGCTGAAAAACAAAACGATGAGAATCACAACTGGATTTATGGCTTTCATGGTGCGGTCAGCGGTCAGTCGGTGACGGTGAAATCACCAGAAACCGCAACCGGGAAAACCACTGCTTTCGATCTGGGTGTTCATGCTCGTTACGGCGCTGAAAGGTCCGAAGGAATGTATTTATTCGGCACTGGCCGATTGGGTATTGAAGACAGCTGGCTGGACAGAAACATTAATGTAGAAACTTACGGAGCAAGCCACCATGCCACCTGGACCGGATTGTCAGGTTCTGTTACGGCCGGCGGAGGCTATCGATGGGCGCTGAATAATAATGTGAACGCCGGACCGGTAACGTCATTGAATTACACCACATTACATCGTCCCGGCGTGAAGGAAAGCGGCAATGACGGCAGCCGACTGATGCTGGGTTCGCAGACCTTCGATTCTCTGAGATCAAGTATCGGGGTGAATGGTAACTGGAATGTACCCCTCGCTTCAGGGGCATCGTTCGCAGCTGAGCTGCAGCTCACCTGGGATCATGAACTGCTTGATGGCAACGTAGTGCAACAAGCCTCTTTCGCCAACTATCGAAGCACAGGGTTTAGTTCCAGGAATCAGGTGACTGGTCGTGACACTCTGGGTGTTAAGGCAGGTATGAGCTATAAAATCAACGCTGATGTCGAATTGGGCATCGGGGTTGAAAGCGAAATGTTTCGTTCTGGCTATGACTCGATTGCAGGTAATCTTTCAGCCACCTGGCGTTTCTGATGTCTGAGGACGAGAAAATAATAGGACTGGCCCTGTCCCCGGCGTTGCCGGGGTATTCCTGAAGGCTTTTGATATCAAAAATGGCTTGTGTCGCCCTGGCCATGCTCACCTGAACCTTTAACCCGCTTAAGCTGGATCTCTTCACCACGTTGCCAGGCATCCGCTCCCTTAGCAACTGGGTGCGCCACAATATCCTTACGTTCTTCTTTGATAGCTTGCGTGCTCACGTCAAAGCGTCGATCTCTGTCCGCCAGAAGTTTAGGGTCTAACTGCCCTTCCCCGGTAAAGCCCATCATCAGTGCCGGAATGCCGAGCGGCAGCTTTTTATCGCGGTCGGTGTGCCAGGTATGCCAGGTCTTGCCGTAGGTATTCACAATTTTGCTCATCAATGCTTTGTCAGCCACTGCAGGTAAACCTGGAGCAATCAGGCTGCCGGATTTCACTTCATATTGATGGCTGTGCCACAATTTTTTTTCTTCCGGCGGCAGTGTGTTAAACAAACGCTCACTAATGATGTACTCAACGCCCATTAAACGGGCATCTTTGGTGTTACCGTCGTAGATCACCGCCTGCATCACGTCTTCATTCAACACGGTTACATAATGATGGGCTTCCATCTGGCCATTTTTATCCCCGCTATAAAAATGGAAACCGTCAAGGTAGGCACTCATTGCATCAATGGGCGGACGGGACTGGATAAGCTGAGCACCGGCTTCAAGCGTGCTCGTCCCGACGGAGGTTTTTACACCCGGAACAGGCGTATTTGAAGGGGTATTGTTCGCGCCACAACCCACTAACGTCAGGCTCGACAATAATAAAAGCGATAATGGTTTCATTGACCCTCCCTGTAAAAGTCACTTTACTGAAAGTAGTACATTCGCGCAGACACGCCAGGAGAGTTTTTATTAAACCATCCGGCAAACTGGCGTACGTTCCGTTTAAGAACACCATTTAAATACTGGCAGAAAGAGCATCAGAGATTTTTCAGCCGCGAAGGCCATTTTTCTGAAGATATGGAGTTGATCGCAGAAGAGTTTGAAGTGGTTGAGATCCTGTAGGACAAAGTAAAGGGGCTGGCGTTTGATCAATTGCCATTTATATCAATGTCCGCTTCTGGCACAAAACAGCCATTAACATTCATCGAATTCTCAGTAAATCTGAATACCGGGTCGTATACCGCGGCGAAAGCATTTCACGCTTCATCTGCCATTGCTGCTGTATGCCCTGCCCGGCAAAATAAAGCGTACCCTTTCCATCTTTCGCGTTCAGACGATCCAGCACTTCCATCAGCTTTTCACTTCCGGCACGCGGCGCGCTATTGTCAAACAAATTGAGCTGGGCAACGCCCTGGCTGAAGAAGTCCCCGAGCATAATGCCGGCTTTCTGGTAGCGGTGGCCCTCCTTCCAGATTTTGTCGAGGCACTTTACCGCGGCGTTGATAATGTCGCGGGAGTCCTGAGTGGGTGTGAGAAGCGTCATTGAGGCACTGTTGCCGTAATAGGGTTCGTTCAGAGCGAACGGAGAGGTCTTTACGAACGCCGAGATAAAGCGGCAATACTGGTGCTCGCCACGTAACTTCTCAGCGCCACGGGCCGCATAGCTGCATATAGCCTGGCGCACCTGCTCGTATTCTGTCACGCGCTCACCGAATGACCGACTACAGACGATCTCCTGCTTTGTCGGTGCAAACTCTTCCAGATCGAGGCACGGCTCGCCGCGCAGCTCCCGGACCGTTCGCTCCAGCACTACATTGAAGTGCTTGCGGATAATCCACGTGCTCTGCTCTGAGAGATCCAGCGCCGTTTTGATACCCATCGCATTGAGCTTCTTGCTGATGCGCCTGCCCACGCCCCATACGTCCTCTACAGGCACGATAGCCAACAACCGGCGCTGGCGGTCGATATTGGATAAATCAACCACCCCACCCGTCTGCTGCTGCCATTTCTTCGCCGCGTGATTTGCCAGCTTCGCCAGCGTCTTCGTCTGGGCTATGCCAACGCCGACCTTCAGGTGCGTACGCTTCAAAACCGTTTCGCGGATCTCCTTGCCAAAATCAGTCAGGTCCCGGCAATTACGAACCCCGGTGAGATCACAAAAGGCCTCATCAATGGAATATATTTCGACGCGAGGGCTTATTTCTTCCAGCGTGGTCATTACCCGGCTGGACATGTCAGCGTAAAGTTCGTAGTTACTGCTGAAGCAAACCACGCCGGCGCGCCGGAACAGGTCTTTCTGCTTAAAGTATGGCGCCCCCATGGTAACGCCAGCGGCTTTGGCCTCTGCGCTGCGCGCTATCACGCAACCGTCGTTATTTGAGAGGACAACCACCGGTCGGCCTCTCAAATCTGGCCTGAATACCGTCTCGCATGATGCATAGAATGAATTCACATCACAGAGCGCAAACATATCAGCTGGCCGATTTAACAATAAAAGTGACCACACCAAAAACGTCCAGCGTGTCTTCACTGCCAACGATAATCGGTGAATAAGCGCTGTTCATCGGATTGAGTTGAACATTAGGCCGCAGTTGCAGGCGCTTAACGGTGAATTCCCCTTCCACCGCGGCGATGACGATATCGCCGTGCTCAGCCGTTCGGGAACTATCGACCACCAGTAAATCGCCGTCGCTTATTCCCCCTTCAATCATTGAATCACCCGCGGCTTTAACGAAATACGTCGAGCTGGGGTGGGCAACCAGAAGTTCATTAAGATCAATGCGCTGCTCCACATAATCGGCAGCCGGGCTTGGGAATCCGCACTGAACTAAATCGCTGAAAAGTGGAAGCGCGATAATCTCACGCAGTTCTGTAGGTCTGATAAATTCCATTACGCATACCTCTAATACTGTTTTTATATACAGTAGTTTTGTTTTGAAGCACGCGCAAGGCAGCTGAACCGTAGCGACTGTTTAAACCTTCACCGTTTCGTTTGTAAGTTTCTCTCTGGCTTCAAATTATGGTTTTTGTAAATTTTACGATTAAACGCTTCGACTGCTCGTTTTAAAGGCTAAATGAATAGATTGTCATCAACATAAACAAGGTGAAGGGCGGCATGGCATTTCTTTAGCCGGAATGCCGTTTGACTGTACCCATATACAGTAGTATTTTTACGTGCAGACAGAATCGCACAATTAATATTCATAGGGAAAAAATAATGTTTGTTGAACTGGTTTATGACAAGCGAAACGTACAGGGGCTGGAGGGAGCCAGGGAGATAATTCTGGCTGAACTGACAAAACGTGTGCACCGGATTTTTCCTGATGCCAGCGTGACGGTTAAGCCAATGCAGGCGAATGGCCTGAATAGCGATGCCAGCAAAAGCGACCGGGAAAAGCTGAACCGTATGCTTGAGGAAATGTTTGAAGAGTCGGACATGTGGCTGACGCAAGAGTAACAAGGTTAACAAATACCAGCCCACCGGGGAAAAACCGGGCGCAATGCCCGGTTCTGTTTTCAGCCAGTAATGCCTTTAATCACTCACCCGCGGTTCTCCAGCATCGGTTCATTTCTCGGATCGTGCCCGCAAGATAAAAACGCCTCCCGGAATTTCTGCCCATTTTCTCGCGTTATCTTGTACAAGATACAGCTTTTGCATGTCGATCAAGTCATCTTATCCCTGCCCTATACTTTGAGTATGACATCCGACTGGAGGTTTCTATGTGTGGACGCTTTGCACAAGCCCAAACCCGTGAAGAATACCTGGCCTACCTTGCCGACGAAGGCGATCGCGACATCGCGTATGACCCGGCCCCCATTGGCCGGTACAACGTCGCGCCCGGTACCAAAGTCCTGCTGCTGAGCGAACGCGACGAACTACTGCACCTCGATCCGGTGTTCTGGGGCTACGCACCTGGATGGTGGGACAAAGCACCACTGATTAACGCACGTGTAGAAACCGCGGCCACCAGCAGAATGTTTAAACCTCTGTGGCAACATGGCCGGGCGATCTGTTTTGCCGATGGATGGTTCGAATGGAAGAAGTCAGGTGACAAGAAACAACCCTACTTCATCCACCGGGCCGACGGTCAGCCAATCTTTATGGCGGCGATCGGAAGCACACCGTTTGAGCGCGGCGATGAAGCCGAGGGATTTCTGATTGTGACGTCTGCGGCTGATAAAGGCCTCGTCGACATTCATGACCGCAGGCCACTGGTTTTGTCACCAGAAGCGGCACGCGAGTGGATGCGACAGCATGTTGGCGGGAAAGAAGCTGAAGAGATAGCTTCAGATGGTGCAGTGCCCACCGATAAGTTCGTCTGGCATGCGGTAACGCGTACAGTAGGAAATGTAAAAAACCAGGGGAGGAATTTGATAGAGCAAATAGAAATCAAATCTGATCTTAGTTAGACCTGCACTTTTTAGATGGGATAATAAAACCCTTCCCTCTATTGAAGTCAAAACCTTTGACAGCTTCTGTCATTTTACGAGACAAATTATTTCCTTGCTGTAAATCAAATTCGACGACACAGGAAAAATTTGGATTGGCTAATCTAATCTGTATGGCCTCCCAGATGGCTAAAATAAGATTTGCTTAAAAGATCTACACGTGCCTTAATGATGCGGTTGGTTCGATGCAATGTGAATCTGACTTTTCCAAAGTAGTCCTCATAACCAGGTGCTATCTCTGATATCCCCTCCTCTTGAGTCCATACGTATGCCATCATGCGTTTCTTTTCATGAACTTGTAACTTTTAAGTGTTCAAGTGGAGTTTTTATGTCATCAAAAATGATAGGTCTTGTTAAGTGGTTTAACGATGATAAGGGCTTTGGCTTCATCTCCCCACTCGATGGAAGTAAAGATATCCTTGTTCACTCTTCTTCTCTACAGGGAGAGACATTCAAAACTCTTTTTGAAGGCCAAAAAGTTAAATTTGCTGTCATTGCCGGTACCAAAGGTCCGACAGCTGCAAATGTTACGCTTTGCGATAAATAACCCCCTCAATGACCGCTTAAGCTTCTGTGAATTAAATAATCAGAAGCGTCATTTATCGTTTTCGAATATCATTACAACAGGCCAGCATATTTACAGCACCGTCAAATTTGCTGACCGATGTGATGAAATGCAGGACTGCTGTATGAATAGTCTCAAAGCAGAAGCTAACTGCTTATAAAATATTAAAGTGCGTAAGAGGTTAGGCAGCCTCCAAAAGCATCACTTCTTAGTTATTATATGAGATTTTTTAGTAATGTTGAGGGGATTTGAACAACGCGTTGCAGTAAGGGCAAACTAGTTGAGCTCCCTTTTGTACACGATTGTAACTATGCTCCGAGTCTCTTGTGCAGTTTGGACAAGGGCATTTGACTAAATAATTTCGGCGGAATTGCGTGTTTTTACGTGCAGACATAAGCTTCTCCAGTACAAATGGACTGCTACAGTACACGTTAAGGCATAATATTGCTTGTTTTAATTTCGAAAGAGGTAACTAAACGTCAATAAATCAACCCCCTTTCGAACAATCTTGGGCCATAAAACTCCCTGAAATACATGGTGATACATGAAAAAAGTAATTATTTTCTTTAATGGTAAACCAGGTAAAGTAATCACCGTACTTAAGGGCGTGACATCAATACGCGAACAATACCCTAATGGAGAAGGGATAAACCTTCCGATAATGTCAGCCGGTTTTCCCTCTTTAACAGGTGACCATGAAGTTATCTATGTTGCATCAGATCGAGAGCTTACATCTCAGGAAATATTAGATGCAGCCAGGAAGTATCTATAAGCTTCAATATCTTCTACCAACACTGCGGATAACCTTCAGTAACAAGCATTATTAAAACAATTAGGAATTATCAGTATTGCCTACCTGGCGTAGGTTTTTTTTTCATTTAGCAGACGATACATTCCTGTCTAATGTCATATATTTTTTAGGACTCGGAACATTTTTTGATTCAAACAGTCTAAAAGATATACTCACAAAGGGGGCCTTTATGACAACGCTTATCATCTCTACTATCGTGGCAATGGTACTGGCATTGATGATTTTAAGTCTGATCAAGATCGGGATCAGCGTATCGAACAATCCTGATGAACTGTAATGTATTCAAGTTTCCATAACCTCTTTATTTACTGGGCAGCCTATTCACCTTTCCTCGCAGGCAGCGCCACTCCAGCCCCGGGTACGTTCCACAATTAATTCCCTCTCCATTGGCGCAGCAGGAAGCTGCCCAGTCGTTTGCCCTGATATATAGGGTCAGCCATAAGAAAGTTATCCTGTAAATTTCGCAGAATTTAAGGATTCATTTTGGGGAGGAATTTGGAGGAGTTTCGAGGAAGAAAAAATCGAACAAAAAACCGGGCATCGCGCCCGGTTCTGTTTCCACACTAAAAAGCCCTTAAACACTCAATCCACGATTCTCCAGCATCGGTTCGATCCTCGGATCGTGCCCGCGCCAGTTCCGGTAAAGTTCAGCTAAATCAGTACTGTTGCCGCGCGACAAAATCGCCTCGCGGAATGTCTGTCCGTTTTCGCGCGTCAAACCACCCTGCTCGACAAACCACTGGTAGCCATCGTCCGCCAGCATCTGCGTCCAGAGATAGGCGTAATAGCCCGCCGCGTAGCCACCGCCGAAGATATGGGCAAAATAGCTGCTGCGATAGCGCGGCGGTACGGCTGGAAGATCCAGCCCTTCTTTTTTCAACGCGGCGGCTTCAAAGGCTTCCACGTCTTCAATGGGCTCCTGAATGCCGTGCCAGTTCATATCCAGCAGCGCGGCGCTCAGCAGTTCCGTCATGTCATAACCCTTATTAAACTGGGTCGCATTGAGCATTTTTTCCCGCAGCGCATCCGGCATCGGCTCGCCGGTTTGATAATGGCGGGCAAAGTGCGCAAACACCTGCGGATGGCTGGCCCAGTGTTCATTGATCTGCGACGGGAATTCAACGAAATCACGCGGCGTGTTGGTGCCTGAAAGCGTGGCATAGCGCTGGCTGGCAAACAGGCCATGCAGCGTATGGCCAAACTCGTGGAACAGGGTAATCACATCATCCCAGGAGATCAGCGCGGTCTGCCCGTTCGCTGGTTTTTGATAGTTGCAAACGTTATAAATCACCGGACGCGCGGCAAACTCGTAAGACTGCTCAACAAAATTCCCCATCCACGCCCCGCCCGCTTTGGAATCACGCGCGAAAAAGTCGCCGTAGAACAGCGCCATTCCTTCACCCGTGTGGTCGAAAATCTCCCACACGCGAACGTCCGGGTGATAAACCGGAATATCGAAACGCTCGACAAAGCGGATACCGAACAACTGCGTGGCGGTCCAGAATACGCCATCTTCCAGCACGGTATTGAGCGCGAAATAGGGTTTGATCTGCGACTCATCCAGCGCGTATTTCGCTGAACGCACGCGTTCGGCATAAAACGCCCAGTCCCAGGCCTGCACCGTAAAACCGCCCTGCTCGTCGTCAATGACCTTCTGAATATCCGCCTGCTCCAGCGCGGCCCTGCTGCGCGCCGCAGGAACTATCCCGCGCATGAATTCGAGCGCGGCATCCGGCGTTTTCGCCATTTGATCGGCAATGCTCCAGCTGGCATAGTTATCAAAGCCGAGCAGTTGCGCCTGTCTTGCCCGCAACGCGGTAAGCCGAAGGATCAGGTCGCGCGTATCGTTTTCGTCGCCTTTTTGAGTGCGTTCCCAGCCCGCGCTAAACAGCTTTTTACGGGTCTCGCGCAGAGACAGCGCCGCCAGCGCGGGCTGTTGCGTGGTATTCAGAAGCGGGATCAGCCAGCGATCCGTCAGCCCTTTTTCTGCGGCAGCATGAGCCGCGGCAGCCATCTCCTCCGCACTGAGTCCGTCAAGCTGGTGAACATCATCCACCACCAGCCCTCCCGCCTTATTCGCCGCCAGCAGGCGCTGGTTGAACTGGCTGGTCAGGGTGGCGGCTTCGGTATTCAGGGCTTTCAGCTCGGCTTTTTCATCGGCGTTCAGACGCGCGCCCGCAAGAACAAAGTGCTGATACGTCTCCTCCGTCAGCCGGCGGGATTCGGCATCCAGCGTGTCGCGATCCTGCCAGACGGCTTCCACGCGGGCGAAAAGCGTATCGTTTAGCCAGATATCGTTCGCCAGCCCGGCCAGTTCGGTGGAGAACTGCTCGTCCAGTGCCTGAAGATAATCGTTGGTGTGTGCGGACGTCATGGCGAAGAACACGCTGCTGACGCGCGACAGCATGGCCCCGCTCTTTTCCAGCGCCAGCACGGTGTTGTTGAAGTCCGGCACGGCGCTCTGCGCGATAATCGCGTCAATATCTGCACGCTTGAGGCGCATTGCTTCATCAAACGCCGGGCGATAGTGGCTGTCTTCTATCACATCAAAACGCGGAGCCTGATAAGGCAGCAGGCTAACGTCAAAGAAAGGGTTGATGACCGACATCGTTTACTCCTGAGCACGGTATTTCTCACCAGAGTAGGCCAGCCT
The DNA here is from genome assembly GCF_020224095.1 of Enterobacter sp. CCUG 70166. NCBI lineage: Bacteria > Pseudomonadati > Pseudomonadota > Gammaproteobacteria > Enterobacterales > Enterobacteriaceae > Enterobacter > Enterobacter sp. CCUG 70166. The sequence goes on from NZ_NRIQ01000019.1 coordinate 174,532, forward strand.
GCTCCGGCCTGCAATGGCGTCATACAAATGTTGCCTTAACGATGTGCCCGAGTGCGTGCTATGGTAGTACAACACAAAAAGCGTTGAGGAACAGTGAGATGATTATATTAGTTACCGGGGCGACAGCAGGTTTTGGTGAAAGCATCACGCGTCGCTTCGTCGCCAACGGACATAAGGTGATTGCAACGGGTCGTCGTCAGGAGCGTCTCCAGGAGTTGAAAGACGAGCTGGGCGACAGCATCCTGACCGCACAGCTGGACGTGCGCAACCGCGCCGCCATTGAAGAGATGATTGCCAACCTGCCTGCCGAATGGCGTGAAATCGACGTGCTGGTCAATAACGCTGGCCTGGCGCTGGGCATGGAGCCTGCCCACAAAGCCAACGTGGAAGACTGGGAGAACATGATCGACACCAACAACAAAGGCCTGGTGTACATGACCCGCGCCGTGCTGCCGGGCATGGTTGAACGTAACCGTGGTCATATCATTAATATCGGTTCCACCGCAGGCAGCTGGCCTTACGCGGGCGGCAACGTCTATGGCGCAACCAAGGCCTTTGTACGCCAGTTCAGCCTGAACCTGCGCACCGACCTGCACGGTACCGCGATCCGCGTGACCGATGTTGAGCCGGGTCTGGTCGGTGGAACGGAATTCTCCAACGTGCGTTTCAAAGGCGATGACGCGAAAGCGGATAAAACCTATGAAAATGCGAATGCGCTGACGCCGGAAGATATCACCGAAACCGTCTGGTGGGTCGCGACGCTGCCGAAGCATGTCAACATCAACACGGTTGAGATGATGCCCGTCAGCCAGACCTATGCCGGACTCAGCGTGCATCGCGGGTAATTCACCCTTCCCGGCCTGCGGGCCGGGTATGTGATGACGGGTAAAAGAATGGTAGTATGTTCAGGTTAACTCTCTGAGAAATCACAACCCATGGCCGCTGAATCGCAACTTAATCCTACCCAGCCTGTAAATCAGCAAATTTATCGCATCTTACGCCGTGATATCGTTCGCTGCCTGATCCCACCGGGAACGCCACTCTCAGAAAAAGAGGTTTCGGTACGTTTTGACGTTTCCCGTCAGCCCGTGCGCGAGGCGTTTATTAAGCTCGCAGAAAACGGCCTTATCCAGATCCGCCCTCAGCGCGGCAGCTATGTAAATAAAATTTCGCTTTCGCAGGTACGGAATGGCTGTTTTGTTCGCCAGGCCATTGAATGCGCCGTTGTGCGTCGCGCCGCGTCGCTCATCAACGATAACCAGTGCTACCTGCTGGAGCAAAACCTGCATCAGCAACGCATTGCCATCGACCGCAAACAGCTGAACGACTTTTTCCAGCTGGACGACGAGTTTCACCAGAAACTGGCGCAGATCGCCGAGTGCCAGCTCGCGTGGGATACCGTCGAAAACATCAAAGCTACCATCGACCGCGTGCGCTACATGAGCCTCGACCATGTTTCTCCGCCAGAGATGTTGCTGCGCCAGCATCACAATATTTTCAGCGCACTGGAAAAACGCGACGTGGAAGCCGTAGATAAAGCGATGACGCTTCACCTCCAGGAAATTAGCGAGTCAGTTCAGTTAATTCGTCAGGAAAACCGCGAGTGGTTCAGCGAAGAATAAAACCTCGCCGCCCCCTTTCGGTTGCGGCGAAGTGATTAGCGGACCACTAACACCGGAATAGTGGCGTAGCGCAGGATAGTTTCAGCATTCGAGCCCAGCAGATGTGTTGTCATGCTCGGGTTTCTTGATCCAATAACAATAACGTCATATTTCCCCTCTTTGCTGAGCTGGATGATTTCATCGCGTACGTTGCCGAAACGTACTTCACAATCAATATTTTCCGGGGACATATCAAAGAGCCGTTTCAGTGCCTTCATCTTCTTATCCGACTCGGCGGTCATATACTCTTCGAACTTCTTAATATCGGCATTGAACCCCCGCAGTAACGAACGACTGCTGTTAGGGAGAATGTTGACCAGGGTGATCGTCGCGCCTTCCGATTTCGCGAGGTTGACCGCGTGGCGTACCGCTTTATCGCTTAGATCCATTTCAAACACGTCAACAGGCATCAAAATTTTCTTATACATAAGCCTGACTCCTTTTCCGATGAAGGGTTATTTTCTGCCTCCAGAATGGCATTGTGGATATAAACAAAGCCTAAATGCTTGCGTCTGGAAACTATCAATTAAGGAAAATAACTGTCCGCTTTGTAAAGCGGTGTCCTGAACCGTCAACGCCATCTGGAAATAAGAAAAAAGTGTGAGCTTGATCAAAAGCAAATAATTTCGTTTAAGAGAGGCGTATTAATAGTGCCCCGTGAACGGCAGCCGTTGAATTAGCGCCGTAACGGATAAGTGCGAGAGGAGAAAATACCATGATGACATACGACCGTAACCGAAATGCAATCACCACTGGCAGCCGCGTCATGATTAGCGGCACAGGTCAGTTCGGCGTGATTAAAGCGATCCACAGCGACGGCCTTAATGCCGAGCAGGTGCGTCGTGGTAAAACGGTTGAAGTGGAAGGATGCGAAGGTAAGTTCGAACCGATTGAGCTGATTCGCCTGGGGATGCACTAAGCTGTGCCCCGACATGCCGCCGCGAACGGCGGCATGTCATAGCGTTAAAGCCGGGTGGTGTACTCAGCAACCGTGGCCTTCGCGCCTTTTTGCAGCAACGTCTGATAAGCCTGCATGACCGACGCCACAAACACCGCGTCCTTCGGCAGCTCGTTACCGAAAATAGCCTCAATGCCCAACAGCGCGCTAACGCGGCTTTCACCTTCAGCGCTACCGTTTACCGCCGCCTGAATCACCGCCAGCTGCGGATCGCTCACCTCAATCGCGTTACCCTGATCATCCACACCGCCGACATAACGCATCCAGCTCGCCACGCCCAGGGCCAGCAGCGGGAAGGGTTTCTGGTGGACAAGGTGCCAGCGCACGGAATCGAGCATGCGCTGCGGCAATTTCTGGCTACCGTCCATGGCGATTTGCCAGGTGCGGTGACGCAGGGCCGGATTGCTGTAGCGCGCAATCAGCTGGTCGGCATAACGACCCAAATCCACGCCCCGCACTTTCAACGTCGGCGCCTGCTCTATCAGCATCAGCGCATGCGCGGCTGCGCGATAATGTTCATCTTCCATGCAGTCGTTAATGTGCTGATAACCGGCAAGATAGCCGAGATAGGCCAGGAACGAGTGGCTGCCGTTAAGCATTCGCAGCTTCATCTCTTCAAACGGAATGACATCAGAAACCAGCTCCGCACCGGCCTTTTCCCACTGGGGGCGTCCGGCAACAAAATTATCTTCCACCACCCACTGGCGGAACGGCTCGCAGGCGACACCTGCCGGATCGCGTACGCCAGTCAGCTGTTCGATTTTATCCAGCGTATCAGCCGTGACGGCGGGCACAATGCGGTCCACCATGGTTGACGGGAAGGTGACATTCGCTTCGATCCAGTCCGCCAGATCGCCGTCTACGGCGCGCGCGTAGGCACAGGTCACATTGCGCATCACGTGGCCGTTCTCCGGCATGTTATCGCATGACATCACGCTGAATGCCGTTAGCCCCGCCGCCTTGCGACGCGCCAGCGCCTCAACCACCACGCCCGGCGCAGATTTAGGCTGATGCGGGTTTTGCAGGTCGGCAACGATTAACGGATGATCGAACATCAGTTGTCCGGTTGCCGGGGAGTGGCAATATCCTTTCTCGGTGATGGTGAGGGAAACAATGGCGACCTGCGGCTCACACAGCGCCGCCAGCACGATTTCCAGCCCGTCGATCTGCGCATGCAGCGCGTTTTTGACGACGCCGACCACGCGCGCCGTCCACGCATCGGCAGACATCTCTGCCACGGTATAAAGGTTATCCTGTGCCTTCAGATCGGCGATCTGCTGTTCGCCGCCAATCAGGTTAACTTCGCAGTAACCCCAGTCGCTGCCCTGTTCTGCGGCGAGTATATCGGTGTACACCGCCTGGTGCGCACGGTGAAACGCGCCAAACCCTAAATGAACAATGCGTGCCTTGAGGCTGTCGCGATCGTATTGAGGACGCGTTGCCTTCGCCTGTAATAACCGGTTTTCCATGATTGAGACTCGTTAATTAATGAAAGCTGTGATCCACTGCCGCTTCCTTTTAAGAGCGGCAGCGCCTGCTGACTACACCAACTAGAATGGCAGTCGGAGTCAAAAAACGCTGCCATTAACCATACTGATACATCGTTTTCAGATCTTGATTTACATTAACTTTTCGCCATGTGGTGTGACATCAGTAAAAAGTTGTGTGACAGGTAGCGCAAGATGTAAACCACTAGCGGCGTGAAGAGAGCGCGCCGTAGGCTACCGATTCCTTATGAGGAGCCTCCGCAGCATCTTCGGCTTCACTCAAATCGCGGTCGCGCACTTCCGGCATCAGCAACGCGGAGACCAGCCCAATCAGCGAGTACGCCACCAGCATCACCACAATCGGCCACCAGGACCCGGTCATGTTGCAGAAGATCCCCGCCAGCACCGGACCAAAGCCTACGGCTACCAGCCCGCCCGCCTCTTTCGAAATGGCCATGCGGGTAAAGCGGTTCCGCGAACCAAACATCTCTGCCATGGTGATATTTTCCAGCGCGAACAGCCCGAGCACCGCAAAGTTATGAATAACGATGATAGAGAGCATAATCACGCCCGGCGCGTAACTCTTATCGACAATAATCGACAGCATCGGGTAAGCCAGAATAATGGCTGAAATGTTAAGGAGGATATACGGCAGACGGCGCCCCACTTTATCGGACAGCCAGCCCAGCAGCGGGATGGAAAGGAAGCCGAGAATCGAACTGATCATCAGCGCATCGGTTGGGATCGCCTTATCAAACAACAGCGTCTGCACCAGATATCCGGCAAGGAAAGTCTGAATCAAACCTGAGTTGCCGGCCTGACCAAAGCGCAGCCCCGTCGCCAGCCAGAACGATTTGCTCTTAAACATCGCGCCGACCGAGGTATCCTGCGCAGCAACCGGCGCAATGGTTTCAGCGTCGTTAACCTTCTCAAACACCGGGCTCTCTTTAAGGTTCATACGCAGCCAGATGGCGAAGATCATCACCACCACGCTGGCGAGGAACGGCACGCGCCAGCCCCAGGCAATAAGTTCTTCACGATCGAGGGCAAAGAACATCACGGCCCAGATCGCCGTGGCGCTCAGCGTCCCGCAGTTGGTTCCCATGGCCACCAGCGAGGAGATGATGCCGCGTTTACCCTTCGGCGCGTACTCCGCCAGCATGGTACCTGCGCCGGAGATTTCTGCCCCCGCGCCCAGCCCCTGAATAATACGCAGCGTCACCAGCAGCACCGGTGCGAAAATCCCGATCTGCGCGTAGGTTGGCAGGACGCCGATTAAGGTGGTGCAGATCCCCATCATGGTGATGGTGATAAACAGCACCTTTTTGCGGCCAATTCTGTCGCCCATTCTGCCGAAGATAAATGCCCCGACGATACGCGCGATGTAGCCTGCCCCATAGGTCCCCATCGCCAGGATCAACGCCATGGCCGCGGACTGTTCAGGGAAGAAGATTTCATGGAATACCAGCGCGGCGCCAAGGGAGTAAAGCTGAAAATCCATAAACTCCAGGGCGGTGCCCAGCCAGCCGGATACGGCGGCTTTCACCAGGTCTGACGTACTTCTTTGAGGTTGTGCTTGAGTCATAATGGCTATCTCTGCAAGGTAAGATGCGTACCACTGAGAGCCTGTCTTCGCAGGCTCTTAACCGCGTGAATTATTATTGGTCGAACGTGAGCAAGACTTTGCAGCACTGCCGCTGGTCTTTTTCAAACAGTTCGATGGCGTCTGTAACGTGGTGATAGTCAAATGTATGGGTGACCAGTTTTTCAGGGTCGATCAGCCCTTTTTCCAGCCAGTCAATGACAACCGGGAATTTGTTGGCATTCAGGCGCGAAGAGAAGATCGACAGCTCTTTGCCGGTGATCCCCTGCTGCACGATCTTGCTCGGGTCGCTGGAGAAGCCCATCAGCACGATGCGCGCCGCCGGAGACGCCAGCGTAATCGCTTCCTGCAAAATGGACGGATGACAGGCAGCATCGATGATTAACGTCGGCTTGATGCCTTTTTCATCCAGCGCGGCCTGTAACGAATGCTCGCTGTTGTTGAAGACCCAGTCTGCGCCGCTGCGTTGCGCCATCCCCAGCCGCTCATCAATGCGATCCACCACGATGACCTGCTTCACCTTGTAAACGCCCTTCAGCGCCTGCACGGTGACCAGCCCCATCGGGCCTGCGCCGTAGATCAGCGCCACGTCCTGTTCGGTGGGTTTCGCCTGCCCCGTCACGTTGGCGGCAATGGTGAAGGGTTCAACCATCACCGCGTGTTTGTCAGGGATCGCATCCGGAATGTGCCAGGCATTTTTCGCCGGCACGACGGCGTATTCGCTGAAGCCGCCGTCACGGTGGACGCCCAGCACCACCAGCGAGGTACAAACGTTCGGTTTTCCGACGGAACACGGGTAGCAGTGCCCGCAGCTGATCACCGGATCAACAGACACGCGCTGGCCCAGTCGGGTGCTCTCCACGCCTTCGCCAACCGCGTCTATTTCGCCAAAGAACTCGTGACCGATTATCCGCGGGTATTTGGCAAACGGGTTATGCCCACGATAGATATGGCTGTCTGAACCGCAGATACCGGCGAGCTTAATTCTGACGCGGACGTCGCCTGCGCCCGGCAACGGGAGAGGACGCTCCTCAATCACCAGCGCATTCGGCTGTTGGATCACTACGCTTTTCATTATTCGCTCCTCGTTTACCAGTTCCAGAGGGTGCCGTCTTCCAGACGGGCCACCGGCAGACAGGCCGGTTCGTACGGGTATTTCGCTGCCAGCTTCTCATCAAACTCAATGCCCAGCCCTGGCTTGTCGCCCGGGTGCATATAGCCGTTATCGAAGCGCCAGCTGTGCGGGAACACTTCCAGCATCTGCTCTGAATACCCCATATACTCCTGCACGCCAAAGTTCGGTACCCACAGGTCAAAATGCAGCGCCGCGGCGTGGCAAATCGGCGACAGATCCGACGGGCCGTGTGAGCCGGTGCGCACCTGGTAGAGTGAGGCAAAGTCAGCAATGCGACGCATCCCGGTGATGCCGCCCGCATGGGTTATGGTGGCGCGGATATAGTCAATGAGCTGCTCTTCAATCAGCTGCTTGCAGTCCCAGATGCTGTTGAACACTTCCCCCACCGCAATTGGCGTGACGGTGTGCTGGCGGATCAGGCGGAAACACTCCTGGTTTTCAGCGGGAGTCGGATCTTCCATCCAGAACAGGCGGTACTCTTCAATACTTTTGCCGAATCGCGCCGCTTCGATGGGCGTCAGACGGTGGTGCATGTCGTGAAGGAGATGTTCGTTGAAGCCGAACTGACTGCGCACTGCGTCGAACAGTTTCGGCGTGAAGTCGAGGTATTTCTCGGTGGACCAAAGCTGCTCGTCCGGCCAGTCGCCCTTGGTTGCAGGCTCATACGCCAGCCCTTTTCCTTTAGACATACCATAGGTGGTTTTCATCCCCGGCACGCCGCACTGCACGCGAATAGCCTTAAAGCCCATCTCTTTATGACGGGCATAATCTTCCAGTACGTCGTCAATGGTGTGCCCGGTGGTATGACAATAAACCATCACCCCTTCCCGGGAGGCTCCGCCCAGAAGTTGATAGAGCGGCATGTTCGCGGCTTTCGCTTTGATGTCCCACAGCGCCATATCCACGGCAGAAATCGCTGACATGGTGACCGGGCCACGACGCCAGTACGCGCCTTTATAGAAGAACTGCCAGATATCTTCGATGCGGTGCGCATCGCGGCCAATCAGCTGAGGGCACAGGTGATCTTTCAGGTAGGAGGCAACGGAAAGTTCACGTCCGTTAAGCGTGGCATCACCCAGACCGACAATGCCCTCATCGGTGGTGATTTTAAGGGTGACAAAGTTACGCCCCGGGCAGGTGACAAATACTTCAGCCCCGACAATCTTCATAATCCATTTCCTTACATCGCTCGTTGTGATGCAGGAAATTTACGCAACTACACTACTACCATACAAGTATAATGATCGAAAAATCAGCGGATGATCACACTATGAGGACGACTATGCGCGTCCCCAGCCAGCCACGATGATCAACATGCCGCACAGGGCAACCAGCGCGCCTGCCCAGTCATACAGGCTTAGCCTGATGCCATCGACAAAGCGCAGCCACAGCAGCGCAGTACAGACGTACACCCCTCCGTAGGCCGCATAAACCCGCCCGCTGGCGGCCGGATGCAGGGTGAGCAGCCAGACGAAAAGAACCAGGGACACACCCGCCGGGATCAGCAGCAGCGCGGAAGCGCCCCGCTTTATCCAGAGCCACGGCAAAAAGCATCCGATGATTTCACACAGCGCGGTCGCGAAAAAAAGCAGCGTCGTTTTGAACATTTTTCTCGTTTCGTGAGGATTGATTTAGACATCATACGCGATAATGCTCTCATCGTTCCCATACCTGCCGCGCGGGTATGACACCCTTTCGGATTGGTGTAGAATCCAACGGGGTAATCCGATTGTCTGCACCCGTTTAAAGGAAACGCTATGACTACATTAAGCAAACGCCTTTGTCTGACAGCCGCACTGGCGCTGTCCTCGTTCGCCTTCACCGCAACGGCATCAGCCGAAACCAGCAAACTCATCATTGAGTCTGGTGATAGCGCGCAAAGCCGCCAGAATGCTGCCATGGACAAAGAACAATGGAATGACACCCGCAGCCTGCGTCAGAAAGTGAATAAGCGCGTGGAAAAAGAGTGGGATAAAGAAGACGTCGCGTTTGATGCCCGCGACAAATGCCAGCAAAGTGCCAACGTCAACGCTTACTGGGAGCCTAACACCCTGCGCTGTCTGGATCGTCGCACTGGCCGCACGGTAGCACCGTAATGTCGATGCCGTGTGACGTAAAGCTCCGTCCGCTGGAGCGCGAAGATTTACGCTTTGTCCACCAGCTCGACAACAATGCCAGCGTGATGCGCTACTGGTTTGAAGAGCCTTACGAGGCCTTCGTCGAGCTGTCCGATCTCTACGATAAGCATATCCACGATCAAAGTGAACGCCGGTTTGTGGTGGAGTGCGAAGGTGAGAAAGCCGGGCTGGTTGAGCTGGTTGAGATCAACCATGTTCACCGTCGGGCGGAATTTCAGATCATTATTTCACCGGAGCACCAGGGGAAAGGTCTTGCGTCGCGGGCGGCAAAGCTGGCGATGGATTATGGGTTTAACGTCCTGAATCTCTACAAGCTTTACCTTATCGTCGACAAAGAGAACGAAAAAGCGATTCATATCTACCGTAAGCTCGGCTTTATGGTGGAAGGTGAACTGATCCATGAGTTCTTTATTAATGGCGAATACCGTAACACCATCCGCATGTGCATTTTCCAGCATCAGCATCTGGCCGGGCATAAATCCTCCTCCGCCAACCTGCTTAAACCCACCGCGCAGTAACCTGCGCGGTTTTATTCTTAATAATATTCAATGCTGTTTTTGATGGTGTACTTGCGCTCAATGGCAGGTTTAACGCTGTCATCGACGATAACCAGCTCGCAGCTCACCGGGTTGTTGTGGCGATCGTAATCGCAACTCTGCTTTACATTGCCCATCGGTTTATCGTTCAACAGGCTTACCGCCGTATAATCCATGCGCTTACGCAGATCTTTCGACGGCATCGATTTGACCGATAAACGCTGGTCGCCGGAGACCGTGGTTTTACCGAGCGGGTAGCCGTCGGTATCATACTGGTACTTCACTTCCATCTCTTTGCTGTGCGCGGCAACCACAAACCCATTATCGTCGGTGTCCCATGTCAGGCCGGCAGACGGCAGTTCCGCCAGCTGACATTTTCCCTGCAACTTCACCTTCTGCTGCTGGGTTTCCGCATCGACGTAGTAGTTAGCATCCAGCACCAGCGCAACGCCCGTGTTAGCCTCCAGATCGTGCAGTTCAAGGGTATCGAAACACCCCTCCGACGACATCGTTCCGGTCACGCGTTTAGAGACTTCACCCTTATCGTTCAACAGCGTCTGGGTAAAATCTTTCACCGGCCCGCGCAGAGGGTCAAAGTCAAACTCGTTCGAAAAGCTCGCCATCTCCGGCGTAAATGACAGCGGCGCGGTGTTGTTGTCACATCCCACCAGTACCGTTGCCAGTAGCGTTATCGCTGCGTATTTATTCACATCATTTACCGTTCAGAGAGAGATACAATCATATTAGCAAATACAGCAACTTACATAACAGCACTTCATTTGACTCTTTACGCTGTATAAATCCGTCATTTGCATTGACGAGACCTGCCAAAGTGGCTACTTTGGGCGCGGAAAATTCCACATTATTATAAAATTAGATTCTTAAATTTTCGGGTTAACATCATGATTTACGACTGTTTTTTGTACTATGACGAAGATATGTTGCTCGACATCAGATTACATACGCTCGCTGATGTCGTTGACCGTTTTGTCATTGTAGAAGCAACACACTCTTTTACGGGCATACCGCGAGAATTACATTTCGATATTACGAAGTTTGCCAAATTCAGAGACAAAATTATTTACGTGCCTTTTGACGCGCAGCCTATTTTAAACAGTGCTGACAATAACCAGGTTGATGCCTGGGCAAATGAAGCAGCGCTTCGCAACTCCATTATGAATGGGTTAAAAGACGCGGCAGACGACGATCTGATTCTGGTGTCAGACGTTGATGAAATTTTCTCTCCCGAGACGGTCAGGGCCATTAATCCACGCGCGCTCTGCACGACTATTCATCAAAACGTGTTCAACTATCAGTTTAATCTTCAGGTTCACAACATGGATGGTACGCCGAGAAAATGTACCTTGCCCCGCGCGACGTCCTATTACAACCTTAAGCATTTCTTCCACGGTGAGCCTGAATCTTTCAGAAACTGGAAGCGTGCACGCAAAGATAAAAACTGGTCATGGTTTAAATGGAACTGGCTAAAAATCAATAATAAGGTTGTGAAAGATGGCGGCTGGCATTTCTCCTGGGTAATGACCCCAGAAAGAATTTCCGAAAAAATGTCTACCATTTCTCATACCGAATACGATCTGCCGGAATTTAATAACCCGGAACATATTATGAAGGTTATCACCAACGCCGAAGATATCTGGGGACGAGACCGAAAACTGGTCAGGCAAGAGGTATCAAAACGCACCCTGCCTTCTTATCTGGTAGACAATCAGCACCATTATTCGCAATTTATTTTATGACGCAGGCGGGGCTCCAGGACAATTCAGAAAGAGAGACACAAAAACAAAAGCTTACCCTAACCCTGCTATGCTTACAGTCTACACAGTGAAAAGGAGCTACAGATGAAACGGTTACCCTGGATTACCGCCCTGCTGTTAATGAGTGCTTCACCTGCTATTCTTGCGGCCCCGGACTCCTGCGAGCGCGTGAAAAGCGACATTCAGCAGAAGATTATCAACAACGGCGTACCGGAGTCTGGCTTTACCCTGAACATCGTGCCGAACGATCAGGCCGACCAGCCGGATGCGCAGGTCGTTGGGCATTGCGCCAACGATACTTTCAAAATTTTGTACACTCGCACCAGTAGCGGAAACTACCCGGTAAGCGGTGCAGGTACGCAGGAGAATGCACCCGCTGAGCCGCAATGATTTTCCCACTCAATTCCCCTGAGTTGACGAGGATTAATATTTAATACCTCTAAATAAGTAACACTCCCCCCATCATTAGCCCGGTTGTAGTCACGGGTGAAAATAATTATTAACAATGATGGGGTGAGTTATGTCCGAAGTTGAACATCACGACGGGATAAGCCGTCGAACTCTGGTTAAATCTACTGCCATAGGATCTCTGGCGCTTGCCGCCGGTGGGATCGCATTGCCTTTTGGTCTGAAAAGCGCCGCCGCCGCAGTGCAGACCGCTATTCAGCCAGCGGAAGATAAAGTCGTCTGGGGCGCCTGCTCGGTAAACTGCGGTAGCCGCTGCGCGCTGCGTCTGCACGTTCGCGATGACGAAGTCTATTGGGTTGAAACGGATAATACCGGCGAGGATGTTTACGGCAACCATCAGGTTCGCGCCTGCCTGCGAGGCCGTTCAATTCGCCGTCGCATTAATCATCCAGACCGTCTGAACTATCCGATGAAACGCGTGGGCAAACGCGGAGAAGGCAAGTTTGAACGTATCACCTGGGAAGAAGCGCTGGACACCATCGCCGCGAGCCTGAAAAGCGTGGTCGAAAAATACGGCAACGAAGCGGTCTACATTAACTACTCCTCCGGAATTGTCGGCGGCAATATCACCCGCTCCTCCCCTTACGCCTCGCTGGTGGCACGCCTGATGAACTGCTACGGCGGCTTCCTCAGCACCTACAGCACCGCGCAGATCGCCTGCGCAATGCCCTACACCTACGGCAGCAACGACGGCAACAGTACATCGGATATCGAAAACACCAAACTGGTGGTGATGTTCGGCAATAATCCGGCAGAAACGCGCATGAGCGGCGGCGGGATCACTTACTACCTTGAACAGGCACGCGAACGCTCTAACGCACGGATGATCGTTATCGATCCGCGCTACACCGACACCGCCGCAGGCCGCGAAGACGAGTGGATCCCGATTCGTCCGGGCACCGATGCCGCACTGGTGGCAGGTATTGCGTGGGTGCTGATTAATGAAAACCTCGTCGACCAGCCCTTCCTCGATAAATACTGCGTAGGTTATGACGAAAAAACCCTGCCGGAAGGCGCACCTGTTAACGGTCATTACAAAGCCTATATTCTCGGCCAGGGTGATGACAAAACCGCGAAAACCCCGGAATGGGCGTCGCGCATTACAGGCATTCCTGCCGATCGCATTATTAAGCTGGCCCGTGAAATCGGTTCGGCAAAACCGGCCTACATTTGCCAGGGTTGGGGCCCGCAGCGTCAGGCCAACGGCGAGCAGACATCCCGCGCCATCGCCATGCTGCCGATCCTGACCGGCAACGTCGGCATTAACGGCGGCAACAGCGGCGCGCGCGAATCGACCTACACCATCACCATCGAACGTATGCCGCTGCCGGAAAATCCTGTGAAAACGCAAATCTCCTGCTTCAGCTGGACGGATGCCATCGTGCGTGGACCGGAGATGACCGCCCTGCGCGACGGCGTACGCGGTAAGGATAAGCTGGATGTGCCGATCAAGTTCATCTGGAACTATGCGGGTAATACCATCATCAACCAGCACTCTGATATCAACAAAACTCACGACATTTTGCAGGATGAGAGTAAGTGCGAAACGATCGTCGTTATCGACAACTTCATGACCTCGTCCGCGAAGTATGCCGATATTGTCCTGCCGGACCTGATGACCGTTGAGCAGGAAGATATCATCCCCAACGATTACGCCGGCAACATGGGATACCTGATTTTCCTCCAGCCGGTAACCGCCCCGAAGTTCGAGCGCAAGCCCATCTACTGGATCATGAGCGAAGTGGCGAAACGTCTCGGACCGGATGTCTATCAGAAATTCACCGAAGGCCGTACGCAGGAGCAGTGGCTGCGCTACCTTTACGCCAAAATGGTTGCCAAAGATCCGCTGCTGCCGTCCTACGACGCGCTGAAAAAAATGGGTATTTATAAGCGCAAAGATCCAAATGGACATTTTGTGGCCTATAAAAAATTCCGTGACGATCCAGATGCCAATCCGCTGAAAACCCCGTCGGGGAAAATCGAGATCTACTCCAGCAAGCTGGCGGATATTGCGGCAACCTGGGAACTGCAAAAAGACGAAACCATCACCCCGCTACCGGTCTATACCTCAACCTTTGAAGGCTGGGACGCGCCCGAGCGCAGCAAATTCCCGCTGCAACTATTCGGTTTCCACTTTAAAGCCCGTACCCACTCCAGCTACGGCAACGTGGATGTGCTCCAGGCCGCCTGTCGCCAGGAGGTGTGGCTTAACCCTGTAGACGCCGAGAAGCGCGGCATTAAAAACGGTGACACGGTGCGCGTGTTTAACGATCGCGGCGAAGTGCGCATTGCCGCCAAAGTCACCCCGCGCATTATGCCTGGTGTGAGCGCGATGGGCCAGGGCGCCTGGCATGACGCCAACATGAACGGCGATCGTGTCGATCACGGCTCCTGCATCAATACCCTGACCACACACCGCCCGTCACCGCTGGCGAAAGGCAATCCGCAGCACACGAACCTGGTGCAGATCGAGAAGGCATAAGGATTAACCGATGACAACCCAGTA
>NZ_NRIQ01000020.1:0-29889 GCF_020224095.1 Enterobacter sp. CCUG 70166
CTCAGCCCACGGGGAGAGGGTACAAACAAAAAAAATCCGCCACATTGGGCGGATTTTTTACTGGCTCACCGAAGTGATTAGAAGCGGTAACCTACGCCCGCGATCCAGGTGCCAACGTCAACGTTGCGGATACGGCTCTGCTCATAGGAGAAGTCCAGAGCAACGTTTTCGATTGGGTTAAACTGCATACCTGCGCCATAGGAGAAACCGTAGTCGCTGTTGCTTGCAGTACGGTTCAGACCCTGGTTTTCGGTCTGCTGGAATTTACCGTAGCCAACACCTACAACACCGTAGATGCTTGCCCAGTCATTCAGGCGGTAAGCAGGACCCGCGGTGATGCCGTAGTACTGACCTTTATTGTAAGAGCCATTTTCAGTACGATCTTTCTCGGTGTAAGTGAAAGAACCGATCACACCCAGCGGGTTGTTGTCTTGCTCGTAACGGTACTTCAGGTTGAAACCGTTGGTTTTGTTCATCACGCCCTGCATATCGCTCTGAGCGTAACCACCAGTTACAGTTGAAGTTGCCGCTACAGCGGTACCTGCGGAAACAGCCAGAACAGCTGCCAGTGCTGAAAGACATGCAATTTTTTTCATAACCACCTCAAATGTGCTTCAAGTAAGTCCGTAAGTTTTAAATATATCAAAAAAATCTGTGAAACTCTTTGTCATTCACGATGTCTAATGCGACCTTTCCTGTAACAGAACATTTCCAGCATCAGCTATCTCGTTCAAATAACTCCAGATTTTCACCTGTAAATGCTAATAGTGCGCGTCATCGCCATTTAGTTCATCCAGATTATTCCTAATCTTTCAGGCGATAAAATCAGCAACGTTTTCTCATTTTACGGATTTTCCCTGGATTTTTTTTCAACAGTAGCTCAACCGTTGCAGGTTATTTCCATTACACTGCGACTTTTACCTCTTTTGACAAAAATTGACAGGAGAAAGGATGCCAGGTTTACCTCGTAAATCGTCGGTCTGGATGCCGGTGGCAGTCATACTTATCGCGATGATGTCCATACAAAGCGGCGCGTCGCTGGCAAAATCGCTGTTTCCGCTGATTGGTGCGCCCGGCGTCACGGCGCTGCGTATCGCATTAGGCACCCTGATCCTGGTGGTTGTCTTTAAACCCTGGCGGCTACGGTTTAAAAAGGAGCAGCGACTGCCTCTGCTTTTTTATGGGCTGGCGCTGGGAGGGATGAACTACATGTTCTACCTCTCTATTCAGACTATCCCGCTGGGGATCGCGGTCGCGCTTGAATTTACCGGCCCGCTGGCGGTTGCCCTCTTTTCTTCTTGTCGCCCGGTAGACTTTATCTGGGTCATACTGGCCGTGCTGGGGCTATGGTTCCTGCTGCCGCTCGGCCAAAGCGTTTCACAAATCGATTTGACAGGGGCCGCTCTGGCGCTGGGCGCAGGGGCGTGCTGGGCGGTGTATATTCTCACTGGTCAGCGTGCGGGCGAAGAGCACGGCCCCGCGACGGTCGCCTTAGGCTCGCTGATTGCCGCGGTTATCTTTGTCCCGATCGGCATGGCACAAGCAACGGACTCAATATGGCAGTGGTCAATCCTGCCGGTTGGGCTGGCGGTCGCCATTCTTTCCACGGCGCTGCCCTACTCTCTGGAGATGATCGCCCTGACGCGTCTGCCTACGCGTATTTTTGGTACGCTCATGAGCATGGAGCCCGCGCTGGCTGCCATCTCTGGAATGATGTTCCTCGGCGAAACCCTGACACTGGTGCAGACGCTGGCGCTCTGTTCCATTATCGCGGCGTCAATGGGCTCTACATTGACCATGCGCCCGGAACCAAAAGTACATAAGATTGACCTCAACTAGCCCTTAAATTCTGCATGGCTTACCGGCCATGCAGAATATAGGTCTCGTCAGCCCTTCAAATAATTTCTTACAAACTATCTAATATTGCCAAAATATTTCACCTGCCCGCCTTGTCACTTAACGAATTAAGATTGATCTGCATCAATTTATATAAAAAACTTTAAAATCATTAAGTTAAAACTTCAACCATCCTTTCGCTATTAAACCGATAGGCAGCGCCAAACCGCAGAGAAAAAATCCGGTGCTATACTTAATCCCGTAATTACCTGGGACACAAACATCAAGAGGATATGAGATTATGAGTACCGCTAAACTGGTGAAAACGAAAGCGTCTAATCTGCTTTATACCCGTAACGATGTATCGGATAGCGATAAAAAAGCGACCATTGAGCTGCTGAATCGCCAGGTGGTCCAGTTCATCGATCTTTCGCTGATCACCAAACAGGCCCACTGGAATATGCGCGGTGCAAACTTTATTGCCGTTCATGAAATGCTGGATGGCTTCCGCACAGCACTGGTGACTCATCTGGATACCATGGCCGAACGCGCCGTACAGCTGGGCGGTGTGGCTCTGGGTACCACGCAGGTGATCAACAGCAAAACGCCACTGAAAAGCTATCCGCTGGATATCCATACCGTTCAGGATCACCTGAAAGAGCTGGCGGACCGTTATGCGATTGTCGCGAATGATGTTCGTAAAGCGATTGGCGAAGCAAAAGATGAAGACACCGCTGATATCTTCACTGCCGCGTCACGCGACCTGGATCAGTTCCTGTGGTTCATTGAGTCAAACATCGAATAATCCCTGCGGATTGTCTGAATAACCCTCGCCCCTGGCGGGGGTTTTGCACATTTATGGTGCACACTTTTGTCCGCAACGGCCGCAAAAGTGAATAAAATGTAATAATCACCTCACACAACCGTTAACGGAAGATTGTTTTTTCGTCAGA
The DNA here is from genome assembly GCF_020224095.1 of Enterobacter sp. CCUG 70166. Taxonomy (NCBI): domain Bacteria; kingdom Pseudomonadati; phylum Pseudomonadota; class Gammaproteobacteria; order Enterobacterales; family Enterobacteriaceae; genus Enterobacter; species Enterobacter sp. CCUG 70166. The sequence continues at coordinate 2,790 of NZ_NRIQ01000020.1, forward strand.
TTCTGCGCTAAATATCCCCCTGTCAGAAGACCTTAACGAAGCGCACCAAAACGGTGCTCCATTCTGGTGCAACCTGACAGAATTGCCACGCTTTTTGTGCAATGCGTGACATTATCCCCTTTGCAAAACAACAGCTTGTAAAACTGGCACGATTTTTTCATTGTGCCTGAGGTTCTCGCAGGGGATCGCCCCGTGGATATAAAAGGAAATGCTATGAAGTCTGTATTAAAAGTTTCACTGGCTGCACTTACCCTGACGTTTGCGGTGTCCTCGCAGGCTGCCGACAAACTGGTTGTGGCGACTGACACGGCGTTCGTACCGTTTGAATTCAAACAGGGTGATAAATACGTTGGTTTTGACGTTGATCTGTGGGCCGCTGTCGCAAAAGAACTCAAACTGGATTACACCCTGAAGCCAATGGATTTCAGCGGCATTATCCCGGCACTGCAAACCAAAAACGTTGACCTGGCGCTGGCGGGCATCACCATTACCGAAGAGCGTAAAAAAGCTATCGATTTCTCTGATGGCTACTACAAAAGCGGCCTGCTGGTGATGGTGAAAGCGGATAACAACGACGTGAAAAGCGTGAAAGATCTCGACGGTAAAGTGGTCGCCGTGAAGAGCGGCACCGGTTCCGTTGATTACGCGAAAGCCAATATCAAAACCAAAGACCTGCGTCAGTTCCCGAACATCGACAACGCTTACATGGAACTGGGCACCAACCGCGCAGACGCGGTGCTGCACGACACGCCTAACATCCTTTACTTCATCAAAACCGCCGGTAACGGCAAGTTCAAAGCGGTAGGTGATTCTCTGGAAGCTCAGCAGTACGGTATTGCGTTCCCGAAAGGCAGCGACGACCTGCGTAATAAAGTTAACGGCGCGCTGAAAACCCTGAAAGAGAACGGCACCTATAACGAAATCTACAAAAAATGGTTCGGTACCGAGCCTAAATAATTTCACCTGACTTCAGGTTTGTAACGCCCGGTGGCGCTACCGCTTACCGGGCCTACGTTTTTCGTTTTTCACCACGGTATACAGGAATACATCATGCAGTTTGACTGGAGCGCCATCTGGCCTGCCATTCCTCTCTTGCTTGAAGGCGCTAAAATGACCTTGTGGATTTCGGTCCTCGGTCTGGTTGGCGGGTTAATTATCGGTCTGGTGGCCGGTTTCGCCCGCACCTACGGCGGCTGGATTGCAAACCACATCGCACTGGTTTTCATCGAAGTGATCCGCGGCACCCCCATTGTGGTGCAGGTCATGTTTATCTACTTCGCCCTGCCGATGGCCTTCAACGATCTGCGCATTGACCCGTTCAGCGCAGCTGTCGTCACCATTATGATCAACTCCGGCGCCTACATTGCGGAAATCACCCGCGGTGCGGTGCTGTCGATTCATAAAGGCTTCAGCGAAGCCGGTCTGGCGTTAGGTCTTTCCCGTCGCGAAACGATCCGTCACGTGATCCTGCCGCTGGCGCTGCGCCGCATGCTGCCGCCGCTGGGCAACCAGTGGATCATCAGCATTAAAGACACCTCGCTGTTTATTGTTATCGGCGTGGCCGAGCTGACCCGTCAGGGCCAGGAGATCATCGCGGGTAACTTCCGCGCCCTGGAAATCTGGAGTGCGGTCGCCGTTGTCTACCTGATTATCACGCTTGTCCTGAGCTTTGTTCTGCGTCGTCTTGAAAGAAGGATGAAAATCCTGTGATTGAATTTAAAAATGTTTCCAAGCACTTTGGTCCAACCCAGGTGCTGCACAATATCGATTTGAACATCAGGCAGGGTGAAGTGGTGGTGATCATCGGGCCGTCGGGTTCCGGAAAATCCACCCTGCTGCGCTGTATTAACAAGCTCGAGGAGATCACCAGCGGCGATTTGATCGTCGATGGTCTGAAGGTGAACGATCCGAAAGTGGACGAGCGCCTGATCCGCCAGGAAGCGGGCATGGTGTTCCAGCAGTTCTACCTGTTCCCGCACCTGACGGCGCTGGAAAACGTGATGTTCGGTCCTTTGCGCGTGCGTGGGGCCAGCAAAGCGGCGGCAGAAACGCTGGCAAAAGATCTGCTGGCGAAAGTGGGTCTGGCGGAGCGTGCCCACCACTATCCTTCCGAGCTGTCCGGTGGCCAGCAGCAGCGCGTGGCCATTGCCCGTGCGCTGGCGGTGAAGCCAAAGATGATGCTGTTTGATGAGCCAACGTCCGCACTCGACCCGGAGCTGCGTCACGAGGTGCTGAAAGTGATGCAGGATCTGGCAGAAGAAGGCATGACGATGGTGATCGTTACCCACGAAATCGGCTTTGCCGAAAAAGTGGCGTCCCGTCTGATCTTCATTGATAAGGGCCGCATCGCGGAAGACGGTAATCCGCAGGCGCTGATTGCGAACCCACCGAGCCAGCGCCTCCAGGAGTTCCTGCAACACGTCTCCTGACAGCCATACACAGAGCCGGGCATGCCCGGCTTTTTTATGCCGGATTGTTCCCAAAAACTCCCCTCCGCTCCGCGCGCTCTATACTTATCATTTTGCACGATATTTTTGTCGGAGGACGCCGTGCCGTGGATCCTGTTGCTACTGTTTACCCTGTTTAGCGCGCCATCACTTGCTGTAACCATTCCCGGCGTCACCACCGGAGCCACCGCCACCCAGCAAAATGCGCCGCCAGAACCCGACGCTGAAAAGAAAAAAGCCGCTTACAGCGCACTTGCCGACGTGCTTGAGAACGACACGTCCCGGCAGGAGCTTATCGATCAGCTGAGGAAAGTGGCCGCCACACCGCCTCAGGATCCGGTTCCGACTATCGCGCCGCCGGAAATCGAAGACGAAAAGACGGTACTGGAAAACGTCACCGATATCAGTCGCCGCTACGGGGAAGCCCTGTCGTCGCGTTTTGCCCAGCTCTATCGCAACCTTGTTGGCACCTCGCATAAGCCTTTTAATCCCCACACCTTTTCTGCAGCCGCGACCCAGTTTTCTATTCTGGCCGCCGCGGTATTCATTTTTTACTGGCTGTTGCGCCTGTCTGTCTGGCCGCTTTACCGGAAGATGGGCCACTGGGGACGTAAAAAGAATCAGCATAAAAGCAGCTGGCTGCATCTTCCGGCAATGATTACCGGGGCCTTTATCATCGATTTGCTGCTGCTGGCGCTGACGCTGTTTGTCGGCCAGATGCTGGCCGACCGTCTTAATACCGGGAACAAAACCATCGCCTTTCAGCAGGGGTTGTTCCTGAACGCCTTTGCCCTGATCGAGTTCTTTAAGGCGCTCCTGCGGTTAATATTCTGTCCGCGCGTGCCGGAACTTCGCCCGTTCGCCATTTCGGATCGGAGCGCCAAATACTGGGCGGTTCGGCTCAGCGTGCTGAGCGGGTTGATCGGCTATGGCCTGCTGGTCGCCGTCCCGATTATTTCCAACCAGGTTAACGTGCAGTTCGGGGCCCTGGCGAACGTGCTGATCATGCTCTGTATTACCGTCTGGGCGCTGTACCTCATCTTCCACAATAAAAAAGCGATCACCGACAGTCTGCTTCACCTGGCCGATCGCTCCCTCTCCTTTTTCAGCCTCTTTATTCGCGCCTTTGCGCTGGTGTGGCACTGGCTGGCCAGCGCCTATTTTATTGTGCTGTGTTTCTTCTCGCTGTTCGATCCGGGCAACAGCCTGAAATTTATGATGGGGGCGACGTTCAAAAGCCTGGCGATTATCGGCATCGCGGCCTTTGTTTCTGGCCTGCTCTCCCGCTGGCTGTCGAAGACGATCACCCTGTCGCCGCAGGTTCAGCGTAATTACCCCGAGCTGCAAAAACGGGTAAATGGCTGGACATCGGTGTCGCTGAAGGTGGCGCGTATTTTGACGGTCTGCGTGGCAATTATGCTGCTGCTGAATGCGTGGGGACTGTTTGATTTCTGGAACTGGCTGCATAACGGCGCCGGGGAAAAGACCGTCGATATTCTTATTCGTATCGCGCTGATCCTGTTCTTCTCCGCCGTCGGCTGGACGCTGCTGGCAAGCCTTATCGAAAACCGTCTGGTGTCGGATGTCCACGGCAGGCCCCTGCCAAGCGCCCGCGCCCGCACACTGCTGACGCTGTTCCGCAACGCGCTGGCGGTGATCATTAGCACCATTACCATCATGATTGTGTTGTCGGAAATCGGCGTAAATATCGCCCCACTGCTGGCGGGTGCCGGTGCCCTGGGACTGGCGATCTCCTTTGGTTCGCAGACGCTGGTGAAGGATATTATCACCGGCATTTTTATCCAGTTTGAGAACGGGATGAACACCGGGGATCTGGTGACCATCGGACCGCTTACCGGCACGGTGGAGAGGATGTCCATTCGCTCCGTCGGCGTACGTCAGGATACCGGGGCGTACCACATTATTCCGTGGTCATCGATCACCACCTTTGCCAACTTTGTGCGCGGCATTGGTTCGGTGGTGGCGAATTATGATGTCGATCGTCACGAAGATGCAGATAAGGCGAAACAGGCGCTGCGGGATGCGGTGAGCGAACTGATGGAGATGGAGGATATTCGCGGGCTGGTAATTGGTGAGCCGTCGTTTGCGGGCATCGTCGGGCTGACAAACACTGCCTTTACCTTGCGCGTGTCGTTCACCACCCAGCCGCTTAAGCAGTGGACGGTGCGCTTTGCTCTCGACAGCATGGTGAAAAAACACTTCGATCTGGCGAACGTGAGAGCGCCGGTGCAGACGTATCAGGTATTGTCGCCGCCCGCTTCGCCGCTCCCTCCGCAGGAGCCGACGCTGTAACCGAGCCGGGTGGCGGCTTCGCCTTTCCCGGCCCGAGAAACGATTATTTGCGACGTTTGTTATCGTCCATAAAGGACCAGGCAATAAAGCGGCTCTGCTTCTGACCCTGCGCCATCTCTTTTTTGACCACCTTCACCGCGCCGGCTTCGGTCAGCGCGCGGTAAAGCGGCGGCAGGTTATCGCCACGAGAGACCAGCGTGGTAAACCATTTCACCTGACGACCGAAGCCTTTACTCTCGGCAATCATGCGCAGAATAAAGGCCACTTCCCCGCCCTCGCACCACAGCTCCTGCTGCTGGCCGCCAAAATTCAGCGCGCCATCTTCGGCCTGGCCCAGGTTACGCCGCTTGCGTTCACTTCCCGCACGCGCGGACGCGGCGGAGTCGTGGAATGGCGGGTTGCACAGGGTGGCATCATATTGTTCGTTCTTATGAATTATGCCGTTGAAAATAGCAGCGGCATCCTTCTGACGACGTAGACGTACGGCCCGGCTTAACCCCGGGTTAGCGTTGATAATGGCCTGCGCGCTGGCGAAGGCCTCATCACCGATCTCGCTGCCGGTAAATCGCCACTGGTACTCATGTGCGCCTATCAGGGGGTAGATCAGGTTCGCGCCCGTACCGATATCAAGGACGGTAGCCTGTTTCGGCACTACGCCATCGTGGTCATCCGCCAGCAGATCGGCAAGATGATGGACGTAATCCGCACGGCCCGGGACCGGCGGGCAGAGAAAGCCATCAGGGATGTCCCAGTGCGTCACACCATAAAAATGGGCCAGCAGCGCTTTGTTCAGCGTTTTAACCGCCAGCGGATCGGCAAAGTTTACCGACGGTTCACCGGCTGGTGTCTGAACGATAAAACCCTGCAATTCAGGGCAGCTCAGACACAGGGCTTTCATATCGTAGCGGCTACGGTGGCGGTTACGCGGGTGCAATCCCGGCTTGTGGGAAGTCATGGCATTCTCCTTTAAACAGCCGCGTAAGATACCCTGTGACGGCGCGGGGGTAAATATCTGTCTGAGTCGCACAAAAAAACGACAAAAATCAGCGACCTGTATGTCTATGATCTGTCAACAAATTGTCAGAATTTATCGTTCAAAAAATAAGCAGATCATCATCAAATTTTTGCGCTAAATCACACGCATCAGGCTTCTAAACTTAACAGGAATCACCTGTTGTTTCCCCTGAGGATGTGATTATGAAAAAGTATCTGACCTTTATTATTGCGGGTGCGCTGGCAGGCGCATCATTCTCTGCCTTGTCCGTTCAACCTCTGACCGACAGTACCGACACCAGCCAGCTACGCGCGGCCGGGACGGTCTCTGTCAGCCGGGCAAGCAACCTTGATGACCTTCAGGACAAGCTGGCCGAAAAAGCTCGTCAGGAAGGCGCTAAAGGCTTCGTGGTGAACGCCGCCGGTGGCGATAACCATATGTACGGTACCGCGACTATCTATAAATAACTTACCGCCTTCCAAACTGCATCTGTCCGGCAGATGCAGTTCTCTCTGCCTGCGCCTTGACTGTGCGTTTTTTCACCCCATATTAAAATGCATGACTTGATCCTTTCAGGAGAACATCATGGCTTCCGGCTGGGCGAATGACGACGCCGTTAACGAACAGATCAACAGTACCATTGAAGATGCGGTTGCGCGTGCTCGCGGTGAAATTCCGCGCGGCGAAAGTTTGACGGAATGCGAAGAGTGCGGGGATCCCATTCCTGAGGCACGACGTAAAGCCATTCCCGGAGTACGGCTTTGCATCACCTGTCAGCAGGAGAAAGATTCAAAAAATGCTTCACATTCAGGATATAATCGTAGAGGAACGAAAGACAGCCAGTTACGTTGACTTTCCTTTACCGTAGTTAACCGCACCAACAGTTTACTTTACGCTCACGACTTTCAGCGAAGCGCGTAGCAAAACGTGCCCTTCTGATTGTGTCTGTAAAGCGTATCCGCAAGAAGTGTCAATTGCGCTTCTGATTTTATTAATAATCAATAAGTTATTTGTCATTCAATTTTTTTGACCAACCACGTCAATTCTCTTCGATTTTATCTTCCGCTAAAAAGCGTGATACTTATCACATCGACGGAACATCGTCCCCTTAACAGAATAACCTGCGAGAATTGACCTATGAAAACCATCAAATATGCTGTTGCCGCTGTTGCCCTGTCCGCTCTGTCTTTCGGCGCTTTCGCTGTAGAGCCAGTCTCCTCTACTCAGGCACAGGATCTGAACAAAATCGGTGTGGTGAGTGCTGAAGGCGCGACCACGCTGGACGGTCTGGAAGCAAAACTGGCTGAAAAAGCTGCCGCCGCGGGCGCAAGTGGATACACCATCACTTCCACTAACGGTAATAACAAACTGAGCGGTACTGCGGTTATCTACAAGTAATCGAACAAATTATGCTCCACCCTCGCCATACCCTCTGGTGAGATGCTCCAACCCTCATTGACCCTGTTGTTGTTACCCTTGTTTGCCCGTCCGCCACTGGACGGGCTTTTTTTTGCTTAAAATGACTGCGCCACGCGCTGCAACCCGGCTTCCACGGACTCGACTTCCCCTGCAGCCAGCAGGCAGCAGGCCATTTGCAGCTTGATTGACTGCGGAACCGGCACCTTCCCGGCCAGACACTGCACAATCCAGCGCGCGGTGACCTGCGGATCTTTCGACTCAGGCAGGATCGCATCTCTGTTCTCTTCCCCACGTTCGACAACGACCCGCGTCCCGGCGGGCTCAATCAGCATCAGCTGTGGACAACGCTGCGGGTTGGCGTAAACCTCGCCTTCTGTCCCGTGCATCAGCAGCGCGCGTCCACCGATTTCGGCAAAGAATTGCCCGACTCGCGTCACGTATTCCGGATGGGAGACGCTGGAAAGACGCAGCGCGGCGTCTTCGGCAAACGGCGTCGCCAGCTTCGCCAGGGTGTGAGCGCTGTTACGTACACCCATGCGCCAGCGCATGTCCAGCTGCTTTTCCAGCGGTGGGCAGAGCGCGCTAACGGGGATATAGACCGGCTGATTCCCCTCCAGCTTTGCCTGTGCCTGACCGGCATGGAGGGTCGGTTCAATACCTAACAACGCCAGGATGGTTTCTGTCAGCACGCGCGTCGGATCTTCGCTCACGCCATGCACTACTACCGGGAAACCGAGTTTCTGCAACAGAATAGCCAGCAGCGGCGTGAGGTTTGCCTGCTTACGCGCGCCGTTGTAGGTCGGGATCACAATTGGCATCGGCTTCGTGACGGGCGGGGTTAAGCGCATGGTCTGCGACTGCATGGCCTCATAAAAGCCGCGCATCTCCGCCTCACCTTCCCCTTTAATACGCAGCGCAATCAAAATGCCGCCCATTTCCAGTTCCGGCACGTCGCCATTCAGCATATGCGTGTACAACGCGCGGGCTGTTTCCTGGTCCAGATCGCGAGCGTGGTTTTTCCCACGCCCTACCTCTTTGATAATTTTGCGGTAATCCACGACATTTCTCCTGACTGCATTATCTTGTTAACAATATAGCCCGATGAACACAGACCCGATAGTGTTTTGTGATCATTATCAACCTGCTGTTTTCATATAAAAAAATTAAACTCAAGCACTATTTACATTATTTGTGATTGGGACAAAAGATCCGCAGCGACCCTTTTTTTGATTAAATAAACATCGAAAAATCATTAAGGGTCAACGGTAAAAACGTCCAGGCAACGCTTTTACCAGAATCACATCAGGATTAACTATGAACAAGGTTGCATTAGGTTTTTTTATCGCCGCAACGGTGGGATGTTCTGCATCCGCATTTGCGGCAACTAACGGTGAAGGTCAGATTAATTTCACCGGTGAAATTATCGATTCTGCTTGCCAGGTCGTGAATGGATTAAGTAATCCATTAAACGTTCAGTTGGGTAAGGTGTCTAAAACGGTATTTACCGGCGCAGGCTCTACCAGCACATCAACGAAGTTTAATATTAAGTTAACCAATTGTCCGGAAACAGTGACCTCGGCTGCGATTAACTTCGGTGGTACCCCGGATGCGGATAATAATGCCGCGCTGGCATTAACGCCAGATACCGATGCGGCAACCGGTGTAGCCATTCAGTTGATGGATGCTTCCGGGCAGCCTGTCACTCTGTATACGCCTTCGCAGCAATATCCTTTAGCCTCCGGCACGGCAGTTAACGACCTGGAATTCGGTGCGCGTTATATTCAAACTCAGGCCGCCATTACCGCAGGCCCTGCCAACTCTGTATCGACTTTCACCGTTATTTATAACTGATCTTATCAATCCTGAGATATTAATGCTCTTGCGGGCATTAATATCTCTTCTATTTATTGAGAAATCTTTATGCGCCACGGTTATTTACTGAGCACTCTTTTACTGATAGCAGCCTCTGCACATGCGGGCGTCGTGATTAATGGTACCCGGCTGGTCTATCAAGGAGATAAAAAGGAATCATCTCTTGGCCTGTCAAACCCAGATACGACGGATTATCTGGTACAGTCCTGGGTCGATTCTGGCGGTAAAAACCCGGCCAAAGCCCCATTCCTGATCACCCCGCCGCTTTTCCGTCTGGATGCAAAAGAAGATAACGTTCTGCGCGTGGTACGCACGGGCGGAAATTTACCGGAAGACAGGGAATCTCTGTACTGGTTGAATATCAAAGCGATCCCTTCCTCAAAACACGTTGAGGGAGTAAATACGCTGCAAATTGCCATTAATACCCGCATTAAATTGCTGTATCGCCCGTCCGCGGTAAAAGGCCGACCAGAAGATGTGGCGGATAAGCTTGAATGGCATCGCGAAGGTAACGACCTGGTGGTGAATAACCCTACGCCTTTCTATATGAATTTCCAGACCGTCACGCTTAACGGTCAGAAAGTCACAAAAGCGACCTGGGCTGTTCCGAAATCAGAAACACATTTTGCCATACCGGGTAATGTCGGGGGCTCAAACGTGACGTATTCCATTATTAATGATTACGGCAGCATCAGCCATTCCTGGTCGAAATCCGTTCATTAATTGTTCCGGTAATAAAATAATCATGTACAGCCACAAAAAGCCGTTCACCTGCCGAATGTCTTCATTGCTGGTCATTCTCTGTGGCCTGGCAATAGCCATCTTTGCGCAGCAGGTTATGGCTGATGATTATTTTAACCCCGCCCTGCTGGATATAGATAATCCCCAGCAGGGTAAAACCGATCTGTCCGTCTATGAAAAAGGTCCCGGCCAGGCACCGGGGAAATATGAGGTCGCGGTGTTTATCAATAATAATAAAATTGATACCCGCAACGTGACCTTTACGCTTGAGAAAGATTCGCAGGGCAACGACACGTTACAACCTTGCTTTAGCATGGGTGAGTTAAAAAGCCTCGGTATCAAGACCCAAAAGTTTCCTCAGCTCATGGCCAAAGGCCAGTGTGCCGATCTAGGTGTCATCCCTGCTTCATCTGCAATCTTTCACGTTCGCAACCAGCAGCTGCTGCTGAGCATTCCGCAAAAGGCGCTCGGACAGGTGCCACGCGGTTACATCGACCCGAAAGAGTTTGACGAAGGGATCAACGCGGGCTTGCTTAATTACAGCGTCAACGCCAGCCAGAGCCATGCGCGCCAGCAGGGTGAAGAGGATAGCAGTAGCCAGTACGTGAACCTGCGTCCGGGTTTAAACGTTGGCGCATGGCGCCTTCGCAACTATTCCACCTGGAATCGCAGCACCACAGGCAATGAGGAGGAACAGAAATTCACCTCCGTTTATACCTATGCGCAACGCGATATTGTGGCGATGAAAAGCGATATCACCGTTGGCCAGAGCTCATCACCTGCTGATGTTTTTGACAGTGTCCCTTACACCGGCGTGGAGCTGAAATCCGATAACGACATGCTTCCCGACAGCGAAAAAGGCTATGCGCCTATTATTCGTGGCACCGCCCACAGCAACGCGCTGGTGATGGTGCGCCAGAACGGGTACGTGATTTATCAGAACACGGTCGCGCCGGGGGCCTTCGAAATTAACGATCTCTACCCCACCGGCAGCAGCGGCGACCTCCAGCTCACGGTGAAAGAAACTGACGGCAGCGAAAGCCATTTCGTGGTGCCGTTTGCCTCCGTTCCGGTATTGCAGCGTGAAAAAAACCTGCGCTACAGCGCAACTGCCGGGCGTTATCGTTCTTATGACAAAGATGTTGAAAAGACCCCGTTTGCTCAGGGGAGCGCCATCTATGGTTTACCCCACGGCTTCACGGCCTACGGCGGCGTACAGCAGAGCAGTCATTATCAGTCGCAGGCGATAGGCGCCGGGAAAAACATGGGTGATTTAGGGGCGTTCTCCATTGACGTGACTCGCGCCAGAGCCCTGCTGAAAAAACAGCAGTCCAGCACAGGCAAATCGTGGCGCGTACGCTACAGCAAAGATTTCGCCGGTTCAGGCACCAACTTTTCGCTTGCGGGCTATCGCTACAACAGCAAGGGGTTTTACACCCTGGACGACACCATGGAGTCGTATACCCGCGCCGACAACTGGTCTGCGCCACAGCAGCGCCGCGCCCGTACCGAAGCCACCATCGACCAGACGCTACCAGAAGGCTGGGGATCGGTCACGCTGAGCATGGTGAAGGAAACCTACTGGAGCCAGAACCAGGACATGACCTCCATGAGCGTCAGCTACAACAACAGCTGGCACGGCGTTAGCTACAGCCTTAGCTACAGCATGAATAAAAACACTCACGACAGCGATCTGGACGGTAATGCGGTGACGAACGACAACCAGTTCTCGCTGAGCGTTTCGGTTCCGCTGGATCGCTGGATGCATAACACCTGGGCCACGTACAACCTGAACAACACGAAAGATGGCACCACGCAGAACATCGGCCTGAACGGTACGGCCCTGAAAGAAGACAACCTGAACTGGAATCTCCAGGAGGGGCTGAGCAGCACCGGCAGCGGTAACTCCACCAGCGTTAACGCCGACTACAAAGCGACATACGGTGAAGTGAGCGGTGGCGTCAGTCAGGATAAATATCAGCAAACACTGAACGTCGGCTTGCAGGGAGGCGTGATTGCCCATGCAAACGGCATCACGCTAAGCCAGCCGCTCGGTGAGACCATTGCGCTCGTGAAAGCCCCGGGTACGCACGGCACGCATATCACTAACCAGACCGGCGTTGAAACCGACTTCCGCGGCTACACCGTCGTACCGTTCGTCACCGCGTATCGCCACAACACTATTGCGCTGGATACGGAAACGCTGCCGGAGGACGCCGACGTCACCCATGCGGCACAAATTGTGACGCCAACCCGCGGAGCCATTGTGCGCGCCAGCTTCACGACGCGCGTGGGCAATCGCGTCCTGATGACGCTCACGCAAAACGGTAAACCGCTGCCGTTCGGCGCAACGGTTACCACCGAGGACAAAGACAGCGAATTTATCGTCGGGAATGATGGCCAGACCTATCTCTCGGGTCTGCCACAGCAAGGGCATCTCCGCGTTTCCTGGGGACAGGAGGCAAACGAGCATTGCGTCGCTGACTATGTGCTCACGGATGAGAAAGCGAAAACCAGCATCATTAACGCTGCCGCGCAGTGTCACTGATCTCCCCTAAAGGCAAAACATTATGCAAATGATTAAACAGTGCTTTTTCTTACTGATTCTGGGAACCGCTGCGTTATTCATGCCGCATGCGAAGGCGACCTGCACCACGCCGGATCTCCCCAAAATGATCAACGTGGCATCCATTTCTGTCCCGACGACGCTGGCAGTTGGCGCAACTATCCCGGGTACAGAGCAGAGCGTTCATGTTGCCGGGCATTGCGATCAGAGTACCGACAGCGGCCTGGAGATTGTCTCCTGCTACTACGGCACCGGAGCGGAAATGCCAGGGCTCAGGGGGGTATACGAATCCGGTGTGCCGGGGATTGGCGTAGCATTGATGAATGATCACGGGCAGCGAATTAGCGGCGCTGGCGGCGTGCAGTGCGATTCACGTGGAACGCCTGTTGGCTACGTCTCTACCGATGGAACACAGACTTTTAGCTTTGAAATAACGCTTGAGCTGGTTAAAACGAGTGACACCGTGACATCCGGTACGCTGGTGCAGTCTCAAACCGAATTTGGCATTGGCGTTTTCGGCCATGAAGGGATCGGCAACCCTAACCACATCGCCTATGCAGGTAATGTTATTCTTCATCAGGTCACCTGCTCCGTTTTACCGAAAAATCTCACCGTTAATTTGGGCGATTTTCCCGTCAGTGATTTCATCAGCGTAGGTTTTTTATCCAGCCCTGCTCAAAAATTTAATATCACCGTCAACTGTGACACAACCGTACAGCCTGAGCTAAAAATCACCAGCGCGAATGGATATGACACAGCATTTGAGGGGGTGATCAAACTCACGCAGCAGACCGGCATGGCTACAGGCGTCGGAGTAAGAATGCTATTTGATGACCATCTCGCCACCTTCGGTACCTATGTAAGTACCCAAAATCAGGCCGTAGCCAACGAAACGCTGGTGATCCCGTTTGAGGTTCGCTACGAGCAGGTCAGCAATGTAGTCACCCCCGGGCCAGCCAATACTGTGGCAACCATCACCCTCGCTTATAAGTGAACGTCATGAAAAAAACCGCATTGATTCTCGCGCTGGGGCTGATCGCCCAGGCCCACGCCGATGATATACAGATCCAGATGACGGGTAACATTTACGCCAACACGTGCGTCATTGACAGTGCCAGCCGCAACCTGACGGTGGACTTAGGCCAGGCGGCATCGGGTAGTTTTAAAGACGTGGGCGATACCGGCGAGTGGAAGGACTTTTCCCTTTCGGTGTCGCACTGCCCGGCCACGCTGGCGCTTGCCACCGCCTTTTTCTACGGTCAGGCCGACAGCACCCATCCCACCAAATTTGCCAATCTCGGTAGCGCAAAGGGGCTGGCACTGGAGCTGGCAGATCGTCAGGACAAGATACTGATTGCCCCGCAGGCCGCCTTTAACGCTGCCATAAACCCGTCAGACCACACGGCCACGTTCCCGCTGGCCGCACGCTATTACGCCACCTCGATGCCCATCTCTGCCGGCACGTTCAGCAGCGTGATCCAGGTGACCTTCACTTACCAGTAGGACCGCGCCCCTTAGCACGGAAGCTTTTTCGACGCCCGGCAGCCAGTTTTGTCGGGCGTTTTTTTACTTCCGGCACGTCCGGCTGCTCAATCGGGAAGATCGGCAGCGCATTCAGCAGCCGCTGGCCGTAGTTTTTGGTGAGCAGTCGTTTGTCATAAATCACCACCTCGCCCCAGCAGCCGTGGCTACGGATCAAGCGCCCGACCTGCTGAATCAGGTTAAACGACGCTGCAGGCAGGCTTTGCACTTCAAACGGATAACGGTTAAGGCTTTTCAGCCATTCGCCTTCGGTGATCACCACCGGGCTGTCGATGGGCGGGAAGGCGATTTTATGGATATGCACCTGCGTCAGGTAGTCGCCTTTCAAATCAAGCCCTTCCGCAAAGGACTGTAACCCCACCAGCACGCTGCGCTCGCCGTTATCAATGCGTTTACGGTGGGTTTCCACCAGCCGATAGCGCGGCTGATCGCCCTGCACCAGCAGGAGTAAGCGCAGATCCGTGACGTGCTCCAGGAAGCGTTGCATCGCCCGACCGCTGGCAAACAGCACCAGCATACCGGGGTATTTTTTACTCTCAACCTGCTCGCGGAAGTAGGCCGCCATTTCCGCAATATGCTGCTCTTCGTTATCGATAAGCGGCTCATAATTCATGCGCGGAATGACCAGCTTGCCCTGCTCACAGTGGTTGAACGGCGAGTCCAGGGCCACAAAGCGGTCGCCCGCTTTCTCTTTCAGGCCGCTCATCTCCTGCAACCTTGAGAAGCTGTTCAGGGAACGCAGAGTCGCTGACGTCACTACCACGTGCGGAACGCTGCGCCAGATCAGCTTTTCCAGCTGATCGGCCACGCGGATGCCCACGCAGTGGAAGAAGAGATGTCCCTGCCCGTCTCGTACTTCGCGGGTGGCCCACTTAGTCACCGGCGCGCCGGACGCCTGCGCCATCGAAGCCAGCCGCCAGAGTTTGCTCTGCGCTTCAAACATCCCCAGCGCACGATTCATTTGCAGCAGAATGCGGTGCAAACGCACCACGTCGTGAGTACCGGTTTTCTCGCTGAGATCGTTTAAGAACATCTCCGCCAGCCCGCGCAGCTTTTCCAGGTGCTTCGCCAGCTGCTGGCAAATCTCCATCACTTCCTGCGGCAACTCACCCATCGCAAAGCGGTGTTCCGCCTCCTGGGTGGCGGGGAGATACAGGTTAAAGATGTTATTCAGCGAGGCGATGAGGCCGTACACCTCTTCACAGTGCTCGCTCAACCGCTCCGGAACCGCCAGCGGCGGCGTGGTTTTCGGGCGGAACTGCTCCATGCAGGTTGCCACCAGTTTGCAGAACAGATCCAGTTGCAGGCGAAACCACGGGGCGGTAATTTCCGCGCTCATCTCCAGCGCATCTCGCGCCACGTCGGGCAGATGATGACCTTCATCGAGCACCAGCAGCAGGTTTTTGGGCTCCGGCAGGACCGCTTCACTCTCCAGTGCAGCCATGACCAGCGCGTGGTTGGCGACAACCACCTCCGCTTCCTGAATCTCACGCCGGGCGACAAAGAACGGGCACTCGCGATAGTAGTGACAGTTACGGTTCAGGCAGCTTGCTTTATCGGTGCTGAGCCTGCGCCACAGGTCGTCGCCGATCGCCTGGTTGGTGTGATCCCGCAGGCCGTCCCACTTGTAGCCGTCGAGATCGGCCTTCAGCTTTGCGCACTGCTCCTGCTCCGCCTTGTTGTTTGGCGTCAGCTCGTCATCAAGAAACGCGAGCAGATCCTGTTGGGAGGGTTCACTGCTGGCCAGTGCCGCCAGATTGCGCGGACAGACGTAGCGCCCGCGACCAAAGGCGGCGGTAAACCGTAAATCGGGGATAATTTTGCGCAGCAGCGGCAAATCTTTGCTGAAGATCTGATCCTGCAAGGCCACGTTAGCGGTACTGACCACCAGCGTTTTATCTTCTTCCCGCGCGATGGCAATGCCGGGAATAAGATACGACAGGGTTTTCCCGACGCCGGTCGGGGCTTCAATCGCCAGATGTCGCCCGTCGTCCCCGGCGAGCGTTTTTGCCACGTCGGCAATCATCTGCCGCTGCGGGGCTCGGGGGATAAAATCGGGGATCTGCTGTTGTAGCGCCTTATACCATGCGCCAATTTGCGCCTTGAGCGCAGCGGTTAAAGCCATCGGAAAACCTGAAATACTGTATAAACAGCCACTATTGTGGCACTTTCTCTCCGCTGCCGCAAAAAGAAAAGCCCGGCTTTACGACCGGGCTTCCAGATTACTGCGGGTTAGCAGGCTTACGCGGGCGGCGTCGGCGCTGCCCCTCGCCTGCCGGTTTCCCTTCGCCGCTACGCCATGGGTTTTCACCGGCCGGTTTGCTGTCGTTATTACGACGCGGCGGTTTGCCCGAAGATTTCGGCGCGCCGCCTTCGGCACGACGCGGCTGCTGACCGCGACCACCGCCGCCTTGACCGCGCCCGCCACCCTGACGACCGTTCTGAATTGGCTCGGCTTTGATTGACGGGTCAACTTCATAGCCCGGGGTTTCAATGCGCGGGATCTCTTTCTTCAGCAGGCGTTCGATGTCGCGCAGCAGCTTGTGCTCATCCACGCAAACCAGAGAGAGCGCTTCCCCGGTTGCCGCCGCGCGTCCGGTACGGCCGATACGGTGAACGTAATCTTCCGGCACGTTTGGCAGCTCGTAGTTCACCACGTGCGGCAGCTCTTCGATATCCAGACCGCGTGCGGCGATGTCGGTTGCCACCAGCACGCGTATGTCGCCGGACTTGAAGTCTGCCAGCGCGCGGGTACGCGCGCCCTGGCTCTTGTTGCCGTGAATGGCCGCGCTGCGGATGCCATCTTTATTCAGCTGTTCCGCCAGGTGATTGGCGCCGTGCTTGGTGCGGGTAAACACCAGCACCTGCTGCCAGTTGCCCTGGCCGATCATCTGGGAGAGCAGTTCCCGCTTGCGCTTCTTATCTACAAAGTGCACGTGCTGCGTCACCTGCTCGGAGGCGGTGTTGCGGCGCGCGACTTCCACTTCCAGCGGGTTATGCAGCAGCTTTTCCGCCAGCGCCTTGATCTCGTCGGAGAAGGTCGCGGAGAAGAGCAGGTTCTGACGACGCGTCGGCAGCTTCGCCAGCACGCGGCGAATGTCGTGGATGAAGCCCATGTCCAGCATACGGTCGGCTTCGTCCAGCACCAGAATTTCGATGTTATCGAGCTTCACCGCGTTCTGGTGTTCGAGATCCAGCAGACGCCCCGGCGTTGCCACCAGCACGTCCACGCCGCCGCGCAGCTTCATCATCTGCGGGTTAATGCTTACCCCGCCGAAAACTACCAGCGAACGAATGTTGAGATAGCGGCTGTATTCACGCACGTTCTCACCAATCTGGGCCGCCAGCTCGCGGGTTGGGGTGAGGATCAGCGCACGCACCGGACGACGGCCTTTGGCGTGTGGCTGGTTTTTTACCAGCAGCTCCAGCAGCGGCAGGGTAAAGCCCGCGGTCTTACCAGTACCGGTCTGCGCGCTTGCCATCAGGTCACGGCCCTGCAAAACGGCCGGGATAGCCTGCTGCTGAATAGGGGTTGGCTCAACGTAGCCCTGCTCTGCGATGGCGCGCAGAATTTCCGGGTTCAGACCAAGGGAATCAAAAGACATAAAAACTCCGAACCGCCCCGACCATCACAGGTGTAGTTTTCAGGGAGATATAACGAATAGAAGGACAAAAACCACAATGTCGCGAAGGAGCGGAGTGTAGCAGCTTTTGTGACGTGGCGCATAAAATATCCCCGGCGATGACTCGACGTTTGCGCAAATCAGGCATAATCTTAATCAATCGATTGATTAATTTTTAATGCTGCTATGAATACAACCCCAACGACAACCAAAGGCGAACAGGCGAAAAGTCAGCTTATCGCCGCCGCGCTGGCGCAGTTTGGCGAGTATGGTCTGCATGCCACCACGCGGGATATCGCCGCGCAGGCCGGGCAGAATATTGCGGCCATTACCTACTATTTTGGCTCAAAAGAGGATTTATACCTCGCCTGCGCCCAGTGGATCGCGGATTTTATCGGCACCAGCTTTCGCCCACACGTGGAAGAAGCCACCGCGCTGTTCAGCCAGACAGAACCGGACCGGGTTGCCATCCGCCAGCTGATCCTTAACGCCTGTCACAACATGATTCGCCTGCTGACGCACGACGATACGCTGAACCTGAGCAAATTTATCTCCCGCGAGCAGCTCTCCCCCACTGCCGCGTACCAGCTGGTGCACGATCAGGTGATCGCCCCGATGCATAGCCATCTGACCCGGCTGATCGCCGCCTATACCGGACGGGACGCCAGCGATACGGACACCATTTTGCATACCCACGCCCTGCTGGGCGAAGTGCTCGCCTTCCGTCTGGGGCGTGAGACCATCCTGTTACGTACGGGCTGGACACAATTCGATGAGGATAAAGCCGCGCAAATTAGCCAGGTCATTACCTGTCACGTTGATCTGATCCTGCAAGGCTTAACGCAAAGGAGCCAGAAGTCATGAAAAAACCTGTCGCCATCATTCTGGTGGTTGTTGTCTTGCTTGCTGCGGGAACAGGCGGCTGGCTGTGGTATCAGAGCCAGCAGGATCGTGGCCTGACGCTGTACGGCAACGTGGATATCCGCACCGTGAACATGAGCTTCCGCGTCGGCGGACGGCTGGCCTCGCTGAGCGTTGACGAAGGCGATGCCATCAAAACCGGGCAGACGCTGGGGATGCTGGACAAAGCCCCGTTTGAAAACGCGTTGATGCAGGCAAAAGCGGGCGTCGCCGTCGCACAGGCGCAGTACGACCTGATGCTGGCGGGCTATCGTGATGAAGAGATCGCCCAGGCGGCCGCTGCCGTTAAGCAGGCAAAAGCCGCCTATGACTATGCGCAGAATTTCTATAACCGTCAGCAAGGCTTATGGAAAAGCCGCACTATTTCCGCCAACGACCTGGAAAATGCGCGCTCATCCCGCGACCAGGCGCAGGCGACGCTGAAATCTGCCCAGGATAAGTTAAGCCAGTACCGCACCGGTAACCGCGCGCAGGACATTGCCCAGGCGAAGGCCAGCCTTGAGCAGGCGCAGGCGCAGTTAGCCCAGGCGGAGCTGGATCTGCACGACACCACGTTAATCGCCCCGTCTGACGGTACGCTGATGACCCGCGCCGTGGAGCCGGGCAGCATGCTCAGCGCGGGCAGCACCGTGTTAACGCTCTCCTTAACCCGTCCGGTGTGGGTGCGCGCTTACATTGATGAGCCGAATCTTGGCCAGATGCAGCCGGGCCGCGAACTGCTGCTCTACACCGATGGTCGCCCGGACAAGCCGTATCACGGCAAAGTGGGCTTCGTCTCCCCAACGGCCGAGTTCACGCCAAAAACCGTTGAAACCCCGGATCTGCGTACCGACCTGGTGTATCGCCTGCGCATCATCGTCACCGATGCGGACGACGCGCTGCGTCAGGGCATGCCTGTTACCGTGACCTTAAACGACGGGGAACAACATGAATGATGCGGTTATCCAGCTCAATAATCTGGTCAAACGCTTCCCGGGAATGGCTAAACCGGCGGTCGCGCCGCTGAACTGTACGATTCAGAAAGGCTATGTGACCGGGCTGGTGGGGCCGGACGGCGCGGGTAAAACCACGCTGATGCGGATGCTAGCGGGATTGCTGAAGCCGGATGAAGGCAGCGCCAGCGTGCTTGGCCTCGATCCCATCAAAGACGACGCGGCGCTCCACGGCATACTCGGCTATATGCCGCAGAAGTTTGGTCTGTATGAAGATCTGACGGTAATGGAAAACCTCAACCTGTATGCCGATCTGCGCAGCGTTACCGGCGAAACCCGGCAGAAAACCTTCGAGCGTCTGCTGGCGTTTACCTCCCTCGGCCCGTTCACCGATCGGCTGGCGGGCAAACTTTCCGGCGGGATGAAGCAGAAGCTGGGGCTGGCCTGCACGCTGGTGGGCGAACCGAAGGTGCTGTTGCTGGATGAACCCGGCGTCGGCGTGGACCCGATTTCCCGCCGCGAGCTGTGGCAGATGGTGCACGAGCTGGCGGGTGACGGCATGTTGATCCTCTGGAGTACCTCTTACCTTGATGAAGCAGAGCAGTGCCGTGACGTGCTGCTGATGAACGAAGGCGAACTGCTCTATCAGGGCGAGCCCACCGAGCTGACGCAAACCATGGCCGGGCGCAGTTTTCTGCTACACAGCGCGCAGGAATCCAACCGCAAGCTGCTGCAACGGGTGCTGAAGCTGCCCCAGGTGAGCGACGGGATGATTCAGGGCCGTTCGGTGCGCGTGATCCTCAAAAAAGAGGCCACCGCCGACGATATCCGGCGTGCGCAGGGGATGCCTGAAATCGACATGACAGAGACCGCGCCGCGCTTTGAAGATGCGTTTATCGATCTGCTGGGCGGGGCGGGAACCTCAGAATCACCGCTTGGCGCCATTCTGCACACGGTGGAAGGCACGCCGGGCGAAACGGTCATTGAAGCGAAATCGCTCACCAAAAAATTTGGCGATTTCGCCGCCACCGATAACGTCAATTTTGCCGTGAAGCGCGGCGAGATATTTGGCCTGCTCGGGCCGAACGGTGCGGGGAAATCCACCACCTTTAAAATGATGTGCGGCCTGCTGGTACCGACCTCCGGCAAAGCGCTGGTGCTGAACATGGATCTCAAAGTCAGCTCCGGCAAGGCGCGCCAGCATCTGGGCTATATGGCGCAGAAGTTTTCGCTCTACGGCAACCTGACGGTGGAGCAAAATCTGCGATTTTTCTCCGGCGTCTACGGCCTGCGGGGACGGGCGCAGAACGAGAAGATCGGCCGCATGTGCGACGCCTTTGGCCTGACCGATATCGCCTCACACGCTACCGACGCGCTGCCGCTTGGCTTCAAACAGCGGCTGGCGCTGGCCTGTTCGTTGATGCACGAGCCCGACATCCTCTTTCTTGATGAACCTACGTCAGGCGTGGATCCCCTCACCCGCCGTGAATTCTGGTTGCATATCAATAGCATGGTGGAAAAAGGCGTGACCGTGATGGTCACCACCCACTTTATGGACGAGGCAGAGTATTGTGACCGCATCGGGCTGGTCTATCGCGGCAAGCTGATTGCCCACGGCACGCCGGACGACCTGAAAGCGCAGGCCGCCGACGACGCACAGCCGGACCCGACCATGGAGCAGGCGTTTATCACCCTCATCCACGACTGGGATAAGGAGAATCCTCATGCGCAGTAACGCCCTCTCCTGGCGCCGGGTGCGCGCCCTGTGCGTCAAAGAGACGCGGCAGATTGTGCGTGACCCCAGCAGCTGGCTGATTGCGGTGGTGATCCCCCTGCTGCTGCTGTTTATTTTTGGCTACGGAATTAACCTCGATTCCAGCAAGCTGCGGGTTGGGATCCTGCTGGAGCAGCAGAGCGAAGAGGCGCTGGACTTCACCCACGCCATGACCGGCTCGCCCTACATCGATGCCACCATCAGCGACAACCGGCAGGAACTGATCCAGAAAATGCAGGCCGGTAAAATTCGCGGTCTGATCGTCATCCCGGTCGATTTCGCCGCCAACATGGCACGCCCGGGCGCCGATGCGCCAATTCAGGTGATCACCGACGGCAGCGAACCGAACACCGCCAACTTCGTGCAGGGCTATGCGGAGGGGATCTGGCAGCTCTGGCAGATGCAGCGCGCCGAAGACCGGGGGGAGAAGTTTGAACCGCTGATTGACGTGCAGACGCGCTACTGGTTTAACCCCGCCGCCATCAGCCAGCATTTTATTATCCCGGGTGCGGTCACTATCATCATGACGGTGATTGGCGCGATCCTCACCTCGCTGGTGATCGCCCGCGAATGGGAGCGCGGCACCATGGAGGCGCTGCTCTCCACCGAAGTGACGCGCGTCGAGCTTTTGCTCTGCAAGCTGATCCCCTACTACTTCCTCGGCATGCTGGCGATGCTGCTCTGTATGCTGGTCTCGGTATTTATTCTTGGCGTGCCGTACCGCGGTTCGCTGGTGGTGCTGTTCTTTATTACCAGCCTGTTTTTACTCAGCACGCTGGGAATGGGGCTGCTGATCTCCACCATCACCCGCAACCAGTTTAACGCCGCGCAGGTGGCGCTTAATGCCGCCTTCCTGCCGTCGATCATGCTCTCCGGCTTTATCTTCCAGATTGACAGTATGCCGGCGGTGATCCGTGCCGTGACCTACATCATTCCGGCACGCTACTTTGTGAGCACCCTGCAAAGCCTGTTTCTGGCGGGGAACATCCCGGTAGTGCTGATTATCAACACCCTGTTTTTGCTGGCGTCGGCGGTGATGTTTATCGGGCTGACGTGGATGAAAACGAAAAGAAGATTAGATTAGCCATCGGATTTTGTAGGTCGGGAAAGCGCAAGCGCCACCCGACAGGAGGACGACGCGATGTTTCACCGTTTATGGACATTGATCCGCAAAGAGCTGCAATCCTTGCTGCGCGAGCCGCAGACCCGCGCCATTCTGGTGCTGCCGGTGCTGCTTCAGGTTGTACTGTTTCCGTTTGCCGCCACGCTGGAGGTCACCAACGCCACCATCGCCATTTACAACGAAGACAATGGCAAGCATTCCGTCGAGCTGACACAGCGTTTCGCCCGCGCCAAAGCCTTTACCCATGTCCTGCTGCTGCAAAGCCCGCAGGCGATCCAGCCCACCATCGACACGCAGAAAGCATTATTGCTGGTGCGCTTCCCGGCGGATTTCTCCCGCAATCTGGACACCTTCCAGACCGCGCCGATGCAGCTGATCCTCGACGGACGTAACTCCAACAGCGCCCAGATAGCGGCGAACTATTTGCAGCAGGTAGTGAAGGACTACCAGCAGGAGCTGATGGCGGGCAAACCCAAACCCAACAACAGCGAGCTGGTGGTGCGCAACTGGTACAACCCGAATCTGGACTACAAGTGGTTTGTGGTGCCGTCGTTAATCGCCATGATCACCACTATTGGCGTGATGATTGTCACCTCGCTGTCCGTGGCACGCGAACGTGAGCAAGGTACGCTGGATCAGCTGCTGGTCTCGCCGCTCGCTACCTGGCAGATATTTGTCGGCAAAGCGGTGCCAGCACTGATTGTCGCGACGTTCCAGGCCACCATCGTGCTGGGGGTGGGAATATGGGCGTACCAGATCCCGTTTGCCGGATCGCTGGCGCTGTTTTACTTCACGATGGTGATTTACGGCCTGTCACTGGTGGGGTTTGGGCTGCTGATTTCCGCGCTCTGCTCAACGCAGCAGCAGGCGTTTATCGGGGTGTTTGTCTTTATGATGCCGGCGATTTTGCTTTCAGGGTACGTGTCACCAGTGGAGAACATGCCGGTGTGGTTACAGGATCTGACATGGATAAACCCGATTCGTCACTTCACGGATATCACCAAGCAAATCTATCTGAAGGATGCGAGTCTGGATATTGTGTGGGGAAGTTTGTGGCCGCTACTGGTCATCGCGGCCACAACGGGCTCAGTGGCCTATGCGATGTTTAGACGAAACATCGCGTAGCTTTTTCTCTTTGGTGAGCAACGACACCACCGCAGGCCCTGCGAGGATAGCCAGACCCGCCAGGGCCAGCAGCAGGTTGTTTTGCAGCACGCGTGACAACAGCCACAGGACGATCATTGCCGCACCAAAATACCAGGTGGTGGTAAGCTCTTCGAGCACATCACCCACTTCACGCCAGCGCGCGTCGTGGTGACGCTGTAAAAACAGCATCGACAGCACGGTCACGCCGTAAACCACACATAACCCTAAGCCGACACGCACCAGCGTGCCGCTCATCCAGCCCATCACCAGTACGGCCACGACCAGTAAATGCAACATTATCTGCCAGCAACTTAAACCGGTTGCGACACGAACGCGTTGTTGCCACTTCATGGCTTCTCTCCTGAAGGATTTTTCTCTGCTAATTCAGACTACCGCACTTTACGGAAAATTCCGTAACGCCGCATCTTTTTGTGACGCCTACTACACTTTATTTTCATCGGGATAGTCACCCAGGAAGGTGTTTATGAGCAAAAGAACGCAGCATTTCTCGCTTAAGGTGCTGACGATAAATATTCATAAGGGCTTCACAGCATTTAACCGCCGCTTCATTTTACCGGAGCTGCGCGACGCGGTACGCACCGTCAGCGCCGATATTGTCTGCCTTCAGGAGGTCATGGGCGCGCACGAAGTGCACCCGATGCATTTCGAAAACTGGCCCGACACGCCCCATTACGAGTTTCTGGCGGATACCATGTGGAGCGATTACGCCTACGGGCGCAATGCGGTCTACCCGGAGGGGCATCACGGTAACGCAGTGCTGTCGCGTTTTCCTATCGAGCATTATGAGAACCGGGACGTCTCCGTTGGCGAGAGCGAAAAACGCGGGTTGTTATACTGCCGCATCACGCCACCGGCGCTCGATTTTCCCATTCATGTGGGCTGCGTTCATCTTGGCCTGCGTGAGGCCCACCGTCAGGCTCAGCTACAGATGCTGGCAGACTGGACCAATGCGCTGCCGGAGGGCGAGCCCGTGGTGGTGGCCGGTGATTTTAACGACTGGCGACAGCGGGCCAATCATCCGCTGAAGGTGAATGCGGGGCTGGAGGAGATTTTTACCCGCTCACGCGGTCGTCCCGCGCGGACGTTTCCGGTGCGCTTCCCCCTGCTGCGCCTTGACCGCATCTACGTAAAAAATGCCCACGCCAGCAGCCCGACGGCGCTGGCTTTACTCAACTGGCGACATCTCTCCGACCATGCCCCACTCAGCGCGGAGATCCACTTATGAAATGCACATGGCAGGAAGGTAACCGTATTACGCTGCTGGAAAATGGCGATAACTTTTATCCGGCAGTCTTTGAGGCGATTAGCCACGCACAGCAGAAAGTCTTTCTGGAAACGTTTATCTGGTTTGAAGACGACGTGGGCAGGCAGTTGCACAGCGCGCTGCTGCAAGCCGCTCGTCGCGGTACAAAAATCGAGGTCCTGCTCGACGGATATGGTTCGCCGGATCTCAGCGACGAATTTGTTAACGAGCTCACCGCCGCAGGGGTGGTATTCCGCTATTACGATCCCGGCCCGCGTCTGTTCGGGATGCGCACCAACCTGTTCCGCCGTATGCACCGCAAAATTGTGGTGGTGGATGAAACGGTGGCCTTCGTTGGCGGCATTAACTACTCCGCCGAGCATATGTCGGATTATGGTCCCGAAGCGAAACAGGACTACGCGATCCGCATTGAGGGACCGGTGGTTCAGGACATCCAGCTGTTCGTGCTGGAAAACTTACCCGGTAAAGAGGCCGCACGCCGCTGGTGGCGACGCCGCCATCGCCCGGAAGAGAACCGCAAGCCCGGCGAGGCGCAGGCGCTGTTCGTCTGGCGGGATAACGAGGAGCACCGGGACGATATCGAACGTCACTACCTGAAGATGCTGGCGAACGCGAAGCGCGAGGTGATTATCGCCAACGCCTATTTCTTCCCCGGTTACCGGATTTTGCACGCCATGCGCAACGCGGCCCGACGCGGGGTGAGCGTGAAGCTCATCGTCCAGGGTGAGCCCGATATGCCGATTGTGAAGGTGGGCGCGCGTCTGCTCTATCGCTATCTGGTCAAAAGCGGCGTGCAGATCTATGAATATCGCCGCCGCCCGCTGCACGGCAAAGTGGCCGTGATGGATGACCACTGGGCGACCGTTGGCTCAAGCAACCTCGATCCGCTGAGCTTATCGCTCAATCTGGAAGCGAACCTGATCATCCACGATCGCCAGTTTAATCAGACCCTGCGCGATAACCTTCAGGGTCTGATCAATAAAGACTGCGTGCGTGTGGATGAGTCCATGGTGCCGAAACGCAGCTGGTGGAACGTTGGCATCGGCGTGGTGGTGTTCCACTTCCTGCGCCACTTCCCGGCCATGGTGGGCTGGCTGCCCGCGCATACACCGAAACTGGCGCTGGTGGATCCGCCAGTGCAACCCGAAATGGAAACCCAGGACCGCGTAGAGGCGGAAGATGGAGGGAAAACCTGATGTCGAAATCTCATCCTCGCTGGCGGCTGGCGAAAAAAATCCTGACCTGGCTGTTCTTCATTGCCGTCGCGGTCCTGCTGGTGGTGTATGCCCAAAAGGTGGACTGGGAAGAGGTGTGGAAGGTTATTCGCAACTACAACCGGACAGTCCTGCTGGGGGCGGTTGGCCTGGTGATTGTGAGCTACCTGATGTATGGCTGCTATGACCTGTTGGGACGCGCCTACTGCGGGCATAAGCTTGCCAAACGGCAGGTTATGCTGGTGTCATTCATCTGCTACGCCTTTAACCTGACGCTGAGCACCTGGGTGGGCGGGATTGGCATGCGCTATCGCCTGTACTCCCGCCTTGGCTTACCGGGCGGCACCATCACGCGTATTTTCTCGCTGAGTATCACCACCAACTGGCTGGGGTATATCCTGCTCGGCGGGATGATTTTCACCATTGGCGTGGTGCAGCTGCCTGCGCACTGGTACATCGATGAGGCCACCCTGCGCATTCTGGGCATCGTACTGCTGCTGATCATCGCCGCCTACCTTTGGGCCTGCGCTTTTGCCAAACGTCGTCATATGACCATTAAAGGGCAGAAGCTGGTGCTGCCGTCATGGAAGTTTGCCGTCCTGCAAATGGTGGTTTCCAGCGCCAACTGGATGGCGATGGGGGCCATTATCTGGCTGCTGATTGGCGAAGATGTGAATTACTTCTTCGTGCTGGGCGTGCTGCTGGTAAGCAGTATTGCAGGGGTGATTGTGCATATTCCAGCGGGGATCGGCGTACTGGAAGCGGTGTTTATCGCGCTGCTTGCAGGGGAGCATGTGTCTCACGGGACGATTATCGCTGCCCTGCTCGCGTACCGCATGATCTACTACTTCCTGCCGCTGGCGCTGGCAACGGTCTGTTATCTGGTGCTGGAGAGTCGGGCGAAGAAGCTGCGCGCCAAAAACGAGAAGGCGATGGCAAAATAAAAGCAAAACGGCAACTTCGTTGCCGTTTTTAGGGTTTGTTCCCTCTCCCTGTGGGCGCAGGGATGCGCCGAGAGGGCGGCTTTACAGGGACGTTGCCTCCGCCCGTACCCGATAAGCCGGAAGGAATAAGCCGAGGGCACCGCGAAGTGACGATTTACCGCCGGGAGCCCGGGTCGCCAGGGTGGTGGCGACTGAGCCACCCTGGCACGTTCACCGGTCATGTCGTTACAGAGTAGCAAGGAAC
>NZ_NRIQ01000021.1:0-58496 GCF_020224095.1 Enterobacter sp. CCUG 70166
GATTTATTCAACAAAGCCTCATAGAAGTAAAACTCAGTTAAATGAAGATCGTTTTCTTTCACGTATGCCGCCAATTTGCGGATACGCTGTTCAAGCATTGTATCTATCCGTAAGGAAACACTCTGCGGAACGTCACTTGCAAATTCATTGATACAATCAACGGTAGAAACTATGAATTTATTGGTCATGGCAGGCTCCAGGCCACCGGGGAAACCGGTGGCTACGGTAATTGGCAGGCTTAAGCGCCGCAAAGGGTGTCAAGGGAAGGGAGAAGCTTGCTCAGCTTGTCGTAATCGAGCGGAGACAGTTCTGTAACGAGTTCGACCGAAAGACTAGTGTTGTCTTCTTCACACAGAATATAGATTCCGTCTTCTGGCTCTTTTCCGGCACATGCCTTCAGTCGTTTGTTAACGACCTCCTGGGCTGAATCCGCTACGTCGCAGCTCAGGACATAGCTTGCCACATAGCTGCTCTCACCGTGGTAATGCGTCACTTTACACAGAGCATACTGGATACCGGCTTTGTGAGCCTCATTCATGAGACGAGAAAACTGACAGCCATCCTGGTAATAGTGGGTATCCTTTGTGACCAGAATAGTCATACCCCCAAATTCATCTGTCCGGCTTTTACTGCATGTAAATGCAGCAGTAATTGTTACCATTTCCGAGAGGTCGAATACCGACAGCACGGCAGTTGTGAGGCAAATTGCATGGTCAAGATCAATGGTCTCTCCATGAAAAACTGCCAGCCCACTGCTGGTAACTTCTGTTGCGAACAACAGTTCATAATTGCAGTCTGGGCAGGATGGTTGCCCAAAGCTCGGCTCAGAAGGGTCATACTCAGGGTGGTTCTCGATAATACTGAGGATCAGCTTCTCAGTCAGAGAACAATCTGTCAGTGGCTTATCAAGCAAACGCTCACCTTCTGCAATTTCTGCTTCGGTAACGAATGTGATTGCTTCTTGTGCCATTTTTGCCTGCTCCTGAGTGCAGGGAATAATAAACGACGCCTGAGTATAATTATCTGCCACAGTTGACTCCTTGATTATTTAATTAATGTATTTGATGAGAAGATCATAACAAATACACTAATACCAACTAATAACCTGAAGGCGTTTTTTTAGAAAAAATATTAAGAAGAAGAATATGAACACTACCTCATCTTAAATTAATATCATTCAGGATTAATATTCATTTTTTGCAAATAAAAACCGCCAGACGGCGGCTTTTATAAAGAGGGAAATATCATTGGAAGTTGAAATTACTTCACGGCAGGCCGACAAATTACGCGACTGCTGTGAGCTGAAGCGAAACTTGTAGAGGAAACTATAATCACCTTTTCTAAGTCGTCGGCACTGTCAGCAATATGATGCCGGAAAGCCTCCTCTGCATCACCAGGGGAGTCGGCTTCGACCAGGTAGGCCTGATCATCATCATCAAACATAATGCGCCCGGAAATGAGATAAAGTCGGCTCAAATCTGGCGTTGCTGCGCTCGTGCTTCGTTCGTTCAGATTCATTTTTTCTCCGTCTGTTGCTCGTAAAAAGAATGACGCCGGTTTAAAAGGCGTCGCCAGGGTTCGGGCTAAAACGCAGGGTTGCCATCGAGGAAGCTCATTGGCTGGCCAATAGCGGATGCCACCCTGAGAATTTCACCTGGTGTGGCATAACGCAGCATTTCAGAGCGTCCAAATTTCTGATACTCATCTACTGACATCTTTCTCCACTCTGGGTGAGGATCTTTTCCGCACAGTGACCAGTTGCTTTCAGAGGAATCACGACGGAGAACGTACACATCAAGCGAGGCTGTAAGCCCACTTCCATATCCCCGCTGCGCTACAATACGAACCTGAGAACCATCGTCGCGTTGCAACGTCTGGGTTAATTTCGTGATAGGATCCTGAGAATGCATGCCATTTACCTCGTTTTCAAAAGATTTACCGTAAGTAAATGATACCGAATCGAGAATTCTGGCTAATAGGTCAGAAGAAAAAATAATGAATATTTTTGAAGTGTAGGATAATGATTAGAATAAAATGGCCTGAATAAATCGCTAGCGGTTAAATCCGCTTATTTCAGAGAAGCTCTGATTTAGTAGTTAGGGAAAACGATGCGGTGAAAAGTAACTTTTACACCGCAATTCAGAAAAAAGTTTCAATTAGTCACATTACGAATAACCCGGCTTACTTTCGCATGTGCGTTCCCCTGGATGTTAAAGTAAAGCCCCTCAGGCAGACTCGTCGCCCACTTAACTCCTCGCTCAGCCATACGCTTCGGTGTTTCCAGCCAACCACGAGGAATATTGCCCGTAACGTCACCGATAACCCGTGAAATGCATGCTGCTACCCGGATGCCGCCGGGAATATCGCATTCGGATTCAACAATATGCATAACCTCAAATAAAGCACCATGCCGCTGGACATGATCGCCAATGTGCAACTCGATAGGAGAAACCATTTCTGTATCTGACTTCATATCTGTCCACCTTTAATTTAGAAACCGTCTAAATTACCAATATAGTTAATGTACCGGATGTTAATTCAACAAGTTCTGTATCACAACCATCAGTTTTTTTTGTTGGGTCTATATCGGAGAAACAAGTGAATATTGAATACACTCGTTAATACAGACAACCGGAAATGAATGGCACCCTAATTATCTCTGCGGCGTATGCTAAGCCGTTAATATTGTCATTTTATGGTAGAAACAATGCAAAATGAATAAACCGCTTGTCGCTTCAAACCACTTTATCAAAACCGTTAACTTGCATTAAGCCCGATACAGTTCGGCGAGCTCGTCCAGCATGGGGTTACTCTTATATCCCGGTGCGGCCGTAAAAAGGTTTCGGGAAATCGCCAGCCATTCCATGATTTTGTCCGTCGCCAGCCAACGTCTGCCAAGTCGCTCGGCTGCGATGGGAACTTTATGCAGGCCAGCGAAGGGATCTACAACAAGATCTCCCGGCTCTGTCAAAAACTCAATCAGAAACGCTGCAAGCCTGGTAGGAGACGTTGCACCATGCAGCGGAAAACCTAGCTCGCGGGCAATGGAATGGCAAAATCTCGTATCAGCGCAGCTATTGCCGTAAAACAAAGTATTTTTGGGGATCGTTCCTTCTGTTTTATTTCCAAAGGATCCGCTTTTAAGCTGGTACGCCCCATCACCATAAAAGGTCGTGCGATTTTCACCGCCTGCTGCCTGCAATTTAAGATGCTGCTCTGAATGCGGTTGCAGTACACGTAAGTTGTTTGAACGAACCTTACTCGCATCATTGGTAAACCACAGCACAGGCTCATACGATGAGCAGAGCTGCACTCGTTGCTTACATGCCCAGTGCGTTGGCGATGGGGGCTTACTGCGATTCACCCACTGAAGCCTGTCCATGAGCTCAAGCCCCAGCTTGTCACATAATGCCAGTGTCAGACGCTCCAGATACAGAGAACGTGAAGGCCTGCCCCTATTAAAGCTATCTTGAGTGATATTCAATGCCACACTTGCGCCGGGTACAAGCTGTTTCACGATCGGTTCGAGGATACGCAGAAGCCAGTCAATATAAACCTGCTCGCCACGCCCCCCGCCATGCCCGTAGTCTCTTGAATTTCGAAGGAGGTAAGGCGGCGAGGTCAGGCAAAGATGAATTTGCTCTGTGATATTGCTGAAGAAGGCATAGGCGTTTCCAAAAACCGATGCCCCAAGAGAAGTTGAGAAACCGACAACACAGAGCTTTTCCCATGACTCGTGTAGGTTTGTTTTCGTCTTAGAGGAGTATCTCCAGACGCCCCGTTTTTCTGGAACGCGTTCGATGACTCCGGCCTGCCGAAGAGTCTGCTGAAACCAGCGTACTTTGTGTTTGACGCCGCTGGTTCTGGTTTTATCTGACCCAAATTCTTTCAGTTCGTGCAATTCGGCATCCGACATGCCAGTTTCACGCTGCACTTCGCGATAAAGCTCGTCGTTGCTCAACGGCAATTCGGAGGCTGCGTAGATCCGTGCAATTAAATCCGTAGAAATCGTGCTCATCAGCCATCCTTAATGGAGATGCAGTTTAAATATCGGCCTGATGGTTGGAAGGGGGATTACTAAATCAAACCGATCTGTTTATTTATAGGCTTTGTCAGGTCATGCAGCACAGCTGGGCATGCGCAAAGAGACCCAGTCTTCTTTAGCGGAGACACCTTCAAAAGTTGTACTCAATCAGCCCCAAGATTTTGAAACTCAATGTGCTTTTGCTCACACTCCTCCCTGCCCCACGAGCCCTGCCATTCACAGATGTCCCGGTACTTAATTTCCAGCTTATCCATCTGTGAGAGGTTAGCTGTTGCGAAGTCTGGCCATATGTCGTGCCAGCATGCGTTGTACGTGACGCCTGCTGGTGGGCAATACATCATTGCATCAGCATGGATAATTTCAACGCGAGGATCGTTTGCAAACGAGGCCGCAACGAGGTTAATAACGTCCTGTTCTTTTTCAATTACTGTTACATGGGTTACATCTTCTTTTTGAAGAATGGCGTGAAGCACCATCCCCAGACCAAGACCATTAATGAGCACGCGCCCGGTGGCTCGCTCTAAAAAATCCTGGCAGGTTCTGATCTCCATCGGGGTATTGGACATCACCACATCCCAGCCGTTGGACAAACGCCGATATCTACCGGGCGGGATAAACTCGTCTGTATTACCTGTATACTCGGCACGAAGGGCGAGGCTCATCGCCTTATCTGCGGTAATTTCGAATGTGTCCAGTTTCCAGGTTCCGGACGTGCCGTCTTTAACGGGTAAATCAGAAAAGCAGCTCTTCATCAAGGCAACCAAAATTCCAGTAATGTTGTTACGCTGAACCTATCACAAACCTGCTCTTAATACAGTTATCAGGAGTGACAGCGATCTTTGAGGAATCGTTTAAATCACGGGCATCCTGTAGCGGACGCCCGATATTTAATCAAATGTCGCAGGTGTTAAAGGAAGCGTTGCAAAGTTGCAACGTCTTCTGGAGCAACCTCCACGCAGCTCCTGACACTGTAGTGATTTTCGCCGTTGTAGTCGTAAACCCCACCGTCTTCAAAACTCAGCTGTTCAAGCTCGCCATGGCACTCTGAAATGAGTGCCGTCTGGCAAGCATTTTTCTCACAATCGCTGACGAGTAACCGAACATAGCTATTCTCATGGTCGCCGTTTCGGTTCTGGATTTTAACGATAAAGTGTTTTTCAGACATTTGTGCCTCCAGCACAGTTTGAGGTTAATTTAGCGTTGCCCCGGCTCACCGGGGCAAGAATAAATCAACCCTTAATGAAACTGTGCCCCCAGGTGTTAGGCTTAAATGCCTGCTCTTTGATATATGTTTTCATTACCTTGCAGGTTTTTTTCAGGGCTTTGGTATTGGCATCGGTTACTGAGATAAAATGGCGAGAATAACGGTTTTCCCGGTATTGCTTATCAGCGTTTGGGTCAATTGCTTCGCTTTGCAGGAGTCCTTCGTGCCTGCCAATTACTATTACGTAGTTCATTTCACCTGAAACACGATCCGTGAGTAATTGAATGGAAATATCAGTCGCTCGCGTGGCCTGGCTAGCAGAAATTTTTGCATGTAAGAAAGCTCCCTTTCGAAAGTTGGCCGGAGTCAAACCTGTAATATCCTCGGTGCTAAAATTAAGTGAAGATAGAGTTGAAAATAAATCACAGCTAATGACTTCAGTATTATTAGACATAACCCGGCTCCGCTCATATTCATGTTAAGGTAATTATATCAGGTTGATAGCATTACCTAATAACTTGGTGGCAAAAAGTTGTGGTTTTTGATTAACTAAAATTGATGTTCTCAATACTGCTCAAGAATTCTTTCTTTACACCCGGAGTAAAAGGTATACGTTCAATGTATTTATAAAGCGTCGCAAAGGTTTTGGTTTCAATGTTTCGTGAAATAACATCATCAATCGGGTCTTCGAACATATTAATAAAAACATCAATATGCTGCTCTCCGCTTTCTGAAGCTAAAGAGAGAATACAGACCACTTCAATGTAGCGGTTATCCTGCTCTGCAATGAACAACCAGTGCCCTTCGTTAAAGGCTGGTGCAGCACTGAAGCGTTTTACAATAATTTCTGAAAGAGCATATCCTGCCTGATCCAACAGATTAATAAAGTTGAGTTGAGTTGAAACCACGTCTAACGCTTTCATAAAACCTCCTTTTCATCTGTACTTATTATACTGTTACCCATCCCCCCAGCTAATAACCTCCCAGCAAACTTTCAAAAAAAATACCACCTTTAATTAGAATTGAACACATCCTTTTTAAATAACAAAAAGGATTATGAAACCCACAATGTTTGTGATGTGCCACCAAGGAAAAGTAACTTTTATGTGCTCATAAATCTTATTTCGTATTCACTTTCCTTTGTCTTTCGGTCGTAGATTATCAGGGGAAGCATAAGAAGAATATGTGAGGTTTAAGCAAATGCGGTGATCGGGCATTATAATTTGGTGAGGCTATTATAAGTGGATAAAGATAGTCGTAGGTATAGGATCAGGTTAAATTGCATTTTCCCGGTTGCCTTCCCTGGCCTACCGGTTTCAGCTCAGATACTAAGACCAGCGGTAATACTTAAAATATTCCTCATTTGCAGCTATAAACTCCCTCAAACCGTTCATTAATCCCTTCTCAAACGCTGTCACGATAAACCGGTAACCGTCCAGTGTTTCAATGTAGTAAATACCGCCTGGTGTAATTCCAACATGCAACACCTCGGCTGTCATCATAAACTGGCCTTCCGGAAAATCATGCGAAAGGTAAATGAAACCAGTAGTGGCCGATGCGGGTGTGGCATTCACTAAGACCCCGTTAAACTGCTGCCCGTGCCTCGCCGGTACAAGCTCACTTCCCCTGGTTGACTTATCAAGCAGCCTCTTAACATCTTTTTCTTCTTTTAACGAGGTATAGACCCGCACATCACTGTCATCACCTGGGCGAGAGCCGGTGCCAACATGAGCAAGACGACGGTAAGCACTGCGCATATTAACGTGGCAGGATGCCCCTGCTCTACCCTGAAGCCTTACGCCAAAGTCTTCGCAAAGTAACAAAATCTGACGTAGCTGGTTTTCATGCACGGACGCTGAGAGTGAAAGATTGAAACAGGAAAAGGTCAGTTCTAAAACCTTTTCGCGTTTGTCATTGAAATGAGCTTCCAGCCTGATGACTGGCTTTTCCGACATTGCAAAAGCTTTGTCCGTTACTCTGTACCGGCATTCATCTCCGAAACATTCTTTAACAACGCTGGCTATGACCGTGTCGTGTTCTCCATCTTCCGGAGCTGGCACAAAGATTTCAAATTGTGCCGGTGTATCCGGCTCAAGCAGAACGGGATAGAGACGCGGAGAATTAAGCAAAGCGCATTCAGAATTAATGAGCTTAACCCAGGCGCTTTTGTCGTCCGGATCCTTAAGCTGCTGTCCAAGGTTATCGCAAAAGTCAACTATCTGACGGGTATGCTCATCCGTGACTGCACAGATCAGGTTAAGACCATGCGTGGCCATACGCAGTTCCCGGGTTCGGGACTGGGAATTGATCGACCAGGGGTTAAGTGAAAGCGAAATAGGGCTTATGGAAGGGACGACCGTCTCATTCTGCAAATCTGTAAGCTGGCAGTTCGCAGTAGGCTTCGGGGAAAGGGTACTAAATATGTAACTTGCCTGTTGTTTAGTACTGGCCTGGATATAAAACATCGCGTCCATGCTTGTATCCCGGGATGAAATTGAAAATAGCTTCATTTTTAACCTTAATGGATGAGCGATTTATAGTCATGTGCAGACAAATGAACATTATGTGCGCCATCATTCCATTCAAAGAATAATCGATACTTAGAGTTTACTCGAATGGAGGAATAACGGTTTGACGTCATTCTTAAGCGTTCATAACGCAAGCTGTTGGATAATAACTCCCGCTCACTCTGGACATTATCCAGCGTTTCAAGTCGACACAGAATCGCGTTAATAATTTCAGAAGGAATACCTGCCGTTGTTTTTCCATTACGGAAGAACTTTTCAAGCCGTCTGTCTTTAAATGAATGGATCATAGTTCCTCCGTAATAATTGACCTTAAAATTAAATTAAAAGGGCTTTGAATTAATGAATACCTAAAATGCGGGCGGCAACTGCCAGCTGCTTATCACTTAACTGACGCTGGTGGGTTAAAGAAGACTTAAGGCTTTCCAGAAAATTATTACTACTGGATTGTTGGGTGATTGCATCAACCATTTTTTGATGAGACCTGCACCATGCTGTGAACGCAGAACTGTGGGCGCTTTCAGTCCTTAAACGCTCGTCTTGCAGGGATGCTGACACTTTGCGGGCAGCTTGCGCATTAATGCGGTACAGCGCATTCAGCGTGTAAGCAGTACGGGTCGTTTCGAGGCTGTAACCCGTGGCTTTACAAGCCATACAGCGACTTCTATAAAAATGCTTACGCTCTCCCCGCCCATTGCATTTATCGCAAACAATACGAAAAGTATATTCCGCAGTACCTTTTACAGAATCAACACAGCGGATTTTTGCGCTGGAGATTTCAATTCCACTGCGATCATAATATTTGGTCATAATGTGATTCCTCCGGTTAGTTCTGGAGTAATCATGACAGAATGAATCTACTGGCTAATAACCTGAGAGTAAATATTTTAAAAAAACATTGAGAGAGGGGCTGCAAATTTATACACGAAGGATTCAAATATAATTTGTTTAAAAAATTAAGAGCATTCTGAAGTAAAATTGCATCAAAAAGCATTCATGGATAAATCATGTACTGGTGCCAGCGATTTAAACGAGGACATTGTTCCGGTGTAATTACACAGTTTAGCATCATAGATTATAACCAAAAGGAAGGAGTCCTTCCCGTCTCGGGAATATTACTTTCCCGTTTGCAGTTTAAGAGACACTTAATGAGAAAGTAATAATTAAGTCATGCTCAACTCTACATTTTACATTGAGGATGGCGTAACAGGGTACGGCATACTACCGTACCCTTGTGTAGGGTTTATGTTTGAGGGAATTCTATAGTAAATGTGGCCGTGCCAGATTGACCACTTACAGCGGGAGTAACGGGATATGTGCGCTCTTCACCATTACCAAGATCCAGTGACAGCGATTTAGTTTCACCAGGCTGGACCGTAACTCCGGCAACCGTAACGCCGAACTGGGCGTTTTTCTGAACAGTCAGGGTTCCGTTTAACTGTCCGGTAATGATAGAACCGTCCTGACGACGCAACACACTGGTTCGGATGATGGCCAGCGGCGTGTTGTCCGTTGCTTTCAGTGCTACGGCTGTGGCCAGCGTCTTGAGATTATCCAGCATAATCAGGTTAGCTGGCTGGTAGGTAAAATTAAGCGTTTTAGTGGTCCGGTTACCTGATTCGTCAATAGCCAGAGCCTCCAGATGATACATCTGTCCCGATTCGTCAGTATTGGGGAAGATTCTGGGGTATTCAGGAATAAAGACATCCTTGGATAGCGGCGTGAATGCAAGGGTGACCTTTTCAGAGTTAGGTCCACCAGCGAGCTGAAGCGATATCAGGGAAGCATCCCCAGAGGCATCAGTAACGCTTATGCGTAGGTTCTCAAGCCCTTTAACCAGTTTTCCTTCTGCGTCTGCGCCATTAAAGCTGAACGCAATAACCGGAAGCGTTGAGTCAATTTTCAGCGGTGCATTAAGCGTTTTGGTTCCTGTGTTTCCAACAAGATCCGTGGCAGACACGCTAACAACCGTATAATCCCCGTCCGGTAGACCAGCGTATGAGAAAGTGGCGTTTTTGGTTTTATAATCGCTTTCACTGACAGTCACAGGCTTCAGGGTGAAAGTTTCCCCCCGGGCATTTTTAAGGGTGGCTTCGAAAACTTTGGTATCCCAGTAGCTGATGTTCCAGGCGTTGACGCGATCATTATCGGTGGCCGTCATAGTGATTGTCTTGGAGGCCTTGTTTACCTGAGCGACATTAACCACCGGTGGGTTGTTATCCCAGATAACCGTAAAATTACCAGCAAGCGCATCGAATATGCTGTCACCATCTTTTCCCGAGTAAAGATGCAGATACTCAAATCCTTTGTCACTGGTGTAGTTGAAGTTAACCGTCATCTCGCATGAACTTTGTCCGACAGGAATAGTGCAGAACCAGGCTGCATTTTTTACCGTTCTGAACTTTTGCACGTATGGTCGGGGTTCTGCGGTTACCTTTATGCGGCTAATGGTGGCGGTTTTAACGCTGATTGAGGCCTGAGTTAACCACTCACTGGTATCACTCCGGTACATCTCTTTAGCCACTATCTTCGGGGCTATTTCCATCGCCGGGGCTGGAGTGAAGTTGAGGGAGTTATG
Source organism: Enterobacter sp. CCUG 70166 (assembly GCF_020224095.1). Lineage (NCBI taxonomy): Bacteria > Pseudomonadati > Pseudomonadota > Gammaproteobacteria > Enterobacterales > Enterobacteriaceae > Enterobacter > Enterobacter sp. CCUG 70166. Next base: position 10,353 of record NZ_NRIQ01000021.1, read on the forward strand.
ATGAATTCGTCTTACTCCTCCCGCCAGAGTCTGAAATTCATGATAAGTATCCCCCACATTTGGATATATGTATTTGAAAGTATAGATATTATAAGTGCTATCGGACGTCTGGAAATTCGAGTCCGCCCAGCCATATTTGGAACCGTTAACAGCAGTAAAGTCACTTTTCTTCCTTAATACCCGTACGGAAATAGGGTTCTGGAAGACGGTCATGCCAGACTGATAGGAGACCCATGATCCGGTAGTGGCGTCCTGCACCTGGATGATATCGTCAGGCTTAACCCGATCAATTACGCTTCGGCGGCTTAGTTCGCTCCTGTTTCCCGCTTTGTCATAAAGGTAGATCCCCACTTTATATTCAGAGCGGTTTTCCGGTGCCAGGGCATTGCTGCTTGCGTCGGCGACTTGAACGGTTACGCTACCTTCCACTGTATTAATTTCCGCTGGCTTTTTACGCTCCACTCCAGCGGCATCGGTTATGAAATATTCAGCATTAGCAAGCCCGGAACCTTTATCACTCAGTCCATTAAAGACCAGTGCCTGGACGCTGGCGTACTGCATACCGGCTGGTACTGAAGTGAAGATCGCTTCGCTGCCAAAGTTCCACCCATTTCTCGTATAACTTATGGTACCCGTTGCCGGAGGCGTTCGGTCAATTGCAAGCGGGTAATCCTGCCGGGAGACCTCCTTCCCTTGCAAGTCGGTAATCACCTCTCTGAGGGTGAAGCTATCTTCTCCCATCGCTGGTACGGTCAGAGTCTTGCCGTAATAATCAAAGCCTGTCGAAGATGTGGTACGGTCATCAACGGTAACCAGGCTGCTTTTCGTGCTCCAGATGAGGCTCCCGTCACTTTTCAGCAGACTGAGCGTAATATAACGGTCCAGACCGGAAATAACGGCAACGTCAAAGCTCGTTACCGGATTAATCCATACGGATGCAGGCGATACGGTCTTTTTAACGTTCAGGGTATCTTTAAAGCTGAATTCTGCGATTTCAGCGGAAGCTCCTGCGCTGAAACCTGCAAATGCAATAAGCAGGGCTAGTTTGATTTTCATGGGTTGTCTCCTGATCAGGTTCCCCATGATACTTTTTCAGTGTTCGTGATCTTTTCGGGAAAATAGCTATTTTTGATGTTTTTCTTTTCTGCCCGGCGGGACTTTTTTGTTTACGTGAATGCAACAAAACCAGAAAAGTTACTTTTTGATAGGGTAAAATTAGGTTTCCCTAATTTCCAGAAGCAAGCGAAAGCAGAACTAGCTTAATAGCCATTAAGAACGCCATACCTATTGATAAATAACGCTCCTTACATTTAATGATTTGAGCATTTAAAAATGAATTAGCGAAAGAATTTTGGTTTGCTTTTTATTGCATGAGTAAAACAGTATTAATAATCCGGAGCCATTAGAACGTACTCTAAAGACTCCGGTATACAGATATCTTGCCAGTAAAAATGGCCTTACTCCTCATCATCCCCCAGCGCTTTTTTGATGGCGCGGCGGCGGGCTGCATCACCTACACGATATCCGACTGAATATACGTCATTCAACCGGCGCAGAATAAGATTTATTTCCTCATCCTGAATGTAGGCAGGTAAACACAGAACCACGTCGCCATCTTCATCATAGACTCGAACAACTTCCTTCTGCCCATCTCGCTCGCGAATAATCTGGACATGCTGAACCCTGGTGTATTCTGGGTTTACGCTCATTTTAAGTATCTCTCTGTAATTGTTGTTACCAGTTAGCTATAAGCCGGATAATTCTGGTATTCAGTGTTCTGCACAGCAATCGCCTGCTCGTGGATCATTGACACTGCCAGGCGGGCTTTAACTCGCTTGCTGGTGAGAAAACGCTTCACTTCTTTAAGTTCGCTGCCAGCCGACAGCATATTGAAGACATGCTGTTTGAGACTGTTGTTATTTTTGGCCACTTGTTTCTCCATCATCTTTGTACATGGTTATTTCAGGCTGGCCTGCCAGATCACACACGTTATCCATATGCTTTTGGACCCAGTCTGTTAGACCCAGACCTTCGGCCTTTGCCTGATTGACGTAACGCAGTTTACGTTCAGGGGTAACCCGCATCTGTAGTTGTGCCGTCGCTGGAACCGCCTCTTTCAGGGCGTTAAGGCCCCTCTGATCACGGGCCTGAATTGATGGTTTACCGCTAGGCATCTGATGTATCGCTCTCCCGGCGAGCGGTGGACAGCTCTATTTCTTTTGCGATAGCTTTATCTATGGCATCCAGCTGCATGGCAAACTTGATTTCAAGCGAACAGCGTAATGCCTTCAGGGCGCGTTCTTTGGTGCTGTATTGTGGTATGCCGTTCTGGCTACCATTCATGCCTCGCATGCGGCGGGAGGTTGCATCGACAACCTCTCCCTCTTCCCGTGTGCCGTGAACCGTAGTTCCGCTCCATGTCGGATAAACAGTGCCAGTGGCGGTGTTGAAGCTCCAGCCGTTTTGGTATTCCCCCGAGACCTCTGGTACGGGCATATCGCGTTCAACGCCATAGTCAGACCAGCGTAAAGCGCGGTTTATTCTGGCCTGTGCCACCAGCTCATCATACGCGGCTTGTTCTTTTTTATTCATCGCCATTTAGGGCAATCTCCTTAGAGGGGAATTAGGTGTTATATCGGTACGTAAGTGCTTTTCAGGCCTAATCTCTGACAAGGCCTGATGTGCCAGACTGCCGTTGCATTCACCGTTTTATGGCGGTTGACAGAGCCTCATTAAGAGCCGCAATTAGCTCAGGCGAAGTCGGCTCCAGATTTTTGGAAGCGTTCAGCAGCTCCTGAAGTGAAGAGATTTCCTTTGGCTCCACCTGGTTTGTTTCAGGTGCCGTTTTTTGCACTTCATCCAGTGTACGCTGTGCACCGTTATCCAGCACCAGCACCCCCCCGGCACGAATTTCTGAAATGGTGCGCAACGTATACATCAATTTATCCCAGACACGGCTACCAACCTCGAACCCGGAATCAGCTACTTTTTCTTCATTATGCTTTTGAAAAATTTCTTCTAACCAAGTGGTGAAGCGCTTTCCAAAAGTATTGGCGGCTAAAGAAGTGCAGGAATAAACCTGTTCGACCTGTTTTGTTCCATTTTTATCAGTGAATGTAATGAGACCGATTCGGCCACTGTTAACAGTGTAAAAGCGAGGTTGAAAGCCAGCTTTGAGAAGGTTTTCAATAGCTGAAAAAAAATCTTTTTTGAGCATCGGTTTCAAAATGGTTTTCCTTTTATGCCCGGTGCCGCCGGGGCGGTGGCGTTAAATATACGCCATGTAAGTAAATTAATTTATACCCATTTGATTGTCAATACAAACAAAAAAACAAACCATGTTTATTATTTTATCAACGATGCTATTTTAAAGTCCGTCTAAAATAAAAAACCAAAAAGTTAAATTTGAAGCCGTCCTTCCTAAATTCATTTCTTGCGCATATTAGCACCCTGCTTTAAGTAAATAATTTTTGAAAAAGTTGTCTGGAGGTTATTAGCTCGTGCATCTGGATTGGTAATATAAAGCCAACACAGAAAAGGAAAACAAAATGTATAAATTAGTATCTCCTCGTGAACTGACTGAGATTATTACCGGTTTACTGCTTAAACCTGAACTCCTTGGTGAGCTGGACTCACCAGAAAAGCATCGGATGTTTATGGCAGATTTAGGCCGCGTGGTGGCCGAACATTGTGGAGGTCTGGTAAACAGCGTCGTCTTGCCAGGAACAGAAGTTACAGTGTCGGATGGGTTACCGCTTAATGGCCAGCCGGTACGTTATCTCGGAATCAAAGAGAACATCCCTCACCTCCTTGTAGAGCCTGATGCTTCCTTACCTTCGCTCGCTAAAAACGTCTGGATGTATGCAGATCCTGAAGGCTGGAAAGAACATTTTGGAGCTGAGGAAGACTGCCTTACTCCTGAAATGATGCAGCTGTTCCGTAAAGGTATCCAGGCTCTTCAGAAAGAGCATGACACCCCTGAAATTAGCCTCACACTTCAGGACTGGCGCCTGGAGGAGGAAACACTGCCAGAAGAGGACAGTCAGGCCTATCAGGTCAGCGTTACCGGCCAACATAACATCCACTGTGAAGTTGTTAACAAGGAAGGTAACCCCTGTTTTGGTGTCATGTTCGAAATCGATCAGGGTGTGCCTGCCTTACACATCAACACCGGCGGGGATATGTTGCTCCACATTCATTGCGCCCATAACGGACTCGTTCTGACCCCTGATGCAAGCGGTCAGCGATTTGATAAGGCTCCCGTTGACCGCTTCTCTTATAACAGCCCATCCCTGCTGTTGTCTGCCGACTAACCAAGGCCAAATCTGAATTGTCCCGTTTAAGTAACCAACCCGCTGCCGCCAGGCGGGTAAATCCTCTTAATGGAGTTTTAATGCAAATCTCAACTGAAGTTCTGAACGTCTTATCTCGCTGCCGTGCTGAAGGGAACTTTCTTTTCCTGGCCGACCAGCTCGACCGCAGCATTTATGTTAAGACAAACAAAGTGCTCGAAGCCGCCGGTGGCAAATGGAACCGAAAAGAGCAGGCACATATTTTTACGGCGGATGCAGCTGAGCGTATCGAGCAAATCATTCTGACAGGTTCGGTTGACATCCCACGAGATCTGTTCAATTTCTTCCCTACACCTGAGAATTTAGTCACAGATATGGTTCTACGCGCTGAACCAGCTGCCGGGGAGCGTGTACTGGAGCCAGAGTTTGGTGATGGCCGCATTCTGAAAGCCTTAAAACTGGCGGCTCCGGATGCATTGATTACCGGGATCGAATTGAACGATGAGCGATTCCTTGCAGTGAAGAACGATAGTGTCCTTAGCACAGGAGTCGAGCTGGTGCATACCGACTTTCTTGGGTACCAGCCCGATGAAACTTTTGATGTTATCGTTATGAATCCACCATTCCTTAAACGCTCTGACGTTAAACATGTCATGCATGCCATCGCAATGCTCGCTAAGCGAGGTCGCTTACAGGCCATTCTGTCAGCTGGGGTATTGTTCCGGGAAGACACACTGACAAAAGCGCTCAGGGAGCGAGTCAAACAACTTGGCGGACAAATTTCGCCTCTTCCGGATGATACATTTAGGGAGTCCGGAACAAAGGTCAAAACAGCCCGCCTTGAAATTGATCTTCGCCGCTAACTGACAAGCAACCGGAAAGAAATCTTAATACGAGTAGCCGGTTAAAGTTACCTGACCGGCTTAACTGACTAAATCAATAAAGAGTGAACAGAAATGACGCATACTGCCGTTTCTCAGGCTAATAGTGCTTTGCAGCTACCCACGGTGGAGCATGTCTACGCTCTTCTGAAAGCAAATTGTAAACCTGACCGCTTTGACGGGCGTGACGGACCCGTGTGGGGCCAGGAATACTCGTGGAATCTGGCAAAAGATCGCTTACAGGATCTGGAGAAATACGGTAAGGCATATGTCTCCCGTCATGAAGACCGTATGGGGGAAGGATTTAGTTTTGGTCCTGACCTGTTAATTATTCGCTAACGCTCCTAATGCCTGATGATATGGTAAGCACAACTGGAAAAATATGTTTTCAAAGCCTATGACCACTTTCACACCAGAACGTATTGAACAAATTTTGGAATTTGCCGAGGGTAGTAACCCAAGCGAAGCAATGAGTCTCAGAGCTGACGAAGTTGCTGTACTGGCACGTATTGGAAAGGCAGTTATGTCGATTGCGCCTGTTTATCAGTGCGAGTTTTGCCACCATGACGCAACCGGGCAACTTCAGTGGCACTGGGAAGATGTGAACAAAGCTTTTTATGATAAATACGATCCAGACAGACGCGGAAGACGTCGAATCCTCTATACCGCCCCGCCGATGCCTTTAGTTTCGGCTGACCTGCTTAACATGGCTTCATCTGCTATTGAAGACTTGCTCACTAACAAAGACAGAAGTGGTGCGGGAATGTGGAATGACATTCCAGAACAGCTACGACGCGCAGCAGAACTGGTAATGGATAATAGCCGGGCCGCTGAAACAGAAGCGATGCTGATGCGTCTTTATGTAGAATGTGACACAGGTGAGCGCAGGGGCAACGGCACTCAATCTGGCGTAGCAATGCCTTCTTGGCAAACCGTTGAAGAGGCACGTGTGTTGCTAGGGGTGAAATGATGCAGTTCTCGCCAGGGCAGTTTGTAATTCACAACAAGAAGCGCCTTGCGGAACGAAGGTAGACGTACTGACTGAGGTTCACTCCCCTCTCGACTGGTGGCGTAATGCCGCCAGGTTTTGATTCATATATGCCGTCCGTTAACGCATTTATATCTGACATACCTAATTTATCCTGATTCTTTTTTACACAAAGTAAAAGCATCACTTAATGCGATATGTGGATGCCGATAGTTTCAGGCTAATGTTATAAGTTTTGCAATCGTTGCCAGTTTGGACACCACAGAAATGTCAGATGTAATTCCAAAAAGAAAGATTTCCGTCCTGAACGCACAATAAGGTTTGTCGAAAGGCAAATTATAGATTTGTAATTTCGAGCACCATATGGAGAAGTTTTTTATACTTTTACGAACATAGTGACCTTTAGGAAAAGCTTAAAATAACACCAAACCTAAAGGGGAATAAGAATGAAACATCTCGCTTTTATTACTGCTGTAGCCGGACTCGGTATGTCTGTTCAGGCCCCAGCTCAGATATATGAATCGGCCTTTAAAGACACGAACGGTATTGAGATCCACGCCCCGTCTTCTCGTCTTATGCTTAATCCGGCATCACCGGTAACTTTGACACTTATTTCAGGTCTTGATCGTTTCGTTAATGTCAAAGTCACGAAAGACACTGGAACTGTCATTCTTAATACTACGACTACACGGACGGGTGTATCAGACCGACTAACAGCTGCTGACGGTAGTGAGTTCTACGGCAAAAAAGTAACTTTGCCTGCTTTGGGTGAAGGCAAATTTGTCGTTCAGATAAACGTGTTAGATCTCAATCAGAAGCCTGTAGCGACCTATAACTATAACTGGCTAATTGATGTCACCCCTCCAGCGGCAAATGCTCTTACCGCTAATACTGGTTCTGGCTCTACCGCTGGTGACGTGTGGAAGCTTGGATTAGAGGCAACGGGGCAGTATGACTTCACCTCTTCGGGCGTAAGTGATGCAAATGGTATTGATAAGGGCCTAATATATATTTACAGGCAGGACGGTAGCCTCTACAGCACTACACAGATGCAGTATGACGTATCCGGCCAAAAGATGTACCACACTTACTCTAAGAATTCAGTTAAGGGAACCGGAATACCAGACAGCAACCTGGATGAAGACTTTACTGCAAAAGTTGTTATCTTCGATAACGCAGGTAATAGCCGAACGCTGCCAACTCAAAAATTTCGCTACGACAACACGCTGGGTGAGATGACACTGTGGGCCGTTCATGATCCAAATACGTCTTCCAGCGTCGTACCCGGGGTTTCTAATTATCCGGCTTACAAAGCCGGTATGGTCGTTAACGAAAACCCTATTCGATTAGTCTACCGGATCCCAAAATCTAACTACCGTGCTTATTCAGAAGGTGGGCTTCAGTTCATCAATCAATATTCCGCCCCCAAAGAGATAGCTGTAGACAGCACTTATGCTTATGTTGAAATGACTCTTCCCTATGGCTCAATTAATGGGGATATGGCTCGTATGGCGAACTTTGGCCAGTGGGGAGGGTATTATCCGTCATACAGCCTCGTTCTAAACCCATCTGCAAACCAAACGCCTGCATTTGCGGGTACCTGGGTAGATTTCCTCGATGATAAGGGGAACTGGGTTAAGTGGAAGGATTTTGAGAGTGTGGCTTCATCACGACTGCCAATTAAAATTTCCCGACTTCGTTTTAACGTTGAAGCCCGGCCCTTTGCACAAGAGATCGGCGGTAAGGCGACCTGCACCATTCCGGCAGGAAAAACCTCGTGTGAAGCGCCTGAGACGTTTGATATGGCCTTGGGTACCCAGGGCTACAATAGGATCCTTTACTTCGTTCGCAGCATCAGCAATCCCATTTTGCGGTCTGAGCAATGGATTATGACACGCTGGAACAATAAACAACTGCCGGTAATAAACTCGATATCATATGACGAGACTAACAAGCAGCTGGATGTACTGGCGTCACTTGAAGGCGATGGTAACTGGTTCGACTCGGTCTCATTGAGGGAATTTTATCTTTCCGATAAGAACACCGGTACCCGGATGTCACCCACAGGCGTAATCAAATCTCGTATCTCAGGTAACTACACGATTGCTTATGATTTATCCCGTCAGTCTGAAGGAAAATACAACGTTGAGGTCAACATCAGGGACTTCTTCCAGAACCAGACCAATAAAACTTTCGGAGAAATTGCTCTGGATAACACTCCTCCGACAGTGGCCATAACATTCGACGGAAAGCCGGTAAAAGACGATACGGTAGTGTACGGCCTGGAGAACCTCAGGATCGCTCTGGCAGATAATCTGACAACCCCGAGGATAACCCGTCTTCAGCTCGTAGGTGGCCCCACAGCTGATAACGTTGAGCTTACGTGGTCACCGGCAGGCAAAGATACATACATGCCTGAGTATCCGAGGCTGTTCCCAAATTTCGAACCATCTGAAAATTATTCAATTAGCGTAACAGTTGCCGATAGTCAGTCGAATACCAAAACCTATACTCAGAAGTTCAGTTATCTACCGAATAACCTTGTGCAGTTACATAATCTACGCACATTATCGGTCAGTTCGCCTCTCAAAACGACAGATGGCGTACCCCTTGCGTACCTGTCCACTAACGTTCTGCGTAAGACAAATGGAGAAATTGCTAAAGGGGTCCAGAACGCAACGCTGACTGTGCGGAAGGATGCAGCCTTCGGTATTAAATTTAACGGGGCACAGGCGGCTCCAGGTGAGTCAGTTGAGGTGCAAATAGATATGGGCCAGGGGGATAATCTTCTGTTACCCGTTTATCCTTCCGAAAATGGGAAAGTTGGCACCTCAGAATTCATGATTCAGATCGACGAGTTGAAGTAACTACCCGGAGCCGACAGTAAAACTGACGGCTTCAATTTTACTGCCCTCCTTGACTCCGATCAGCCAGTACGTCTTCAGAGATTCGCAAGGAAGAACCGAAAGAAAAGTTACTTTAATCGTACGTTTCCAGCGATGCTTTTAAAAGACAATGCACACTCGTTGATTACGACAATGGGAGTGAGTGTCGAAACCCTTGAGTAAGGATACCCGGTAAATATACAGCCCCGGGGATCCTCTTCCTTCAACCGGGGATGACAACGGTAGTGAGTCCGGCAACTCACTCCCGTTGTCACTTCTCTGACATATCGTCATACGAGCTTACTCAAGTGCATCCACAAAGATGGGATCGTTTTGAATCTAAACTGGTACTGGTTAGCCAGTCACTTGCATCTATTCCCCCGTCGATACTTAAGTGACAATTGTAGTGATCTGCAATACTGGTGTCTCAGAAACACTGACGACGGTAGAGACTCAATACCCTAACCCCTGACAACAGGAGTGAGCTTAGAGGTGTTACGCTGCTGTCACTTAATGCTTGGGAATTGCCTGACTCACAACCATTGTCATCCGGAGCTACTGATTAACGTTGAACCGCTGGACTTTAATGACAGTGGTAGTGATGGATAGGCTCATTTCCATTGTCGTCATTTTATCGGACAAGCCTCTTCGTCCTACAGGTTTAAGCTGACAATGGTAGTGATTGGATGATCTCACTACTGTTGTCACTCAGTTCTTTGAGCGGACCCTTCCCTCGGTTGGTCGGCATTAACAACGGTAGTGACTCGATTGGCTCACTGCCATTGTCATCGTGTAAATGACGTACCTTATCAGCTCAGCTGAAAGCAATGACAACGGAAGTGACTCTAATTGCTCACTGCCATTGTCGTCGTGTCTATTGAGAGCCTTATCAGTGCACCTGAAAAGCAATGACAACGGTAGTGATTCTAATGGCTCACTACCGTTGTCACCGTGTGTATTGAGAGGATGGTCCACTTAACTGGACGTCTATGACAATGGTAGTGACTTTAATAGCTCACTACCATTGTCGGCGTGTGAATTGAGAGGATGATCAGCTCAGCTGTACGGCCATGACAATAGTAATGACTTAATGAGCTCACTACCGTTGTCACCCTGTTAATTAAGAGGCTCATCTGCTCTTCTGGAAGGCTATGACAACGGAAGTGACTTGCTGGGCTCAGTGCCATTGTCGCCGTATGAATTGAGAGGATCATCCGCTCTTCTGGATGGCAATGACAACGGTAATGACTTAATAGGCTCACTACCGTTGTCATCCTGTAAGTTAAGAGGTTGATCTGCTCAACGGGACGACTATGACAACGGTAGTGACTTGCTGGGCTCACTACCATTGTCACCCTGTGAATTGAGAGGTAGATCCGCTTAACCAGACGTCCATGACAACGGTAGTGACTTTCTGGGCTCAATACCGTTGTCACCCTGTGATTTAAGAGGTTGACCCGCTCTACTGGACGGCCATGACAACGGTAGTCACTTTCTGGGCTCACTACCGTTGTCGCCACATAGAATGAGAGGAGCATCAGCTCAGCTGAACGGCAATGACTACAGTAATGAGCTGGATGAAGCATAACCATTGACATCTGGCCCAACCGGAAGCCGTATTCGCCAATCCAATCGAGATTCACAATGGCCGTGACTCGCCGCATTAAGTTCCGGTGTCCTCCCAAAGCTGAACGCACACTCGGAGGACAATGACAATGCCAGTAAGGTACACATCATTACCATTGTCACTATAGCTACCAGAGAAGCCGGGATTTGAATGTCGATGGTAGTGAGTGGGTCAACTCACTGCCATTGTCACCCCGTTACGATATTTTCCGTTGGATGTACTGGCCAATGAAGTAAAGCGTAGAAACCGGGTGTTAACAGGTGACTCAGGAGAAAGCGTTGAATTCGCAATCTCGATCTACATAGGGTGGTAGAGAACAATGACAACGGTAATGACTTTTGACTCATTACCGTTGACGTGAAAGAGCGGGCTGGGACTAACGAAAATCGAAGAAGTAATTTAGCACCCGGAGCCTGAACCGCCGGGTTAACTTTAGCTGGCGTTGCTGTTCTTTTTCTGGCTTCGAAGACTACGAATATAGCGCAGTTCTTCAGCGGTTAAATCATGGACGGTAAGAACATCATCGCCGTCTATCGGGTCAGCTGGTGGGCATAACTCACCTTCTAAAACAGAAGACCCTGAGTTCTCTTCTTCATCTTCAACCACTTCTAAAGGAGGCTGAGTATTGTTCAAATTCAGATCGGGATCCCGCTTATGAATCTGGAAGTATACTTTTCCGTCTTTCTTAATTTCGGTGTACTGGAGGTATCCTATCGATGCCAACTCTTCAAGAGCCTTTCTCACGGTAGCATTCTGACTATTTGCTCGTGTTTTGAGGTTCAGACGATTTTTCAGCCGAGTAAGGGATATCGGTATAGGATTTGGCGGTAATGACTCTATGAACGTATAGAGAGCCTGGGCGCTTTCCTTCTTGGCCAACTCCTTAATTGCCTTCAGCTGCATCAAAACCTTATGATCGTATTGATAGAGCTCGAAAATCTTAGGATCAACCTGAAGGACAACCTGATCTGATTCCGGGTCTAACAGGGCAGACTGTACCAGATGCGTTGTATAGACTTTGGACGAGTTATTACTGGTGAACGACAAGGTAACGGATGCTAACCTGCGTAAGGAGGCGTCTATACGTTTTCTGGACGCTGTAGATGAGCGATAATTTTCAGGCGTACATAGCTTGAGGAATTCAGTGAATTTTAAGCTTATCGTGTCATTGTTAATCGGATGATTGGCATAGGTTCGAATGATGCCCATCCACGTCTTAAAATCTACTGACATATCAAGACGCTCACCGACAATTGAAATATTGGTGAACCCCTCGCTCTCCATTAAAGAGAGCGTCTGTAACTCTTTCGTTGCGTCAAAGCCAACCGTTTTATATTCCCGATTTTGACGCCCCACACTCTTTGGTGATGGGACGAACAGCCCGAGCCGCATCAAAGCAATAGACTGCACCGTACGGTTGCTGTTAGGACGCAAAATGATGTCTTTACCTGATTCTTTCTCTCTAACAGAGAAAGCCCTGGTGACCAGGTCCTGCTGCTCAGTATCTTTCTCTTTAGTCATAATAAGTTATCACTGAATGTGTAAACAGATTGGTGAATAGTAAGCCCCAGCGAACTCTATGTCACTGGATGGATCATTGTGATGATCCATATCTGTGCATAAGTTCTACCTAAAAAAACGACTCCACTCATTAAAACTTGGCAAAAACTCTTTGCATACAATGACCTGCAACTCTTATCAACAACGGATCAGATCAAGTTAAAAAGATCTAATGAAAAGTCACTACTATTGTCGCTCTGATCACTACTGATGTCAAAAAACTCATTACCAACGTTATAATAATCACTACCAATGTCAAAATAATCACTACTGTTGTCACTGATCACGTCTCAGGCCTTGTGCCGTCTGGCCTGGAGGCAGCGGGGATCTCTTTTGATCTATCAGGAACACTAAGGTACTAATTATTGGAACTACCTTGTGGAAAATGGGGATAAATAAATGCTTAGTTCTTATACAGGTCTCAACTTGCCTCCCTGATAAAAACTGTCGTCAAAGCTAAATCACAGCCACAGGCATTTTCGGTGGATAAATTTTTGAGAAATAGAAGCATACATGCAGACTCGTGTCGCAAGTAATTGAAAGTAATAATTTATTTAAATAATGCGAGTCACCTTACCTTACAGTGGAAGTTTAAGTCTAACCTCACTACCATTGTCACTTAAAATCATTACCAACGTCGAAATAGTCTCTACCATTGTCTTTTAAGTCACTCCCGTTGTCACTTATGTCGCTACTGTTGTCAGTGACAATGCTCCAGCCCAGTAACCATGCGGCCTACAGCGTACCGGGATCTTCTTTGTACTCTCTGGCACCTTTGGGATCATTTATTGGATCTACATGAGGGATAAAATCTTTTGACGATTTCGTAGTGCAGTTATACCAGCGACTTAGCAAGACAAAAGCTGCAATTTAGTGACGAGTTACTAGTCTGCCCAACAAGAGCAATGCAGAGAAGATATGTGGTGAAATGACCATGGTAGTGAGTCTAATCACTACCATGGTCCGCAGTAAGCGTTACTTACGCAATGAACGTCGGACTGATTTGCAACAACATGGGCTACGGCGCATCAGAAGACGGCCGTTGTGCTTCAGCAAAACAGCCCTGCTTTATTTTAATTCTTCAATGTTAATCATGAACTCAGATCTGCCTGTAAGGCCGGATACAGCAGGGAAAATAGGAAAGCTACGGCTGTCCCCGAGCCCCAAATCCAGTTGAAGCTCTTTGCTTTCACCTGGCATCGCAGAAACACCATTTACAGTCACGCCGAATGCAGCGTCCTTACGGACAGTAAGCACTGCGTCCTGAAGCCCTGTAGCGATTGAACCATCCTTTTTACGCAGCTGGCTGGCATACAGAACAGCCAGAGGAGTATTGTCAGATGTTTTGAGAGAAGCATTGACAGCTAAGGTTTTCAGATTCTCTAGCCTGACGAGATTGTTTGGAAGGTAGTTAAATTCGACTGAGCTTTCTTTAACGTTGTTCATCTCATCTTTGGCCTGAACTGTGAGAGTGTATGTTTCGCCTTCATTAAGAGACGGAAAGATCTTGGGATAATTAGGTGCATACAGGTTGTTTCCCAGATTCACCCAAGACAATTCCACCGCATCAGAAACAGGGCCACCGCGAAGAGTCATACGGCTTAAGGATGGTTTAGTTAGAGCATCGGTGAGCTGTATACGGACGTTCTCCAGCCCATATACTGTTACGTTTTTGCTGATCGGTTTTCCTTCGTAGCTAATACTTACAGATGGTGCTGTATTATCAACGACAACAGTTTGATAAGGGAGGTTACCGGTATTGTTGAATGTATCTTGGGCATTAATTACCACGTTATAACTGCCTTCTGGTACCTCTTTCATGTTGAACTCATACGTGTAGTTCCCAGACGCCATATTTCTACCTGTTTGTTTGCCGGTTACGCTTATTTCTGCGTTGTTACGGTTTTTATCTGACAACCAAACTCGATTTACATAAACATGGTCGAAATATGAACCATCTCCAGGTTGATTCACGTAAACCTGGAGAATGTTGGTGGTTTCAATGTAATCAAATCCAGTGACGGAGGGACCCAGTGTATGCCAGGCTATATTCTCCCATATAGGGGCAAAGAAGGTTGCTTCGGTGGTTGACCTTACTTCATAGCCACTATGAAGATAGCCGGTAGTGCCATTTATAATATCCTGGGGCAAAGAGACGGTACAGGTTGTTGAGCCAGCTGGAATACTGCATGTTGCTCCGCCAGTGATTTTTTGATCATATGGCCTAGCCTGTACATTGAACCGGATATTAGTAAGTTTTATAGGCATATCAGATGCCTTGAACAGGTTCCAGTTTACGCTGTTGAACCATGTTCCATCAGCCTTTTGTCGTTCTATGGGTGAACTTCCCCAAGCCGGACTCTTTACAGAGGCAGGATCCCAGTTGAGCCAGCTGGCATACTGACCAAGATCTCCTCCAGACCATTGATATGTATTCACAGGTCTATAGTAGTTTCCATCTAAGGCACCCTGTGGCAGCTTAACTTCCACGTAGACATAGGTGGCATCTTCGGAAAGGACCTGTACTCCGCCATAGTTATTGGTAATGCTCATGCCACCATTTCGATATGGCTTCCAGTTAGTTCTTGGGATACGTATAACCAACTTGTAGGGGTTTTCCAGCACTGTAAGGCCTCGTTTAAACGGGACGTATCCCGAAGAAATGCCGGGTACAACACTGGTGCTTACACGTGAGTCATGAACTGCAAATGGCGTAAATTCTCCCATTTGATCGTCATATAAAAACCGCTGGGGAGGAATGTTAAGCGTATTTCCTGCCAGGTCCGTAACGATGAAATTGAAGGTGAATTCTTCATCAAGATCACTTGAGGGCATGCCAGCCTGGGTGTTCATATCTTTAATCCACGGATAGAACGCACGTTTATTGGCTGTGTCATAACTCAGGTTATTGTCGGAGACCACAGAACCATTACTTCGTTTAATGACAAGACGGATCTTGGCAATTCCACTAGCATCCTCAATACCGTCTGCAAATATAGAAAACTGGCCACTACCGCCTCGGCCCAACTCCCAAAGTGGCCCAGAAAGTACCATGTCGTAACCTGCGTTTTGACTCGGATAAATACTCTTATAGCGTGGAGGAGTTGTATCAACGATGAAATGATAAGTAGATGTGCTCACTACAGTCTGGCGAATATCCAGAGTTTCATTGACTACAGTAAAGGTCCCTTCTCCGAGCGCCGGTAGAACCATATCCTTTCCATAGTATTCTGTTCCATCGGCAGCAACGATACGATCTGCAACGCTCGTTTTGGTCGAGACGGAGGAATACATAACCTTTTTATCGCTGTCTCGTGTGACCGTCACTCGCTCGTACCGATCAAGACCCGATATCAAGTTCAGAGTCAAAACACCAGCGGGATTAAGATATGTTTGTGTTGCAGGCTTAATATTCCGAACAGCCTTATTGGTATCTGTAAATGAGTAGCTAAATACCTGAGCATGTGCCGAAGATACAGTAGCAAGGGCAGTTGCAACCATGCAGCCAATTAGAGTTTTACGCATATGATGCTCCGGGAATAGGTTATAGCCTTATTCTACGGATTCAGCCTACAAGGTCCGGTCGGATAAAGTGATAATTTGCCTGTTAAAAGAGACATCAAGTGAGAAAGCAACCAACGTACAGAATGCAAAATGGCGGCAGTGCATCTGGATGACGCAAAAGTAACTTTTTGTACCCACTTTTTTGGATTTTAGCCTTCAAAATGAGTATTCAACCAATCATAAAAGTAACTTTTGATAGACGCTGCTCCTTTATGTTTGCCAATTGTGCTGATATGTTTTTAAATTCAAGGAAGCGAGATTTTAAAAGCATCTGTTGAGTCAAATTTATGTAAAATAACAGGGTAACCATCACTTCTAGGTTGAGGAAACCCAATGTTATACATGCTCTTATGCTGTTTTCTGATGCTCAACAGTACATTCGTTATGTTCAGAGCAATGTCTGCAATAAGTAAAGGATCCGCTAAAGAAAACCGGTCTGAAATATCGCTGATAGTCCTAGCAACACTTGGAATTGCATCACCATTCATTGTCGCAATGATTACTATTAATGAAAGTATGACATCTAAAACAGTAACAGATTTTTCTTTGGGTGCTCAGTGGTCCGGAATGGTTTCAGCGGTAGCGCTAATGGGGTTATATGCTCGACGCGTTTGGAAAGAGAAGAAGTCCTTATTTACTGGCGCTTTCCTGGCCTCTTCCTTAATGGCCTTTATTTTTACTGACAGCCTTGTTTTCGTATCCCAGAAGGACACCGGCGTTCTGGCTACTTTCGTACTCGATAAAAACGCTGGAGATATTGATTGTAGTCGCCCGGCTATGATTGTCCATTACAGTAAAGGTGTTCCAACGGACTGGCGTTGCCCAACCAGTATCATGTTGATGGCGTATTCTTCATATCCTTTTTTACCTTGGCCTGAGTATAGCCATGGTACCAGCCAGTCTCTTACGGTTGTTATTGATACATTTATGGAAAACGCTGTTAATCTCAGTCAAAAATAATAAATAAACCTCTCTAGTGAGAGGTTTTATAAACCTGAGCCACCAATCTAATTAACTCTATATTTTTGTTTTAGCTTTTTTAAAGGTAGACTTACCGAATAAAACAGCAATTATAGAGCAAAGGCCTGGCGTTAGGACAAAAGCTAATAATGCACTGCCAAAACTTGTCATTTCAGGCACCACGAACCAGCTGATAGGCCACGTCAGGGCAGGTAAATTTAGCGGATCATAAAGCGCATGTAGAGCGCTTAACACACAGTAAAGTGCTAAAAAGCAAACTAGATAAACAACGATCCACATTTTAATTTGCTCAGCAATTTCAAATTTAGGACTGCCCATGCTTTACCTCAGTGGCTGAATATTGATGGTTAATATCTTTAATCACCCGTAAGCACTTAGTGCATACCTTAGTTCGATTTGTCTGCTTGTCCAGAGTGTATTTAACTTCAAGTTGACCTCCAGCATTAAGCAAAGTGAGCATCTCATCTTCTAACACGCTTCGGTAAATGGTCTTGTCCGAGAGTGTGCCCGGTAACGAGTACTCAACATAATTGTTTGAAACTCTTACCGATTTAGGGATTTTACCACTGAGCTGGATTTCATTCGTTGAAGGCATTACAGTTACTTTAATCACAGTTGCCGGTGACCAGAAATCCTGATAACGCACTTTATGAATTTTATCAGCTCTAAGGCCTAACCACACATTTCCGGCGATAAGAACAATAAGCAATCCATAAACTGATCGTCGAATGTTACGCCTTTTAATCACAATGTCCCCCATCCCTCAAATATCATTCTAAATAACTGCACCAGGATATCATGAGCGTAATTAAAAGAATTCTTCATAACCGGGGTTTTCAGTTGAGTTTGCGGACTCTTTACTTTGCGGTTTCTCGCCCTCTATTTGAGTATCCCTGACAGGTTTGGATTTACCCATGCTCCTCTGAAAGGTATCCATAACAAACTCAATATCTTCTTCTGGCAGGCTGGTGGGTTGGTTGCTCATAGGACTTCCTCTTGTTGAATACGTTCGGCGTACAGGATGCGAACCGAAACGGTCGTGTTTTCAAACTCGTTCTCAAAAACGTCCATCCATTCCGTCCGGAATTCTTCCCCCAGAAGGTTATCGAGCCCCTGAAGAGATAATGGAAGAACGGCTGCTAGAGATCCCCCGGCTGCGAGATGAGATGCAGCTGCCTGGAGATGCAGCCTGGCCCGGTTATCGGCAAAAGGTGGGTTCATCACGACATAATCAAACTTCTTCTGTTGATTAGACTTAGACCATGTGAGGAAGTCAGCTTCTGTCGTATCGTATCCCTTAGCCCGGGAGATAAGGCAATTCAAAGTATCAAGCTCGATGCCAGTAACGATCACACCGGCAGGGAATGATTTAAGCAAATCCGCATGGCCAATATTAGGCTCCAGGAGGGTATCCCCTTCCCCTGCACCGAGCAGGGAATATACATATTCGCTGATTCGGCAAGATGAAGGGTAAAACTGATGCGATACAATATCAGGCATCTCCCCTATCTGGCCGATGTAACGAATAACCTCACACGGATCATAGGAAAATGTCACATCGTATTTTGTTACTGTTGCCCCTAAGAACCGAAGGGTGTCAGCGGCAACACTCGAAGATTTGCGTTCGGCGAGAGACCCTAAAGATGTCCAGCAACTCCATTTATTGTCCCCGTCATTTTTAAACATTAGTTCAGAAAGCTGCATCCGGGTATCAAAGTCGATGCACTGCTTAAGTACAGGGAATGCCTCCAAAGATTTCTTGCTATGAGCCATGCGGTCGGCAGGTAATGCCAGCGGTACGATAGCTGATAAAATATTGTTAAGCCGCTCGGCGATATCAGGGTGGACGTCAATATGCATTGATCCATTTTTGTAAACCCTGAAACGAATACTGTTGCCATCGATGCAGATCCATTTTCTGAACCCCTCATGTTCGACCAACGCCTCAACCAATGATTTGGTGTTATGGATCGCCTTCACCTGTTCGCCACGGAAGAATGCGCATATAACGCGGAGCTCGCTCAGTGGTGAAATGCCAGACTCTTTAAAATCCACCCTTAATTTCTGCCAGGGGTATTTAGACGGCTCGCAAACTCCGGTAGTGATCATGCGGGTGGAGAACCCAAAAGCTTTGTTTGTCTTATGACTGCGGCTCAGAGACTGGAAGACGTCGTAAACCCTTTCTTTAATAAATTGATTGCGGTCATTAAGCAAAGCAACGACTGTGCCTACTACAGCGTCAGCTGTGAAATCAGGGATCACCTGAGGCGGCATAATATAGCGGTCGGCCGTAAACTGCTTATCCCATTCGTTACGTTTGGCATCCGACATGATAGGCAAAACATCAGTGAGTGCCATAACGCGTTTCCAGTATTCAGATCTCAGAGCGTTTTCCGCGAACAAGGCATCCGCTTCAGAGATACTGTGGTTGTAGCCTGAGAGATAAGAATAAAGTTTCTGGTGATTGTGGGTTTTGAACTGGACAGCCATGTGTTTCAACAAGCAGAGTTCATCATTATAGGACTCAACAAGATCCGCGATAATGCCGAGCTCTTTGCGCATATCTGGAAGAAATGTTTCAGAAGAGCTAACCACCAGGCTATGAGAGGTTGTTAAAGCCAGTACGCTGTGACCTGCATTATCGGGTTTAGCTTCAGAATCAAGAGATGACATTTTACCGGTCCTTTAGAAAAAACTTTTACCAGGATAGCAACGTCGCTCTGTAACCTAATAGGTTCAGTGACACGAAAAAGTTTTTTATGTCTCTGAATAAAACTTAAAGATGTCAACTCATAGAAAGAAGCAAAAAAAAAGCCCCGCATAAACGGGGCAAGAACGATACATGGAGGTTTAAAAAAGGCGGGCAAAAAGCCTGAATCCTTAATGACTCTGACAAAACCAACACTTTGCCAAAAGTAAATTATTCTGCGTCCGGCTGTGGGTCAGTATCCTGATCGGTCTCTTCCCCTGCCTTCTTAGCATTTTTTTTACGTGGGTATTTTGGCTTCTCACCATTAAGTTTTGCCTGACGATTCTCCGCACGGCGAAGCTGCTTGTTCTCTGATTCTGTGATCTCTTTTGAAAGATTTCTCAGCATCTCCAGAGTACTGCGGTTCAACGTAATGTTGATTTCTTCGTCAGCACTTGAATCTGTCATCTCCGGCAATTCAATATCCCCCAGTTTCTGTAATAAGCTGGTGGTGATGAGTTTGACGCCTTCTACGGCTTTTGTGGCAATAACCGGCGGAATCCGTGCTGGCTTGAAGTCTGAAGGTCTGACTCGTACCTGACCATGTTGGGTTTTTTTCACCGTGATGCCATTCGCATCGGCCTGCTCAAGTTCCGCGATCATCTTCTTGATACGTGAAATTGCTTCTGTTTCACCGAGCTCATCGATCAGTGAAAGCACGTTAACATACGAAATAGCGTCAGCATGAATCCATTTCTTGATAACAACAGAACAGGTTGTCAGGCGGATAAGAGAACTGATGGTCGTCGGGCTTTTATTTTCACGTTGAGCAATTCGTTCGAGTGACCAGCCAGCAAGAGAATGTAGGCGACGATAGGACTCGCCAAGCGCAACAGGAGAAAGCGCAAGACCACGGTTACCATCAATGGTCGCGAGCTCACAGCCAATTTCATCTTCTTTAATCTCAACGCAAAGGATTGTGATGTCATGATCTTCATCACATGCCATCATTGCGGCTTTTAAACGGCAGTGCCCCTGGCGAACAAAAGGTACCCCATCAATGACACGTACTCGGATAGGGTCTACATAGTCACCTCGAATGTAGGCATTCTTGATGTTGTAGATGTGTTCTTCAACCTCAGGGAGCTTATAGTAATCGTCACCCATTCCCATTTCGCGGGAGTTGAAGCCTGGCGTGACCTGAATTACTGAAGGGTGGATAGCCCATGCTTTCTGGTCACTTACTTCAGTACAAAGTTCAGGGTTTGCATCACGGAACTGTTTAAGCCCAGTGACGTAACGACCTGTGCCAGTAACTACTGAAAAGGCAACATGGGCCGTTTTAAAGACCTTGTCATTAGCTTGCTGTGTAGGTTCTGTCAGTAAAACACTCATAGGGGCTCCGTTACATTTTTCTGCTTACTTTCTGCGTAGCGGGGATACTACCGAAAAAAAAATCCATAATTTTTCGCAAAAAAGGTACTTTTTGAGCCTATTCTGATTTTTCACAAAAAAAGAGGGCTCCCCATTTCTTGTGATGGCATCAAAATCGCTTCATAAACAAAGACATAAATCCAAAACATAAAGTTCAGGTATCAGTGAGGAAAAATCTTATAAATCCGCAATGCTGAAAGTCAAAACTGTGCGTCTTAAACAACTTTTTTTTGCTCCCTAAGTTATTAGTTAAAGCCCGTGGTTAGGTACGATACCAGCACCTAAATTTCTCTCTCAGGTATAGACACTTTGACTCGACATCTCAGACACATGCCGATAATCAAATGGGCTGGTGGAAAAACGAAACTGATGCCTTTCATCAGCCATCACTACCCACACGATCATAGTTGCCGGTGGGTAGAACCCTTTATAGGCGGTGGTGCCGTTTTTCTGAACATGTTTGCACAAAATGCATTGCTTGCAGATAGCAATCCAGACTTGATCAACCTATACAGGACTATTCAAAGACAGAAAACTAACTTTATAAATCAGGTCCAAAACCTAGCGGATAAAACCTTTGTCGAAAAGGACTACTATGAGATGAGGGACCGTTTCAACAAAACCTGTATTTCTGGTCAACCGCTTCAAAGAGCGGCTTTGTTTTACTCCCTGAATCGCCTGGGCTATAACGGTATGTGCCGCTATAACTCAGAAAGAATCTATTCAGTGCCCTGGGGGAAACATACAGAACTGAAGCTTGACTTCAATAAAATAGACTACCTTTCATTTCGTCTTTCAGGTATTGAACTGATCACCGCTGGTTTTGAGGAGACTCTGGCCGCAACCGGCGAAGGAGATCAGATTTATTGTGATCCGCCATATGACAAAACAAGCAAAACTAGTTTTGTCAGTTACGATGGTAAACCGTTCAGCCAAAGCGACCACGTGCTGTTAGCAAATATGCTCGTTGACGCTCACAGAAAAGGCGCTGCTGTTGCGATATCAAATAGCCTGACACCATTCACTTTGGGCCTCTATGAAGAGCGTGGATTCGTCATACACAGACTCAGCGCTTACCGATCCGTAGGAAGTAAGCCAAATACACGGAAAACGGAAACAGAAATACTGGCCGTGCTGAAATAGAGTTAATTCTAATCAACGGGGCTAATCCATTCCTGAAAAGTTAATACCTCAGGGTGAGTTCGTTGAACATAAGGTATAAACTGAAGCTCTTCTATTCTCCGGTCGCCCCTCTTTCCTTCGCAAATAAATGAAATGAGTCCTTGCTGAGAAAGCCCAGTAAGGACGCTCATAAGTCTTATATTTAGAGTTTTAAGCTGTAAGTCGTTATTAATGTCCTCCACTTTATGAGAGCTCTGGCCTGAACGTTTAAGATACTCGTAAACCATGAAATTCGAATTTCGTCGTTTTAACAATTTTTCGGTTATGCATTCCTGAATGAAACCGCCAAGAGCATCTAAAAGCGGACTGAGAACTACCGGGAAAGTTAATGTGTAACTTTGAGAAGTTTTAGACAAAGTAAATGAATTTAGAAAGCTAAAGTTAAGTCTCTTTTTTGAATATGGAGCGTAAGCGACAAGAGTAGTTGACATAACAGTAAGTAAAGCTTCAAGATGTTCCACTGTTATTAATGTGGTTTTATCTGTATTTCTTAGATTATGGAAATCAATAAACGCTACTCTTGAACGGCTAAGCCAATCTTGTACTTTAATGTCGATAGAAAATTGCGATATATGATTTGAACATTCATTTTGGTTGATAGGGCATGCAGACGAAAGATGGTTATGGATTATCATGCATAGCACAAAAAAAGGAAATCGGCAGGCTGTGGGGCATTGAAAACCGGTTAAAGAAAGCTTAGACGTTTCATATGCGCTTACCGGAAAAGTAACTTTTCTTAACGTTGGCTTTGACGATGTTCTTGCATTTTTACAAATGAAACCGAGACCCAGATCATTGTGCATTTTAAAGTCCATCTCCATCATCACCTTTTAGCCTTAACTGTATGGTATTGGTATACAAAAAATTAAAAATTATAATTAATAAGATTATCATTTTTTTACTATTGAAAAGGTTGTGATAGAGGGGAATTTAAATGTAAAAGATTTATACTCGCAGATCTTTATGAGGGATAAAACCCATTGCGTAAGCAACAATATTACGTGAGTGAGTCCTAACGACAGTTTAAGTCTTGGCTCTATATTTAAGCAGTAAAACATTTAACTGTCTTGGAGTTTACTTAACTTAAAAACTGTTATTGCAGCATAATTTTTCGAATCAAAATCATAGAATTTTCTGACTTTTCCAGTCAAATGATAACGTTCACCCAATAAAATGTGATCCTGTTTATCGGCCGTTAAAGCGATCCCGTCATTTCTAACTTTACCAGTAAATGTAAAAAAATAACTCCCTTTACTTTTTGCGTACGCGGCCCTGACTTCAGTAAATGTTAGTTCAATGCTTATGACCTGGCCGATATTGTAGCTATGTTTTAAAATTTCTTGTTCATTTTCCGGAGTTTCAGACAACATCACATCAAAGGTTGTAAAGAAACAATCCAGCTGGCGTTCTGTCAAAAAACGGTTATTGTCTAGTTGCGCCAATATACTATTAGAAAACTTAGTGTTAGCCTTTTTTGCTTTCTCAATAAGTACGTGGTTTCTGGATTTCCATGCTTCGAGTGTTGGGTTAACACGCAGTTCCGGAATGTTATCGAGAAAGGTAATTGGCTCTAGTACCACTAATTTTTCAATAATGGGTCCAACTGTTTGCACCCCATGACACTTTTCACATACATCAGCCCCTTTGTGGCCTGTGCCCGCACATTCGTTACATTCTCTTTCGATAGGTGCATAATAATTTCCATCTCCGTTAAGGGATACATTCACTGAGGCTGGTACCATATGACCATCAAGAGTAAAGAAAAGAGATTTCATTTTCGAAACACCTCCAAACGTGCCTCTACGATTGCTACAGCTTCTTTCACAGTTTTTTCATAGTGGTCATGCCCTTCAGGAAATTGGTCAAAACGTTTACCGTGTTCTAACTCTTCCATGTTGCGTTTAAGGACTTCATGAGTTAGAAGCAAATCATTATAATTATCGATAAGAGTCAGCTTTATAGGTTTAATCACTCAACTAATCCTCGGTTTTTTATTCCTTAAGGAGATCTCGAATTTCCAGAAGCTCTTCTAATTTTGGTTTAGAAAGAATGATTGCTGTATTTTCGTCGTTAAGTAAAGACAATAAAATATTTAGCTTTTCATCATTCAAGATTATTTGAACACCATCATCAGAAAATATTACATTTTTACTATCAACATTTTTGAACAAGTGTGCACTATCTCTACCAAATTTTAGTTCTGTTTGAGTATTCGTTATAGATTCCGTATGTGTACTTTCCACAAGCTCAAGAAATTCAGATTTTAGCCGTTCTGTTTTCTTATGCGAGAGGCGCTTAAAACCCAAAGTCTTACGTGTGACTGCCGAATTTTTCTTTTCTGGTCCGCCTTTATTTAAGGTGTCTGGTCCTGCTCCAGCTGCATTGTGTTCAGGTATGCCTACAATTTTGCTCGTTGTAGTCTCAATATTCTTAACGCCAGGTAAGAAACCTTCTATATGTTTTAAAACCATTTTGTGATCGTTGGAATATTTTAACATTATTTCAATGGCGAGCGTTTTTTTGATTAGATTTAGGCTAATCAAACGTTGAAGCTCTAATGGCATATCAAGGATTTTTAGCATATTACGAATTGCGGTAGTTGATCGTTGATATCGCATTGCTAGTTCTTCAACCGAATACCCGAGACTAACAGCATGAGCTAATGCATGAGCTTGCCCAACCGGATTTAGCCCATTGCTTCTGTTACCATCGAGGTTCTCAAGGTATTCTTCAATTTCGTTTTTATAATCGATTAAGATAACAGATAATTTTGGAATATTAGCACCTTCAGAAATTGCTAATTTTAAGCCATGAAAACGAGTATGACCTTGACGAACTAAATATTTACCTTTTCTTTTTACGACCTTGATCATATCAACCTGCCTTCCTTCCTTAAAGGCTTGTTTGATTGACACAATCATCGATTTGACAGGTTCTTGTTCGTAACACAAATCTCCGATTACCGCCTCTCGGGGATTAAATCCCTTTTCAATTTCAACTAGATTAGTATCCACTTCAATGACTGTATGTTTGCTGTTGTTCATATCTTCCTCCTGTTTACTACATGATACATGAACCTCAAATTTGCCAAATAGGGCTGATACATCTAAAAGGTAAACTCAAAAAATTTGCTTAATAAAATTAAAATAAAAACTGTCTTGAATAAAACAATGATAGTAAACCCACTTTCATTTCCGTTTGCGATCTGTAGATATTGATAAAGGAGCGCTATTCCTTGTTTTATATGGACTTATCATTGTTTTCAACAGGTTAGATCAATTCTTTAGATCACTAAAGATCAATAGAGTTCAAGTAAAGATCACGGCATCTTTAACTCATTGATTATAGTAACTTTATGAAAGGATCCGGCATTCGGATGCATGCGAAAAGCATTTGAATGAATAAGGAAGGCATTTACTGGAATGCTTATGGCATTTAGGTAAATGCGTAAAAAGCATTTGCAAGAATATGTTATAAACAGTTTGCCAAATGAAAATCTTATCACCGACGAGTTAAGTTAATGATTAAAAACAACGAGTTAATCCATCCTTTTGACGTAACCAGTAATGAATCAGGTAAGACTTATCAACTGACGCCTAACTCGTCCAAGTCGGTTCAGCCCGTGGCCCTGCTGAGATTGAGTGTATTTACCCCTGTCGGCACAAAAGAAAACCGCGACCGAAACTTTGAAGTTGATGCCTCTGATGAGCTTTCGTGTATGGAAATTGCAAGATCGGAGGGTTATGACGACATCAAGATAACTGGTGTCAAACTATCTATGTCTACCGACTTTAAGTGCTGGCTCGGGATCATCATGGCTTTCAGTAAATATGGTTTTACTTCCGAGAAGATTAGCCTGACTTTTAACGAGTTTGCGAAGATGTGTGGTATCAGTTCAACAAACATCAACAAACGAACTCGTGCGCGCTTTAAAGAGTCATTAATGAACCTTGCATCGGTAGTGCTTGCCTTCTCAGACTCTCGTAGTGGTCGGTTCACAGTAACGCATCTGGTGCAGAAGGCTATGATTGATCCAAAAAGCGATACTGTTGAGCTGGTTGGGGATCCTTCTATGTGGGAACTGTATCGTTACGACCATAAGACATTGTTAAGCCTTCAGGTTCTATACATTTTGGCTAAAAAAGAAGCTGCGCAATCTCTCTATATTTATTTTGAAGCAATGCCAGCTGGTACGTTGTTCGTTAATATGAAACGGTTGAGGGAAAGGTTGCTTCTTACAACCCCTATTCGTACGCAAAACCAGATAATTCGTAAAGCAATGCGGGAACTTGAATCTATCGGATATCTCGATTATCAAGAAGTTAAGAAAGGTCGCGACATACAATTTCAGATCTTCAAAAGAAGCCCTAAGCTGGCCCTTGCCAAACAAGGTTGAAAGCTATCTGGTATGCACTGGTTATAACCTGCTGAAAAATAAGTTATTTATCAGTGCTATGCTTAGTGCTTCTTTTACTACTGGTCTTACATCTCGGCTTAATGTGCAAAAAAGTAACTTTTCAAACGAACTCCTGACTATTCATCTGTATGCCTTTCTGACTCAAGCGTACATGCTAGCCCATTCATTAAATGCCGTTGAGCAAGATGGTTTCGTGCGCACTCTATTCACGTGAATGCCTTTTGTGGATTACGCCTCTTACATTCATACAAATGCTTTTGATGTCGGTATCCCAAAAATTCATTCATTGAAATGCTTTTGTTTGCCACTGTATCCCGAGCATAGCTATGCAGTGGTATAAAAAGGCATTTTGGTGAATGGCATTAGGTCGAATGACACACAGTTCAGCTTTGTTAAGAGCGAGAATGGTCCAAGACATCTATGACATTGGGCATCAGAAGGACTATGTGCTTGATATGAGATCAAAAAAATATCAGAAGCATCACAACTCCAATGGCATTCAAAGAAATGCCTTTGTTTTGTTAGTACACCAAACAACCCAAAATTCATGCAGTTATATCAAAGACTCATTCGCAAAAGGACTCAGCCAGAAAGCATTTGCTTAAATAGCATTGGCCAAAAGCATTCGAATGAATGATGTTCGTATGGACAAGACAAAGTCCCACTCACGCCCAGAGGTGTAAAAGGCATTTAGATGAATGACGCACCGGCCCGAGGATTGTATGTAGTTTCTCCAACTGATAGTTGCCGAACCAGGGAGCACAGTGATATGCGGCCTTCTCAGAATCAAGAGATAGATAATAAGGGAACAAAAAAGATTAGATATGAAGCTTAGTTACCTGCCCGATATCTAGTTAGAGCTTTTCAAACCATCAAAAGTGACTTTTATGCTTGAGGAGTCTCATCAGCTTCAGGATTGAGCTTAACGTAATCTTACCCCCTCCCCTCTTTCAAACTTTTACTAAGCGTTCACTGGTACCTTTCAAAGATTATGCTTTAGGCCCTTTGCTTAAAAATTCACCAATCGCTAAACGTTAAAAAAAGGGGGTTTATGCGAACGGAAGGATCGGAATAAAAAAGTATTATTCATTCGCGTTTACGTGAACTCAAATCTACACGGAGTAATTATGGAACTTTCTTTAAATATTGGCCTTAGTGAAAAGAAATCTAACACGGCTGCACTTTTTAAAACAAAAAGCGCAAAAGTGATTTTGTTTGTTCTGCTGACCGTGCTTTTTTGCGGTCTGGCATATGCGGGTTCAGATGATGGGGCACTGGGAGATATTTGGTCATACATGAGTGAAAGTATGACTGGAGCTCCGGGCAAAATTCTGGCAGCCGCGATGTTGATCTCAAGCGTATATTTCTCTGTCCTTAAGCCTAACCCGGGCCTGGCACTGGTTTCATTATTCATGATGCTGGTAATGGCCAACGGCGAGAAAATTATCAGCACCTTTATGGATGCTGGCGTACCGCTGTAATTTATTGTTAATCATGCATGAGGGGGTTCATCCCCCTCTCTGGATTTTTAATGAGTAAGCAGAACGACGTTCCTCAGCATACCTATAGATTCCCTTTCAGGATCAACATGCCTCTACTGATTTTGTTTTGGGATGCCAAAAAATTAGGGCTTGCATTCATTCTGGTTGCATTTGGGAATATCTTCGAATGCTTCGGGTTTTCTGTTGTAGCAGCGGTTGTGTATTGGATTGCGTATAACAAAGCAGCTGAGTCAGGAATAAGAGGATTGCTAAAACACAAACTCTGGTGGCTCGGTTTTTTGCCAGGTAAAGCAGTTTTTAGTAGCCGTTATTTCAACGATCCATTTATCAGAGATTTGTATTCTTGATGGAGCTATGAATGAAAATGCTAAGTGGCATTAACATCCCTTTTTTCAAAAAATCTAAAAAGGATGAAAACGGTGATCTTGAACAGTCATACGTAAAGAAAGATGAAAGTGCTAAGGGACGTTTTTTGGACATTAAAAAACGATTTAGCCCACAAGCTGAAGCGTCAGGTGCTGGAATTACATACAGCGCCCTGATTAATCGTGATACAAAACTTATCCGCATTAATACTGTTTCAATAGCCGTCATTGGGTTATTGGTTGCAAAGATTCTTTTTTTCACTGACCCAGTGACGATTGTTACCCCTCCAAACATGAATGAAGAGATCACGGTTGTTGGTAACAAAGCATCGGAATCTTATAAAACACAATGGGCTCTCTTTTTTAGTACCCTTTTAGGGAATATTAATCCAACTAATATTTCCTTTGTGACGGCCTATGTCCTCGATGCCCTTTCACCTGAACTACAGGCTAAAACGAGTGAGTCTTTACAGGAGCAGATAAATATCATGCAGGCTCGTGGTGTTGAGCAGACCTTTAAGCCTAATGATATTTACTTTGATCCAAAAAATGACATGGTCTATGTCTGGGGTACCAAAACGACTCGACTTGTAAATGTTCCGGACAAAACTGAATCATCGAAATGGACTTATGAATGGGTTCTCGGGATGAAAAATGGTCGCCCAAGAATTGCATATGTAAATCAATATTCCGGAACACCGAATATTAAAAAAATTACGATAAACGGCAAAGAGCAACTGGCAACGCTGGATAATCCGCCACCGTCTACAGGTAACAAGTGATGATTAAAAAAAAGGGCTTAGGCTTCAACGCAATTACAGCATTGATCATGCTCACGACTTCGAACTGCGTAATCGCTGAAGAATACCAATTGCCAGCAACAATTAATAACCCGGTTGTAATGCCAGTTGGTGCTGACGGATTTCAGAATGGAGCTGCAAAAGCCATTATTCCGGGTCAAGCTGGTTCTGAACAGTCAGGTGCACAAACAAACCTTAGTGAAGCCGGTAATGCGCAGGGACAAAAACCTACAACTGATCTCCCTACCGTGCAACTTTCCCCAGCCAGCAATGCTTCGCCTGCGGTAAGCGCTATTACTGGAGCATTATCAAATAATCCTAGTCTCCCCGGATTTGACGCACAGACCCGATCTGGTGCAATTGATAGCTATGGGAGACCAACAGGTACCTCTTCCCAGCAGAATGCAACCAATGCGACCGCCACGTCAAAAGCCGATGAACTTTATGTCGAAGCTCGTAACCGATATAAAGAAGTTCAGCGTGTAAATGTGCCGCCTGGTGGGAATGTGGTACTGCCAGTTTCACGAGGACTTCAAAACAGAATATCGACCAGCTTCAAGAATGCTTCTGTCAGTACTTCTACCCCTGCTGAAGAGGCAAGCATATTTGTTAATGGTGGCGATGTCTTTATTTCAACTAATACCGATAAACCAATCGGGATTATGTTGTCTGAAGATCAGGTACCTGAATCGACCTATAACCTGACCCTGGTACCGCTTGATGTTCCCGGTGCGATGATTTCAGTTACTACATCTTTAAGCCCATCTATGCAAGCCAAACGTGAAACCTCATTGGATAAGCAAAACTATGAGGAAATGTTGGCCCGCTCCCAGTCAGAAGAACTGGCTCCAACGGATCCAAAACAAGACGATCATAAACAAAGAATCATTGATTTATTGACTCCTGTGGCTCTTGGTGAGGTCCCTTCAGGATTCAGTTTACAACAGGACCGACTTTCTCGTATTCCTGCGCCAGAGCAGTCACCATGTAACTTTAATATGTATGCAAAGCTCGGTCAGAGACTGGTTGGCTCACGTGAACTTATTGATGTAATTCTTGTGAAAAACGATAAACCATACGGTCAAATCGTTGCTGATCAGCAGTGTATGGCAGAAGGCGTTATTGCAAGTGCTTTATTTGATAAAGCATACCTGCAACCGGGAGAAGAAACAGAGCTTTACATAGTCCGGGATAAATTGTTCAAGGAACGCGAGGCCCGGGTTACAACCAGACCAAGTCTAATCAGAAAATAATATGGGAAAAGTTACTTTGCCTGCTCTGCTTGGGGCCACCGTGATTGGTTTTGTCGTATTTGCTTTAACCAGCTTTTACTACAGGTCAGAATATATACCAAAAAGGAGTGTATTAATCGTTCCGGACGCACCCATTAGTATCGAAGATGGCAGTAACGCTTTTCCCGTTCAGACAGTAATAATGAACGATCCAACTCTTATTGATAAATTTGTAGGAGAGGGCAATATTAATGAGGAGAATGCTTTTGACTATCACAAAAGTAACGTTTTGGAACCTAATTACAAACATGAAATATCTAGAACGAGCCAGATAGATAAAGCTGAAATGAATCATCCATCTGTTCGTGAAAACTGGGCCAGAGCAGGTGAACCCTATATCGTTCCTCAGATGTCTGACAGCGAACGAAATCTAAAAATTAAACGATTCCAGAAACCTACAAGTGGAGCTAATCATGGACATTAAAAAGGCCTGGGAAAATAAGACCGTCAGACTTTCTGTTATTGGCGCTCTGCTGGTAGTGATTGTTTATATTATTAGCCAGTCTATTTTTTCCACACCAGTTAAGAAAGAAAAGAAAACACAGAAAAAAGACATGCAGACCAATTTGTTGTTAGATGATTCGCAAATGAACAAATTGAGTAATGAAGAAAGCCAGAAAGTATATAAAGAAATGGTTAAGCAAAACCGACTTGACCAAAATGCGGCGAAAGAGGACCGCGAAAAAGCAGAAAAAGCCCAACAGGAAACTAAAGCCCAAGTTGCAAGTTTAACTTCTCAACTTCAGCAGCTGTCTCAGCAAATTAATGATATGCAGACAAATCGAAACGGCAATCGTAACTTGGATGCTGGTAGTTCGCGTAAAACGATTAATGAGCAGGCACCGGCAGCTCCTTATCAGCTTAATGCTAATGCGCCGATTAATGGCGTAAACCCTAATTACGCTTCTATCACACCTACGCGTAATAGCCCAATGAGAACAATCACACAAAGTTCCATTAAGACTAATGGTACCGATGGTGTCATTCAGGTTATGCCCGTGTCTGAAAACAGAATCAAGGAAGGCAGAGAGGTCATTGCAGGAGATAAAGCGCCAACTCGGACTGTACGAGGTGATGGTACTGCGCCAGTTGATAGCAAAGCGCGGCATGCTGCCCGAAAAGATGAAATGTTTCTTCCGGCAACATCTATTATCACTGGTGTTCTGATTACCGGGCTTGAAGCGCCTACAAGCCTTTCTTCCAAATCAGAACCAATGCCAGTAACGATGCGTATTAAAAAAGATGTCATCATGCCCAATAATTTCACCATGGATTTGCGTGACTGTAACCTTCTGGGTTCAGCTGTTGGTGATCTGGCGTCACAGCGTGCTTACATACGTGCCACTTCTATCTCTTGTGTTAATTCAAAAGGGAAAGCTTTTGACGTAAAACTGGAAGCATATGCTGTAAGTGAAAATGACGGAAAAAATGGGATCCGAGGCACGCTTATCAGCCGAAATGGTAACGCAATTGCAGGAGCTGCATTTGCCGGTGGACTTTCTTCACTTGCCGGTAGCTTAAGTCCCAGTAAGGTATCTTCACTTAACATCGACCCTAATTCACAGGCTCAGTATCAGTCCCCTAATTTTGGTGCACTTGGGGCATTAGCCGGGGCTGGTGCAGCTCAAGGTGGTCTTAATCGACTCGTCGATTACTACACCGCAATTGCAGAACAACAGTGGCCAATCGTAGAAATTAGCCCTGGCCGAGCTATTACATTTGTCGTTCAGACCGGAACTACAATTCCAACGAATCTGACCAGTCGCTGAGGTTTAAATGGATAGTTTAGAAAAAAAAGAATCGCCTGAATCAGCTGGACCTGAAATCACTAAAAAAATGGTGCGAGAAAGGACAACAAAAAAAATTACCTTCGAAATTGATATTGAAAAAATATTGAAGTATTTATTTTTCTTCGCCTTTGCCGTATTGGTCATTATTTATGGTTATAAAGGCTTTATGAATGTTTACGATTACTTCAATAAACAATCCCAGCCTTCGTACAAGATTGCAGTGCTTGACATGCCTGAATTACGTAAGGAATTTTTCAAGCATCACGGAGGCCGTACTGCTGACAATGATAGATCTCAATTCGAAGAATATTTCAGAACATTAATGAAGATCTACCGTGACCGTGGCTATTTAATTATTGATGCAACGCTTGCCGTTACTGTACCGGATAGTGTTGAAATCGTCACTTATATGGAACTTGAAGATAGCTCTGAAGCGGTACAATCAAGTTCTTATAATGCAAAGAAGTAGAGGGCACCCAATAGTGAAAAAGTTACTTTTCCCTTTAATGGCGGCTTTCGCCATTATGGCGAATACGGTCACTTATGCTTCAGAGCAGGTCCTAACTAATAGTGATGCTGCTGCGTTAATGGCAAAGGCAAAGGAAGGTGGCGTTTCACCCAGTCAGATCTCGGGTGTGTTATCAAAAATGAAAGGATATAAACCTAAGGATGCCATATACATTCCTTCTGGTGGGCTATACCTCTTTCAGGACGAACGTTCGCAGCTAATGGCAGTAACGACCGATGGCCGATACTCCCTTACTGGGGGAAGCCTTGTTGATGTAATTAAACGTAAACCTGTTCTGACTGTAGAAGAAATCAGGAATTCCTATTTTATTAGTCTTGATGAGGCCCCCTTCCCTCTGGAAACTGTAGCGTCCATTCCTCTGGGAAATTCAAAGCTTAAAAGACAAGCAGCCATTTTCATAACACTTGATTGTGACGGTTGCATGGAACTTGTTAAGAAATTCTATGCAGATCGGGACAAGTATCGGATAGATATTGTTTTAGTTCCCTCACCCGGTGAGCCAAAAGAAGAGCTTAGAAGGCTCTGGTGTAGTAAAGAAAAAGGAAAAATAAACAACCTCGATATTCTTCGTTGGCTAATGGGAAGCAAATCCGACATTGAAAAAAGATTGCTCTCTCAAAAAGAAGCAGAAGAATGTCCGGCGGAACCTTTGGTAGCGTCATTGATGCTCGCAGGAATTTATAAATTGCAGGGTGTACCTTCAGTTGTCAGACAGGATGGTTTGGCTGGTAATGGCATTCCAAAAGATTTCGACTACTGGTTGAACCAAAGCGTTGAACCTCTCTTAAAAAATCCATTTGAGACAAATTAAGGCTAGTTTATGAACATCAAAAGATTGGTACTCAGTGCTCTGGTTGTAGGTACATCCTCATATCTTACGGGGTGCTCCATCGGTAGTTCCGAATCCGAATGTCCAGGCATTGAAAAGGGCGTTATCTGTAAAGGTCCTCGCGAAGTTATGGAGTTAACTAATAATCGAGATGATCTGTCTGCACTGGCGGGGGAAGAGTCGGAATCGGGAAAGGAGAAATCGGCTGTCAATGACAGCCGTTATCCAACTGAAATTAGCCCTCCAGGGGAAGTCAAATATCCACAGTCTACTACCCTTAAAAATCAGCCTGTGGCTTATTCAAAAACCGAAATTAAGCCAGTTGGTCAGTTACCTGTCATGTACGATAAAACTTTAAAAATGGGTGCCCCTACTTCATCCATTGGACCACGGCCTATTTCTGGTGTACCGGTTAATTCAAACGTAAGGATGACTAGCAGTTATAGCACTGCCTCTTCAACTGGTAACCCTTTCGTTCATCCGGCTGCGGAAGTCGTTAAACAAACAAGCTATCCGGTTTCTGCTGGAAATGCCCCACGCTACGTTGCACCTAATTCTGATATCAGCCCTGGTAAGGATATGTACTCTCTTTACAATGGCCAGCCCGTTAACCCGACTCTCAACCCTGGGCAGATCCAGCAATACCGTTCGCAAGGTTATAAACAAGCTGTAGTGGCTCCTGAACCACTTGCTGTTCTGCAACAGGGGAAAGTAATGAGAATTACTTTTGCACCTTATACCGATGATAACGATGCGCTTAATCTTCCCGGCTACGTTTATGTCAACGTAAAACCGCAAACATGGATTGCTGGCAAGAATTCGACCTCAAACCCAGCTCGCATAGTTCCTTTAGAAGTACAGGATGCGGCCCGGGAAAATATGCAGCAGCAACAAAAAGCAACTAAAGCTGTCTCTTCGAACGGCATTGTTAGACAACTGTAAGGTCAAATATGGAAGCTATCAATAATTACAATAGCGGTTTAAATCGCCATCAATTAGGTGGGTTTATCCCTGTTTACGATCAATTAGCAGGGACTCACTATTTTTTGATTGATGGCAACAGATTAGGGTTTATGTTTATCTGTAATCCATCCCCTGGAGTTTTTGATAATCAGCAAGATGTTCTTGCTGAAATGTTCAAAATGGATTTCCCTACAGATACTGTCTGTCAAATATCTCTGACTGCATTGCCAGACCTGACTTTACAGCTTAGTGCTTGGTCAGCTGTGCGAGGTGGGCGTATGACTGGGAACGATAAGCTTAAAGCAGATCTGCTTAATGGTTATCAGTTGGACTACTACGACAGAAGTATGCATAAGCCTTTAAAACCTGATCATGATAACCTTATGTTGAGGGATTTTCAGGTATGGATCTCGCTATCGATTCCTTTACAGTCTGCCCTTCCTACCGAGCTGGAACATTCGCGTATCGATTCACTTTACTCTGAACTTGTAAGTAAGTTAATTACGATTGGATTGCATCCGTTTAAGGTCGATGCAGAAAACTGGCTCTATTGTATAGATAAGGTCGTAAACCCCGGAAAGAACTCCCGGTGGGCTGAAGGTTTCATAGACGTTAACACTATGAAAAGGCTTAATGAACAAGTTAACGTTCCCGGCCGTAAGTATACAGTCACAGAAAATCATTTCTCATCAGTCACACAAAGTGACGACGAATCTGAGCATCGTTACTTCAAACAACTTTCCGTTGTAAAGTTTCCTGAATACGTCAATTTCGGTTGTATGTATGAGTTAGTAGTTAACTGGATGCATGGACGTAAGACAATTTTCAGCCCATTTATGATCACTCAGACTGTTCAGTTTGCCGATCCGCTCAAGTTGTCAAAAGAAAACGTCCGCTACAAAGCAATCACTAATAAACAGGCAAGTATACCTTCAGTTGTCACATTCTGCCCTCGCCTGCGGGATATGGATAATGACTACATGGCCGTAACTCGCGAGCTTGAGGATGGCGCAAAGCTTTTAAGAGGGTATCTTACTTTCACTGTTATGGGTAGTAATGCCAATTCTGTGCAGACAGCAGCTAACGATCTCAAATCCTTTTACCTCGAAAGCCGGGTCAAAGTAGCAGATGATTCCTTTATCGTTTTCCCGTCATTTATGTCATGTCTGCCAATGTGCAATGACCCAAAGACAATTTTCGACCTTGACCGTTCCGAAGTAGTGAGCAACACCGGAGCGGCTCATATGACACCGATCTTTGGGCCCTGGAAAGGTAATACAGATAGACCAGTACTGAGTTTAGTTTCTCGTGAAGGTCAACTCATGGGACTTGATATTTTCAAGACTTCTGCAAGCTATAACATGGTTATTGGTGCAACGTCAGGTGCAGGGAAGTCATTCTGGACAGCATATCTAATCAATAACTATCTTGGAGCTGGACCGCGATCTAATAACCTCGTTCATTATCGCTCAACATTTAAGCATTTTTTAGAAAACGAATACCCAGATGATGATCCTGACGGTGCTCAAGTATTTGTTGTGGACGTGGGCCGTTCTTACCAGGGGATTGCGGAACAATATACAAACAGTCAATTTATTGATTTCGGTAAAACCCCTGACTTCACCCTAAATCCCTTTGCCTTCCTAACTGACATCACTGTTAACGACGATGTATTTAACGAAGCACCTGAATTTACCGGTGAATCAACTTCAAACGATGCAGAAAAAGACAAAGTTGCTCAGACCATAATGGTTTTGAATCAGCTAAAAATTATGGCTTCAGAGAAAGGCCTTATCGATGATTATCAACAATCAGTGATGCTTCAGCTTATTGCAGAAGAGTACCAAGAATCCAGAAAATCAGGTCGGACCGGTTCAATAACCGGCTTTGCTCTGCGTTGCAAGAAGCATGAAGACAAACGTATAAAGGATATTGGGGAGCAACTCGGAGCATGGTGCGAAGGTGGAATTTATGGGCACCGGTTTACCGATACGTTGCCTCCAATCAACTTCGACAGCAGATTTATTGTTTTGGAACTGGAGGAGCTAAAAGGCACCCCCCACCTTCAGACAGTTGTATTAATGTCTATCATTCAGGCTGCTCAGCATGCAATGTTCATCAAAAAAGATGGGCGTCGTCGCTTGTTCATCCTTGATGAAGCATGGGAGTACATTCGTCCTGATAATTCATCAGGTGCCGGAAATCAATCAAACCAATTCTTCTCTTCCTTCCTCGAAGCGGCATGGCGTAGGTTCAGGAAAACAAACTGCGCTGGCATCTGTATCACACAGTCGTTTGAAGATTATTTTACTTCTTCTGTTGGCCGGGCCCTGACTGCTAACTCGCCTTGGAAGATAATCATGAAACAAGAAAAAGAAAGCATTGAAGCAATGAAGGCTAATAAATATTTTTCTACTTCAGATGCAGAATATGAACGTATGAAAAATATTCGTACAGTCAAAAAGGTGTTTTCAGAGATGTTAGTCAGGTTCGAAAACTTCCAAGAGATCTGTCGGTTATACGTAGACCGGAAAATGGAGCTTTGTTTTACTACGGATAGTGCTGACAGGAGTAAATTATGGGAAATTCAAAGCCGCGAGAATTGTAGCTATGGCGAGGCAATAGAAATTCTCTATGCTCAAGAAGTAGCAGCGGGTTTGGCCGCGTAGAGTAAATATCTTCAAGCAAAAATAATTAAACCAGATGTCTCATAAGAATCTGGTTTTTTATTGTATGCCTTAAGTAAACAAATGAGGTTGTGACTTAATGAGTTCATCACTGTGCTGCAAATTTTGGTTTTATAATTAATGTGGTGTAAAAACAGTGACATAAATACAAATCGCAGTTAGGTTGTGTACGCATTAAGTAAACAAAATTTATAACTTCAATACTGACATTATAAGATGAAAATCACGTAAATTACATTTTTGTTTACCAAAGGTAATCAAAGTAGCGCGGCATTATTAGTGAAAACAGATCACTGGTGTCATTTTGCATACAAAACTTAATATCCTTTAATCATTCTTCTAAAAGTTTATTATTAACGGTTTGGTTTCTGAAAATTTATCCAATTTGCTCAC
The DNA here is from genome assembly GCF_020224095.1 of Enterobacter sp. CCUG 70166. NCBI lineage: Bacteria > Pseudomonadati > Pseudomonadota > Gammaproteobacteria > Enterobacterales > Enterobacteriaceae > Enterobacter > Enterobacter sp. CCUG 70166. Next base: position 48,003 of record NZ_NRIQ01000021.1, read on the forward strand.
CGAAGACTTTTAACTTATTTAACCCCCTTTATCGCCAAACTGTGATTTTCTAATGTTAGTCTACAGTTCTAGGGCCCTTGCTCCCATGATGCGAATCCTGCCACCTAATAAAGATTAACGCCTCATTCCTGTATGCCGGTCTTACGACGCCAGTGCACGGACTATTTTTGGTCATCACAAGGACAGGCGGGAGATTTAATCAGGGCGTGGTGTTGCTGAGCAGCAGCTGCGGCACTGTAAGCCGAAGGCGGAATTAACTCCTTTATCACCATCTGGGGACGTCATTATGGGTAGCCCTTTTAACTTACTCAGGACCATTAAGCTAAAATTCCGGATAGCGATTGACGTAAGATTTAGGCTAAGCAGGTAAAGTGATCCCCGCTCCCGGGGTGACAACTTTATACAAAAGGCCGAGCGGAAGATTGTCCTTAGGGAATATTTCTTTAACACAGCACGGGCACTTACTCACGCTGCCGGATTTAACCCCCTTAATCGCCAAACTGGGGTTCTGTCCTCATGCTGGCCTTCAGTTCTGGGCGGGGTTGCTATCACTTGCTCCCTAATGCGAGATGTACCTGCTGATACAGATTAACGTCATATTCCTGCGTGCCGGTCTGCCGACACCAGTGCACGGGCTTTTTTCGGTCATCACATTACCGGGCAGGAGATTTTATCAGGACGTGGTGTGACTGAGCAGCAGCTGGGGCACTGTCATCCGCTTGCAGATTTAACCCCCTTAATCGCCAAACTGGCGTTCAGTCCTGATAGTGTCCTTCCGTCCTGGGCAGGGTTGCTAACACTGGCTCCCTTAATACGAAATGCGCCTGCTGATAAAGATTAAAGTCACATCACTGCATACCGGTTTGCCGACTCCGGTGCATGGCCTTTTCCGATAATCACAAGGACGGACGGGTGATTATATCTGTGCATAGTATGTCTGAGCAGCATCAGAAGGCACTGTCAGCCACTGGCAGATTTAACCCCCTTAATCGCCAAACTGGCGTTCAGTCCTGATAGTGTCCTTCCGTCCTGGGCAGGGTTGCTAACACTTGCTCCCTTAATACGAAATGCGCCTGCTGATAAAGATTAAAGTCACATCACTGCATACCGGTCTGCCGACTCCGGTGCATGGCCTTTTCCGATAATCACAAGGACGGACGGGTGATTATATCTGTGCATAGTATGTCTGAGCAGCATCAGAAGGCACTGTCAGCCGCTGGCAGATTTAACCCCCTTAATCGCCAAACTGGGATCAGTCCTGATAGTGTCCTTCCGTCCTGGAGAGGGTTGCTAACACTTGTTCCCATGATACGAAATGCGCCAGCTGATACAGATTAACGTCTCATTGCCCATGCCGGTCTGCCGACACCGGTGCATGGCCTTTTCCGATATTCGCAAGCACAGATGCTTGATTTTTTCAGGGTGTAATATACCTGAGCAGCATCTGAAGGCACTTTCAGTCGCTGTCAGATTTAACACCCTTAATCGCCAATCTGGGATTTTATGATGTTAACCTCCAGTTCAAGACCCTTGCTCCCATGATGCGAACCTTGCCACCTGATAAAGATTTACGCCTCATTCCTGTATGCAGGTCTTACGACTCTAGTGCACGGACAATTTTCGGTCATAACAAGACCTGGCGGAAGATTTAATCAGGCGTGGTGTGACTGAGCAGAAGCTGGGGCAATGTCAGCCGCTGGCAGAAAAAACCCTTATTCGCCATCTCAAACCGTCATTATGGGTAGTCCTTTTAACTTTCTCAGGACCATTAAGCTTAAACTCCGTTTAGAGAATGACGTAAGATTTAGGCTAAGCAGGTTAAGTGATCCCTCTCCCGGGTTGAACACTATATTCATCGTACGAGCGGAAGATTGTCCTTCGGGAAATATTTCTTAAACACCGCTCGGGATCTTATTGCCACTGGCGGATTTAACCCCCTTAATCGCCATACTGGGGTTCTGTCCTGATGCTGGCCTTCAGTTCTGGGCTTGGGTTGCTATCGCTTGCTCCCATAATGCGAAATGTGCCTCCTGATACAGATTAACGTCATATTCCTGCGTGCCGGTCTGCCGACACCAGTGCACGGGCTTTTTTCGGTCATCACATTTCCGGGCAGGAGATTCTATCAGGGCGTGGTGTGACTGAGCAGCAACTGGGGCACTGTCAGCAGCTTGCAGATTTAACACCCTTAATCGCCAAACTGGGATTCTGTTCTGATGTTGACCTTCCGTTCTGGGCGGGCTTTGGTTTACTAACACTTACTTCCATAATACGAAATGTGCTTGATGATGCAGATTAAATTCACATTACTGCATACCGGTCTGCCGACACCGGTGCATGGGCGATTTCCGACGATCTCAAGAACATATGGGAGATTATATCAGGGAGAGTAGTATGCCTGAGCAGCATCTGAAGGCACTGTCAGCCGCTGTGAGATTTAACCCCCTTAATCGCCAAACTGGGGTTCTGTCCTCATGCTGGCCTTCAGTTCCGGGCTGGGTTGCTATCACTTGCTCACATAATGCGAAATGTACCTGCTGATACAGATTAACGTCATATTCCTATATGCCAGTCTGCCGACATCAGTGCTTGGGCTATTTTCGGTCAAAACAAGACCTGGCGAGAGATTTAATCAAGCGTGGTGTGACTGAGCAGCAGCTGGGGGCACTGTCATCCGCTTGCAAATTTAACCCCCTTAATCGCCAAACTTGGGTTCAGTCCTGATGTTGGCATTCCGTTCTGGGCGGCGTTGCTATCACTTGCTCCCATTATGCGAAAAGTGCCTGCTGATACAGATTAACGTCATATTCATGCATGCCGGTCTGCCGACACCAGTGCACGGGTTTTTTTCGGTCATTACAATACCGGGCAGGGGATTAAATCAGGGCGTGGTGTGACTGAGCAGCAGCTGGGACACTGTCAGCCGCTGGCAGATTTAACCCCCTTAATCTCCACACTGGGGTTGCCTCCTTAAGTTGGGTTTCATTTCGGGGTGAGGTTGCTAACTCTGCTCCCATAATTCGTAGTGTGCCTCCTCAAGAGATTAACACCTCATATCTTTAGACTGGACTGACGACAACGGTTCACAGTTAGGAAACGTATATCAGCACACCGGTGAGATAGATTTTAGGGTCTAAGCAAGAAATAGGGTAGGCGTGAAGATTCATTAATGGAGCTCTTAACTTCAAAGCGTAGAGAAGGAGACAAGAATCGTGGTTTAAACAGGTTGTGCATTAGGTATGGACTAGAGAGTCTGAGCTCACATCTGCAAGTTAAGCTCACAAAAAATCATAAAAAAGTAAACAAACATTAGCTTAAGATTGAAACTAAGGATAGAATTGTACGCATAACAAGGAAATGGACGCATTATACGTAAAGTTTACATATATGCGTAAAAGTCGGTTTTCAGTGCAAAAAGGTCATAACCATGAATTTACTTGAAAAGATCGCCCTCGTTGGTCAGCGCATGAAAAGCGAGCAGATTTCTCTAAAGGAATCTCTGATGGCTTCATCAAGAGTATCTGTTTCTGATGATAGTGTTGATGGTGTTGATAGACTGATCTATAACCACTGTTTGAATAAAAAAAATCTCTCTGATTTTTTTGGGAAGTCACGAGTAACGTTCAATAAAATACTTTCGGACTTAGAAGAAAAAGAACTTGTTGGTGCACCTATTTATCAAAACAAAAATCATCTTTACACCCGCTGGGATGTTCAAAAAATAATGGATGCCCTGGGTTATCCCAAGTACCGCGATCATTACTTTAGCAGAGCTATTGTTACTCAGAATCATAAAGGCGGTACAGGGAAAAGCACTACATCTGTAGCTTTAGCAGTAGCAGCTGCTTTAGATCTACAACTCAATGCACGTGTATTAATGATCGAATGGGACCCACAAGGTTCGATTGGAAGCAGCATGATTCAAAGTGTCTCAGAAGATGATGTCTTCCTTACAGCAATTGATGCAATCCTTGGAATTTATGAAGAAAATTCTGAGTATAAAAAATATTTAGATTCAGGATTCTCTGAAGAAGAAATCATCACTAATATGCCTTTTTCAACGCATCTGCCAAACTTGGACGTAATAACGGCTTTTCCGACAGATGCTCGTTTTAAAGATAAATACTGGCAATGTTCTAGAGAAGAACGTACGTCTTTGTTACTACGTTTCAAGGAAGTTATCTTACCGGTACTGAAGCAGAACTATGATTTGATTATTATAGACACTCCACCTGAAGATTCACCTTTGATCTGGGCTGCTGACGAAGCGGCCGATGGGATTCTTGTCGCAGTGTCACCACGTGAATATGATTACGCCTCTACTACAGACTTCATGCTTACAATAAGTGAAAGGTTTAAACAATCACCAAGTAAGGGCGACAATTTAAAATGGTTCAAAGTTCTTGCTGTCAATGTAGATGACAAAAGTCCATATGAAAGAATAGTTTTGGATAAATTAATCAGAACTGTTCAGGACCTTTTGATGTCCGCTAACATAAAAAATTCTGAAGCATTTAAGGCAGCTGCTTCCAAAGGGCGTACAGTGCTTGATATCAAAAAATCAGAGGAACTTTGTTCCGCAAAGCAGCTTGATGTCGCAGAAGAATCTGTATTACAGGTATATCAGCAATTTATAAATGAAATAAAAAGTTTTTCAGCTAAGCAAGGAGTTAACGCATGAGCGATGAGCAACATATCGGGAATGATAAATCTCGATATTTAAACGCACCAAAGCGGACAGAAGTCGGTCACCGTTCAGGTCTTGCGGGTTTGAAAACAGCACCTCGCATAAAAAAGTTATTCACTCTTCATAAGGGCCGGAGACTTGAAGCGGAACATGTGATTGTTCCAGCCCAGAGAGTGGAGAAGGAGACCTTAGTCCATCCAGCGAACCCACGAAATCAAGAAGCCCTTACAGATTATTCTGTTAGAGATATTCTTAAGCAGATTGAAGAAAGAGGGGTCGATACCGAAGGGATCGCTGTAAAAAGAGATGGGGTTTATTTATTAATAGAAGGAAGTCGCAGACGTTTCTGCTGTATAAAGGCAGAAAAGGATCTCCCCCTGTGGGTTCTTCCGGATGAACTAACCGAAGATGATATAAATTCAATTATATCCGCAGCACAAACATCTCGAAAATTTTCATATAGAGAAGTTGGGTTTCAATTTATCAAAAAAATGGAAGAAAAAGGATTTTCTACTAATGAAGAACTCGCAGCATATCTTGGGATTAGTCATGTATCGGTAGCCAAAAGAATCCAGGCGGCCCGTATTGACGAAACATTGATCTCTTTATTCCCGGATTATGAAGGAATCCCGAACTCCTATTATAGTCGCTTGTCTCGTTTACAGAAATATGTGCAAAAAAATCTATTTCCTTTAGATGAAGTAATAGATAATGTTAAAGAGGAAACAAAAGATTTAGACATTGGAGATCTCCAGGTTGCTCAAAAAGTTGTAATGGAAAAAATCACACAATCTGTGGAAAGTGTTTGTGAAAAAACTTATTCCACAAAATGGGAAACAAGTGATCTTATTACTTTTGATAACAAAGATAAGTATGCAAGAATCAGTAAAAACAATACTGGTAGAAAAATTCGCTTTGAATTCAATAGGATAAATGCGGGTTTTATTAAGGAACTAGAGGAGTTCATAAAAGAAAAATTAAAAGTATCAGAATAAATATTGAACTGCATCTTTATGATGCAGTTCATATGATTTATATTTTTAATTTCTTGTTATATTAATATGGGGTGTGCGCAGGTTCAGACATATAAGGTCTTAGTTCTATATGAACAGAAGCGCCATTCCCATCATTTACTACGTTTAAAGGTGCTTTTCCCGGCAATGACATAGTTGCAACGTCAGGTCCAGAAACAGCAAAATTATTTTCTGCTGAAGGCATTACTGTAAAAATCTTTATAGCAACATTTTCATGTCTAAATAATGAAATCCCAAAAGTAGAACCAGCTTCGGTATTGCTCACGTCCACAACCACAGGGGTTTTTCCTAGATATTCATTAGTTAGTATGTTTTTTACTAATGCCCCTTCCGGGACAGTATAGATACGGTATGGATATGCTAAAGCCGTGTGACAAAAACATATTAAAATAACAATTAATGTTTGTTTCATAGATTATCCTCATTCAAAAATAAAAGATATAACTCTTGAAAATCGTGGTTAGTAATTAGGTCCGCTTTTCCGGGAAAATCGTAACTAACAGAAAATAAAAGCGAAAGCGAATCTTTTCCTTTTGCTTTGGGAGAGATTCTGCTAAAAGCACGGTTAATAAACATAAGTTGATCTTCATTGTTGAAGCAAAGTCCAAGCATTCCAACCGTAGGAACTACGAATGTGCTTACGCTGCCTGGGGGCAAAAGTTGCTTACTACGGGCATTGTAAGCACAACGACTACCACCTAGCGTTAGGCCTGAAAGCTCAATAAAACTTCTGGTTCCATTCTTGGCGACAAGCCAAACATCAGTTCCTGAACTTTCGACACGTAAAGTAACTTTTCCGTCAGTAAAGGCCTCACTTTTATTGTATAGAATAGGGTCAAAACCAACTGTCGGGAGTTCTTCGATTTTACTTTCTACTGACTGACAACCAGTCAGTAATGCAAACAATAAAAGTGTGATAACTTTAATCATCCCGCTTCCTTAGATTGTTTTTGGCGCTCGTTATAAAAGATAATGATTCACCGGGGTAGAGAATTGTTTCTTTCGTCCAATAACCATAACCACCGAGGATATTTTTTCTTTTCTCAATATAAACGGGTTCAGAAAATACTAAATGTTGATATTTAGGAAGAGATAAGATTTCATATTTTCCTTGTCCAACTAAGAGGTAATTCTTCTCTTTAGGATTGATGGTTACTGGATTACCAACACTTTGAGGTATGTTAAGTTTTTTTATATTTAGGTCAGAATAGTCAGGAACGGACACTTGATCATTAGACGTATTTCCGGGAAGAGTAAACCCTTTACCCTGATCCGGTCCAAAGATGGCAATTATATCTTTGTTGTTTCTTGTGATCGAAACGATAGCCTGAAGGGGCGTATTAGCAAGGTCATTTATAAACGATATAGTTAGACTTGATTTTGGCTCGACCCAAACAATGCTTTTTCCGGATGTGCCTTCGCTTAATGCAATTTTTTCATTTAGTAAGATTTTATTTTTGGCAATGATATTATACTCAAGTTTTGGTATCACAATAAAAAGTGATTCTTTATTTGAAACATTCATGATTTCTAAGAAATTGGTTTTGGTCATGCTGGTCTTTAGAACAGGCCTATATTTACCATTTATAAACCACCTTCCGTTTATAAGCTCCGCTTTAGCAGATATAAGTGAATCACTTTTCTGTGCGGCAGAAGAAAAAGCATCTTTTCTATGCTCTTTCTCTTGATGTGGTGCAGCTGCTGCGTGAAGATGCAAAAGTAATGTTGAAATTGAGATAATCTTCCAATTTATCTTCATCTTGTTACCTCAATGTTGTTTTCAATCGAATCGAGTTCTAAAGGATAGGTTTTAAGTGAATAAAACTTGTTTGTTGTTTGTATTAGCTGATGACACAATAAAACTGGATTGTTCTTCATGATTATTTCTACTAATGTAAGTGCTGGTGAGTCAGTTTGCGGTATACCCGGAGCAACTATTACCTGGTCTTCTAATTTTGACATATAGAGTGATCCAGTATTTATATGCAAACAATTACCGATCAGTACTGGAAGATTGTTTTGAGTACGACCATGGGCTTTTCGAATGCTGTTTACAGGATTCCTACCTAGGACCATAAGGTTGACGTCATTTATCATCATTGGTATTACGGCATGGTCCATACCGAATAGAAACTGGCTCTGAAAAATATTCACATTGGCATAGTTGAATGCTTGAAGCGCATTATAAGTATCAGTGAATGATGTGCGGATAGGGGCGTAATCAGAAGGGCAAACCCCAATTTTTATATCGCCTTTTAGTAAAATCTGCATCATCGTACCAAGCTGGGTATTAAGAAGTTTTTTTACCTCTTCCTCTAAATAGTAACGATTCACAGCTTTATGCCACTTTCCGCCCATTACACACCATCTCTCATTGAGGTATGTGCTGGGGTAAAATGTTCTCCGGTCTTTGTTTAATGGTAACAATTTTTTTAACATTTCTTCTCCGGCTCCGGCAGCTGAGAAATGCCTCACAAAACGTCCATCGAAAAAGCCACTGTTTATCGCCTTCATCAATTCTATGGGTTCCGGCCCATAGTCAAACAAATTTCCAGTAGAGAAAATTACTATCTCTTCTTCTGGCTTTGTAACTGATTGGATCAAGTTGCACAGCGCAGAGTAATGTCCATGAGGATCTGCCAGAAAGAAAATCCTTCCGGAGAAGTTTGTAAGGTCTATAGTTTGGACGTGCTCAGCTGCCATAAATTCCTCTACGTATGTTTACATCGATGATACGGTATTTCGAACTATGATTTTTTTACAAAAAGGCGTCATTTTGGATTCTAAGCCTAAGGACCTTTGTTACTTACAGGTAAAGGCCCCAGTCCTGGCTCTCAAACAGTTCATACTTAGGATGCAAAGTAACTTTCTGATTATAATTGGCTCCTTTATAAACATGGTTAATACATGAATACAGGAAATTTAACGGTAAGGTATTTAAAATGGAAGGATGCTGAAATAACATAGACTTACGTATTTTTTTAATAGTGTTAATGTTGATAATAGGTCACCATTAATGTATAAAGTTAATATCTAATATGGTCCTATTAATAAAAGAGAGTTTTTATGGCTGAACTATTAAAATCTGAAAGTCCTGTTTCACCATCAGTGCAGGATATCACTGAAGCTTTAAAAATCGTTGTCGATGATGGAAGTAAAGCTGCAAAACTGGTTTGTCTTAATGAAAGAAACGAATTAGTTCCCTTGCTTACACAAAATAGTTTTGTTCCAGATTTCCGTGTTCGCCATGAGGGTCTCAATCCTTTTAACTATCTTATTGATGGGCTGGAAAGGTTTTCGCATCACAGCGAATCTAGTAACTCACTGGAATCGACTGATGTATCTCACCAATACGATGAAATTAGCCGGTTAAATGTTCACCATGCACTTCATGCTTCTGGTTTAGTTCCTCAGGATGTTCACCTCTTTGTTACTTTACCACTTAGCCAGTTCTATACTGCTTTAGGGGAAACGAATATTGAAAATATTCAGAGAAAAAAAGATAATCTGATGAAACCAGTAGAGCGTTATCTTGACGGTAAACGCTATTCTTTTAACGTTTTGTCTGTGACTGTTTTCCCTGAATCTTTACCAGCTGTGACCCGGGCAGATGAAATTGAGGATATTGCTTCATTTGAATCAAGTTTGGTAATTGATCTTGGTGGTACTACTCTTGATGTTGCAAGTATTACTGGGCAATTAGAACAGATTTCGAAAGTAAAAGGTTTTGACCGTATTGGTTGTTCTATTGTTTACGATGAGATCAGCAGGTATCTTGAATCTGAGAAACTGAATACGAGTAATGCTTACATTCATCATCTTGTTGATAATCGTCATGATAAATCAGCTTTGAAGGTTGCAGAGGACAAGCGTGACGGTGTTTTTGATGCGGTAAACTCTGCGGTACAGAAGTTGCAAAGTAAAGTAATCAGAGCGGTTACACAAGTCGAAGAGAGGCCTCATAATGTTTTCCTTGTTGGGGGAGGTTCATATCTCATCGAAACAGCTATTCGTAAACATTTTGAAACGGCTAAAGTTATCATGGTAGACAATCCGCAGTTCGCATTATCTTTGGCAATTGCTGATACTATTTATTCAGAATAATGAGCTAGAACATGGCTAAATACCCTATCTCAAATAAGGCAGATAACGACCGGATTCAGATCCGGTCTTTCTGGATATCCGAAAGAAAAGCACCCTATGTTTATAGTTTCTTGAAAAAAACAGAACTTTGTCATAGGGGTGACCAACTGGATTTAATTAGGTCGGCTATTAGTACCGGGTTGGTATTAAATAATTTATTTCCTGACTTGGCAAATTTTATAAATGGTTTAAACGAAAGATTAACACTTGCAGATCTTAATAGGTTTCTGAATGATGGAAATACTATAGATACTGAACCTAAGCCTCCTATTAATGTATTGCTAGAGAATGTCTTAGATCAAAAGTTTAAGGAGTATTTAACACCTCTACAATTAGATAATTCAAAGCAGGATTCTGTTTCTGTAAAAGAAACCTTCCTTGTACAAAAGGAACATGCCTGCTTTGGTGTGAAGATTGAAAATGAGGGAAGCGATACCTCTATACCATCTGAAAGCCCACTTTCTTCAGGTGCATCCAAAATTTCAAAAGAAAAGTCCATTTCCTCTGTGGTGCCAGTGCTAGAAAAAGTATCGGATGAAAATCAAACCGCCTCCATAAGCATAAAATCTAAAGCTAAGGCAAACAAGCGACTAGCGACTTTGGCAAGATAGGGCTTTGTTGAATAAATCA